>JAEZCA010000027.1 GCA_023412665.1 Bacillota bacterium
GTGCCGGGGTATACCCACGTGCCTTACAATAACCTGGACGCGCTCGACGCGGCGGTGACCGAAGATACCACGGCGGTGATCCTTGAGGTGGTGCAGGGCGAGGGCGGCGTGAACCCCGGGCAGGCTGAGTATCTGCGCGGTGCGCAGGCCATCTGCCGGGCACGCGGGGCACTGCTGATCCTCGACGAGGTGCAGACAGGCTTTGGCCGCACCGGGCGCATGTTCGCCTTCCAGCACTATGGCCTCGCGCCGGACCTGGTCTGCCTGGCGAAATCGATCGCGGGCGGGCTGCCAATGGGTGCGGTACTGATCGGCGAGCGGGTGGGAAAGCTGCCGCCAGGCGTGCACGGCTCCACCTTTGGCGGCAACCCGCTGGCCTGCGCCGCCGCGCTGGCAGTTATCGATGAGATCGAGCAGAACAAGCTGCCCGAGCGGGCCGCGGAACTTGGCGCATGGTTTGTCCAACAACTCAAGACGATCGAGTCACCACTAATTCGCGAGGCGCGCGGGCTGGGGCTGATGGTGGGCGTCGAGCTCAAGCAGAAAGTCACGCCGTATCTTCAAGCGCTAATGGCCACTAACCCAGGCGTTCTGGCCCTGCCCGCCGGGCTGACAGTGCTTCGCTTTCTGCCGCCGCTGGTGATCGAGCAGAATGACCTGGCCCAGGTGGTCGAAGCCGTACGCAGCGTGCTGGCCCAGCCGGTGAAGGGGTAGCCCGATGGATTCGGTTGCTTTATTAGAAGGCCTGCTGCGAGCCTACAGCCCATCGCGGTTAGAGGAGGGTGCGGTCTCTTATCTCGCCGGGCAGATGGAGCGGATGGGTTTCTGCACAACAGTAGATGCGAGCGGCAGCGTAACGGGAACCCTTGGCAGCGGGCCGCGCGAGATCGTGCTGCTGGGCCACATCGACACCGTGCCGGGTGACATCACCGTGCGCAAGGAAGGCGACAAGCTGTACGGGCGCGGCGCAGTGGATGCCAAGGGTCCGCTGGCGGCGTTTACAATCGCGGCGGCGCAGGCAGGAGCAAAACCCGGCTGGCGCGTTGTGGTCACCGGCGCGACCGGTGAGGAAACCGACTCGCGCGGGGCGATGTACATCCGCGACAAGCACCAGCCCGATTTCTGCATCATCGGCGAGCCGAGCAAGTGGGAAAATGTCACATTGGGTTATAAAGGCAGCGCGTGGTTTGAGTTTACCGTGCGGCGGTCGTTAGCACACACCGCCGGGCAAGCCGAAAGCGCCTGTGATGCCGCAGTCCGCTTCTGGAACGCCGCCCAGCGGTTGATGGATCAATATAATGAAGGACGCCGCGGAGCCTTCGATACCATAACCGCTTCGCTGCGCTCAATAAACTCCGATACCGACGGGTTCAACGAGACGGCCCGGTTAGAATTCAACCTGCGCCTGCCCCCCGGGCTTACCCCAGATGGTGCGGCAGAGATGCTCACCCGAGCCTGTGATGGAGCGGGACAAACCCTCACCATGCGGAACGGGCTCGAATGCTACCGGGGCGATAAGAATAACCCGCTGGTGCGCACCTTTCTCGCCGCAATCCGCGCGGAGGGAGGCAGGCCGGGGTTCCTGGTCAAAACCGGCACGTCCGACATGAACGTGGTCGGCCCGCTGTGGAACTGCCCCATCCTGGCCTATGGCCCCGGCGATTCCAGCCTGGACCACACGCCGAACGAACATATTTCGCTCCGCGAATACCAGCGGTCCATCCGCGTGCTGTCGGACGTGTTGGGGCGGCTGCAACAAGACGCAGAATGATGGTGGATCGAAAAATGCCGGTAGGTGACTGTGTCGCCTACCGGCATTTTTCGATCCACCATCATTCTGCATCAAAATTTGGCGGCTGCCAGCCCCCGCACGCCTGCTCGATCACCTGTGCCAGCGCAAGCGCAACGTCTTCTCGCCAGGGGCGCGCGGCGATTTGCACGCCAATGGGCATGCCCTCCGGTGACGTGCCGGCGCGCACCACCGCGCATGGGTATCCGGTGAGGCTGTACGGCAGCGTGTAAGGGATCCAGCCTCCGTCGGCATCGTGATGCATGGCGGGCTTTTCCGCCGCGGGGGTCAGAATTGCGTCGTACTCGCCTATAAAGGCAATTAGCGCCCGGCGGAAGCGGTCCCAGCGGAACAGGTGCTCTTCCACCTCGGGGCTGCTCAGCTTGAACTCTTCGCCGGTCACCCATGTTTCTGCGTCTTCAGATTCGGGCCGCGCCCAGTATTCGCGCGTAATCTGCGAAGCTTCCTCCACCCGCGGCGGGAGCGCCTCTTCCACACGGATGCCCATGTTTCGAAGGGCGTCCGCGGCGCGGCGGGTGGTCTCCACCGTCTCGGGAGTCGGGTTCGCGTGTTCGTGATCGGTGTAATACGCCACCCGCAGCGTGCGCACATCTACGGCGCGCCAATCCGCCAGCGGCATAGGGATGACGCTGGCGTCTTTCCAGTCCACACCCGAGATTACCGGCAGGGTGAGGGCCAGGTCTTCCACATAGCGGGCCAACGGCCCAATCACGGTGCGTGGATCGTTAATGGCGCTGATGAAGGGGAAATGGCCAGTCAGCGGCACCCGGCCCGAGGTGGGTTTTAGCCCGGCGATCCCGCAGGCGTGGGCCGGCTGGCGAATGCTGCCGCCCGAGTCGGAGCCCAGCCCGAGCGGCGAGCCGCCCGCGGCGATCAGCGCGGCCTCACCGCTGCTGCTGCCGGTTGTGGAATAATCCAGGTTGTAGGGGTTGTTCACGCGCCCGTACACATCATTCCCGACCATGACGTTGGTCTTGCCCAGAATAATGGCGCCCGCTTCTTTTATACGCGTCACCACGGTGGCATCATCGGTCGCCACCCGGTCGCGGAACGCGGCGAACCCGGCGGTGCAGGGCAAACCCGCTACGTCCAGCCAATCTTTTATCGAGATCGGCACGCCGTGCAGCGGGCCTGGCACTCTTCCCTGGTTCAAGGCAGAATCCGCCGTCCGGGCATCGTCCAGGGCTTGTTCTGCCCGTTCGGTTACCAGAGCGTTCAGGCGCGGATTCACCTGCTCAATCCGGCGCAGATATGCCCGCACCACCTCCTCAGAGGTTACTTCTCGCTCGCGTATTCTCCGCGCCAGCGCTGTCGCCGATATTCTGCACAATTCGTCCATTCATCCCTCCTTATCC
>JAEZCA010000028.1 GCA_023412665.1 Bacillota bacterium
TACGGGCGCTACGTAGTGCCAGGTGCAAAGGCTGCTGCTGATCTGCTTCTGGCCTATGAAGATTACAGTAAATTGTTCAATGACAGCGCCGGCATTCCTGAAAGCGGCAACGGAATACCTGATGTGCTGGATGAGGTCAGATATGAACTGGAATGGATGCTCAAGATGCAGGATGAAAAATCCGGCGGAGTATACCATAAGGTAACCGGTCTGAATTTTGAAGGTATGGTAATGCCTGAAAAAGTAACCGATGACCTTTACATAATGCCGATATCCAACTGTGCGACAGGCAGCTTTGCAGCCGTTATGGCAATGTCTGCAAGGGTTTACAGCCAGTACGATGCAGCTTTCTCGAAGAAATGCCTTGCTGCAGCAAAAAGCGCTCTTGCATATATTGAAAGCAACAAGAACAACGGAGGCTTTAAAAATCCGGGGGATGTGCTGACGGGCGAATATCCTGATGCAAATGATGCCGATGAGTATTTCTGGGCATTGAGTGAGCTTTACAAGTCGACCGGTGATGCTGCTTACAGCAACAAGCTGGGCTCACTGGACATTTCTTCACTGGACAGCGGACTGGGCTGGGCTGCTGTAGATATTTACGGGTGTTATGCGTATCTGACATCTAAAAACCAGGACGCTGGCCTGACTAAGAAAATCAACGAAAAATTTAATACTTACATTGCTTCTGTAGAGCGGAATGTAAAAAATGACGGATACTTCTCCTCCATGGGCGAAGTCTATCCGTGGGGAAGCAACATGACCCTTGCTAACAATGGTATGGCTATTTTGATGGCAAACAAGATTTCTGGTAAAGAAACTGATTTTGCAAAGAAACAGTTGGATTACCTGTTGGGCGCTAACTCGACCTCCTACTGCTTCGTGACCGGATACGGTACGCTTTCGCCGGATAGTACACATCACAGACCATCGGAGGCACTCGGAAAGACTATGATGGGTATGCTGGTGGGCGGTGCGAATTCCAACCTTGAGGATCCGTATGCAAAGAACGTGCTTGCCGGCAAGCCTGCCGCAAAATGCTATGCTGACAGCTCACAGAGCTATTCCTGCAATGAGATAACGATTTACTGGAATTCACCTCTTGTATATCTGTTAGCTGGTTTGCAGGCTGAGAAGCAGTAGGTTGGCTAAAAGAATCAATTGTCTAAATAAAAGGCAGGATCCTCATTATCAAGGATCCTGCCTTTAAAACATCTGTCTGCAGAGAAATTGGATTTGCCAAAATCTAATTCTAGTGGTGGAATAATCTAATACCCGTAAATGCCATTACCATGCCATACCTGTCACAGCACTCTATTACAAGGTCATCCCTGACAGAACCACCCGGTTGGGCGATATATTTCACTCCGCTCTTATGTGCTCTCTCAATGTTGTCTGAAAACGGGAAGAACGCATCCGATCCAAGTGTTACATCCCGCATGTTCTCAAGCCATGCTTTTTTAGCATCTCTTGAGAACACTTCGGGTCTGACCTTGAATCGCTTCTGCCATTCACCGTCCCTGAGAACATCCTCATACTCATCGCCGATATATACATCTATGGTATTATCACGGTCTGCCCTTCCGAGAGAATCAACGAATTGAAGGCCCAGGACCTGGGGCGACTGGCGGAGAAACCAATTGTCCGCCTTGCTGCCTGCCAGTCTGGTACAGTGGATCCTCGACTGCTGGCCTGCACCTATGCCGATTGCCTGACCATCCTTTACATAGCACACGGAATTTGATTGTGTATATTTCAGCGTTATCAGAGCTATTTTCATATCTGTCAGCGCGCTGTCGGGTATATCCTTATTTGCTGTTACAATGTTTGAAAGAAGTCCGCTGTTTATATCGAGCTCATTACGGCCTTGTTCAAAGGTGATTCCATATACCTGCTTCCTTTCGATGGGGTCGGGAGTGTATTGAGGATCGATCTCTATCACGTTGTAATTGCCGCCCTTCTTGGACTTAAGTATCTCAAGGGCCTCTTTTGTGTATCCAGGTGCGATCACGCCGTCGGACACTTCTCTTTTTATCAGTCTTGCCGTATCCGCATCGCATACATCCGAAAGTGATACAAAGTCACCAAAGGATGACATTCTGTCAGCGCCTCTGGCTCTTGCATAGGCGCATGCCAGCGGAGATAATTCTCCAAGGTCATCCACCCAGTAGATCCTGGCAAGGGTATCGGTCAATGGGAGCCCGACAGCAGCGCCGGCCGGCGATACATGCTTGAAGGATGTCGCAGACGGCAGGCCTGTCGCAGCTTTCAGCTCCTTCACCAGCTGCCAGCCGTTGAAGGCATCGAGGAAGTTGATATACCCGGGTTTTCCGTTCAGGACCTTTACAGGCAGCTCGCCGCCGCCGGCCATATAGATCCTGGATGGCTTTTGATTGGGATTGCAGCCGTACTTCAGTTCCATTTCGTTCATAACGCACCTCTGATATTTATACATTTTTATTCATTATTCTGGTTTCATACCTGCCTGCAGCAATATCGATGAACCTGACAAATAATGAGACCTTGTTTTCATCGTTAAGGCTGTTCCATATCATACTGGTAAAGTCATCGATGTCACCTGATATGCCGATAAGCCTGGGCTCACCCTCAAAACTTGGCAGCGGCTCGCCGTCGTGCATATAGGTATGGATAAAATGTCCTTCTCCGGCAGCAGGGTTTTCATATGCGAAAGTGAAGCGGTTGCAGCTTTTGGGATTGCCATTGCTGCTTTTTAGAATTGACATGGCATAGTTGTAGCTGCCATTTTCAATATGCAATATGCCTGATATGCGGGGAGTGTAGTTGGGACCGTCCGGCTCGAACTCACGGCATCGTAAGGACTGCTCGAAGGTGAGCTGCTTGTCCATTCCAGCATAAATGGTGTCTGTCTGGTCACCGTTAGTTACTATTGTTTTATTTCCAAGCACTTTGACCGGGGCATAAATTATCAGACTCGGATCTGACAATTTTGATGGGTCAAAGGCCTGCGTGCGGATACCTTCTCCATCCCGGACAAACACTCTGTTTCTGCTGTTTGTGCTCCTTCCCATTATAAAATACGCTGTCACGGCCTGATTTCCATCCTGCGACTTGCCTATTACTATTCCTCGGCCGGGATATGAGTTTGATCTGAGCTCCTGTTCAAGTGACATCATCTTCATATGACAACCTCCTGCACTATAAAAATAAAAAAACGCCTGAACAAACTATTATGTTTGCCCAGACGGTCGGCTCGATGATATGTGCGCTCCCTGCAGGTCAACCTGCCACATCCAGGTATTCGGATGCTTTCCGTCAGTTGCGCAGCCCATACATTTAATTTACATTATTGATAAATAAATTTCAAGCTTTTTTATCACAGTTTTGATATCTGCCTTTATTACACCTGTTAAACAAATTAACATAAAATTTTCCTTGACAATTTTTACATTATTAAGTAGGATTATAAGAAATAATTGTTGGAAAATTCGTATGAATTTAAGGGGGATGAAGTATGAGTTGGTTTTTGGCAGTTCTTCAGAAGTATGCTGTATTTTCCGGTCGTGCAAGACGTCAGGAGTATTGGATGTATGTCCTGTTCTATGCTATTTTTAGTGTTGCTGCAAACATAATCGATGCTATTTTGGGGACTTATCTCATTGTTCCACTGTTTAGCCTGGCCCTGCTGGTACCAACCCTTGCAGTAGCTGTCAGAAGACTGCACGATATCGGCAAATCAGGCCCATGGATCTTTATATCCTTAATTCCGCTTATCGGAAGCATATGGCTGATCATCCTTTTAGCAAAAGAAGGAGACCATGGATCAAACAACTATGGTTCGGATCCAAAGGAAAGCTCTTTTTAATCCAAACAGACAATAAAAAGTTTACAGAAAGGCTGCAATAATTGCAGCCTTTTTTCTTACCCGATGCTTAATTTAATATGGAAATATATGACTAAGTATGATAAATTAAGTTAAGCATGAATAATCAGAATTAAAAAAGAAAATTGTCGAAAGGGTTTGATTGAATGTATCTTTTAGCACTGGCTATTGCACCCTCCATAGCAATATTGGTATTTATTTATACCAAGGATAAATATGATAAGGAACCGATGAAATTCCTGCTGCTGCTTTTTGGACTTGGCTGTCTGACTGTTATTCCCGCGTGCATCCTGGAACTGATCATACAGGGGGTGGCAGGCTTTGACGAATCTTTGCCGAGTGTGTTTCTGGAAGCTTTCTTTGGAGTAGCTCTGATAGAAGAGGGTGTCAAGTACTTTGTCATGAGAACTGCGGCAGGAAAACGCTGTAGACATTTTAACCAGATGTTTGATGGTATCGTATATTCTGTATATATTTCGCTGGGTTTTGCAACTATAGAAAATATACTATACGTTTTGCAGAATGGATTTACTACCGGCGTTATGAGAGCCCTCACAGCCGTGCCTTGTCATGCGATCACCGCTGTAGCCATGGGATACTATCTGGGTATAGGCAAATTCCGGGTGGACAGCCGGGACAGGAATAAATACATGGCATTGGGCCTGATTGTGCCGGTGATATTGCACGGCATATATGATTTTCTTGTTCTTTCCGGCAATACGATCCTTGTATTGATTTGTATTCCATTTATAGTATTTATGTATATTTTCGCATTTAAAAAAATAAAGAAGCTTGCGGCATACAATCATATGGTCAGGGATGAGGAAACCGGAAAGATCACCGATCTTTCGTGAATTGTAATTTTTTCGCCTTTGCTGCTCCTGACAAATACTGTAATTTGTTTGAAGCCTGACTTGCTGGTAATATATATATATATCGACAGCAAAGGATTTGATTATGAAGTCACTTGTCATAGGAATACTGGCACATGTGGATGCCGGCAAGACAACCTTATCAGAGAGCCTGCTCTATTTGAGCGGCAGGATCCGCAAGTTGGGAAGGGTGGACAACGGGGACGCCTATCTTGATAACTATGAGCTTGAAAGAGCCAGGGGCATCACGATTTTTTCCAAGCAGGCGGTTTTTGAATCTGCGGACACACGGATCACACTGCTGGATACGCCCGGTCATGTCGATTTTTCAGCCGAAATGGAAAGAACGCTCCAGGTGCTGGATTATGCCATTGTAGTAATAAGCGGGGCAGACGGTGTCCAGGGACATTCCAGAACCTTGTGGCACTTGCTTTCTCTCTATCAGATCCCTGTATTTATATTCATCAACAAAATGGATCAGAACGGTACCAATAAAGAAGCAATAATGAGGCAATTGAAAAAACAGCTGGACGACAGGTGCATCGAATTTGCTCAGGATGAAACTGAGCAATTCCGTGATCAGCTGGCCATGTGTGATGAGATCTTGATGGAAGCCTACCTCGATAAGGGACACATCGAGATCGGTCTTGTCAAAGAAGCGATAAAGGCACGCAGTATATTTCCGTGCTTTTTTGGTTCCGCTTTAAAGCTCGAAGGTGTGGAGGAATTCCTGCAGAGCTTGGTAATGTATTCGGATATGCCTTCATATCAGGAGGAATTCGGTGCAAAGATTTTTAAGATAAGCAGGGATGACCAGGGAAATCGCCTTACTCATATAAAGATAACCGGCGGAAGCCTCAGGGTGAGAGATACCTTGGGCAATGGTTCCCGGGAGGAGAAGGTCAATCAGATAAGAGTCTATTCGGGGCAAAAATTCGAAACGGTAAATGAGGCGCATGCAGGGACGGTATGTGCGGTGACCGGACCTACCCGGACCAGGCCCGGAGAAGGGCTGGGGGCGGAGGAGGCCTCAAGCGCACCTGTGCTGGAGCCTGTGCTGTCATATCAGATCATACTGCCCGAGGGCTGTGATCCAAGGGTTATGCTTCCAAAGCTCCGTCAGATCGAGGAAGAGGAACCGGAGCTGCGCATTGTCTGGGATGAATACCTTGATGAAATCAGAGTGCAGATAATGGGCGAGGTACAGAAGGAAATACTGCAAAGCATCATACAAAGCAGGTTTGGTATTGATATTTCCTTCGGAACAGGAAGGATACTATATAAGGAGACCATTGCCAATACGGTGGAGGGAGTTGGGCATTTTGAACCGCTGAGGCATTATGCGGAGGTGCATCTGCTGATGGAGCCGGAGGTGCCTGGAAGCGGCCTTCGTTTCGCAGTGGACTGCAGTGACGACGTATTGGCGAAAAGCTGGAAGAATCTGATTCAGTCCCATCTGGAGGAGAAGGTGCATAAAGGGGTCCTCACAGGCTCTGCAATAACGGATATGAAAATCACTTTGGTCTCCGGCAAAGCCCACAACAAGCATACGGAAGGCGGGGACTTCAGGGAGGCGACGTACAGGGCTGTGCGCCAGGGCTTGATGGAAGCGCAGTCCGTATTGCTGGAGCCCTTCTACTCTTTTCGCCTCGAACTGCCCGATAATCTTATTGGACGAGCAATGTCCGACATTGAAAAAATGTCGGGCACATGTCATGTCACTGAGATAACAGATGAGACTGCGGTACTTGAGGGGAGCGCGCCCACAGCTGCCATGAAAAACTACCAAAGTGATGTAGCAGCATATTCAAAGGGCCTGGGCAGGCTATTTTGCAGTTTGATGGGATACAGGCCCTGCCATAATACCGAAGAAGTTGTGGAGATGATAGGATACGACCCTGAAAGAGATACTGCAAATCCTGCATGGTCGGTATTTTGTGAAAATGGCGCAAGCTTTCCGGTCAACTGGGACAGAGTAAAGGACTATATGCATGTGGAAAGCTGCTTCAGCAAGAACAGTTATTTTACTGAGAAGACGCCGGATAAAAGGGATCCCTATAAAGATGAGGAGGGATGGATCGACTCCGAGGAGGTCGACAGGATCTTCAAGCGTACCTTTTTCGCCAATCAGGGGAAGAAAACCGTATGGAAAAAGCGCAAAGCGGCAGCCGGAAGCTATCATTCGCCGTCCCCGGCCTATCCCCACAGATCCGGGGAAACCGGGAAAATCGCAGCAGCCAAAAATGAATATCTGCTTGTGGATGGTTACAATATTATCTTTGCATGGCCCGAGCTCAAGGAGCTTGCCGAAGAGAACATGGACGGGGCCAGATCAAAGCTGATTGACTATCTCAGCAAGTATCAGCACTTCAGAAAATGCCGTATTATTGTCGTATTTGATGCATACCGAGTTCTTGGTCATAACGAGGAGATGATCGATTTTGGCAATGTTTTTGTTGTTTTCACAAGGGAAGCCCAGACAGCCGATCACTTTATCGAAAAATTCGCCCACAGCAACAAGGATAAATATGACATAACAGTAGCGACCTCGGACGGCCTGCAGCAGATAATAATAAGAGGCGCAGGCTGCGCCGTCCTGTCAGCCAGAGAACTGAAGGAAGAGGTTATCAGCGCTGATCGGAAAATAATGCAGGCATATCATGAAAAACAGCAGCCTGAACGTAATTATCTCGGAGATGCGCTGTCCGATGAGAAAAAGCAGCAGATCGAAGAAATCACCAAGGATGAACATTCATCCTGAACAAGGAACAAAAGCATCAGTGCAGGGTGGTATGGACTTATTGACAGATATACTAATTATCGGTAATCTATTATTTAAATAGATGTATTAGCGGGGTGTTTTCATGGAAGGCCGGTATCCGTTCAAATATGATGCATTTATCAGCTACAGGCATTGCGAGCCTGACAAGAGTGTTGCCGAAAAACTCCACAGGATGCTGGAAGGCTTCAGAATCCCGAAATCAATAGCGAAGGCCTGCGGCCGGAAGCAAATAAAGCGTGTTTTCAGAGACAGGGACGAGCTCCCTACCTCATCAAACCTCGCTGATAATATTACTGAAGCGCTGAAGGATTCGGAGTTCCTGATAGTGGTTTGTTCTCCAAGAACACCGCAGTCTCAGTGGGTTTTAAAGGAAATAGAGGATTTCAAGGCAATCCATGGTCATAACAAGGTACTTGCCCTTTTGATCGAAGGCGATCCCAAAGAGTCCTTCCCTGAGCAGCTGTGCTATGTAAAGAGCAAGGATATGTACGCGGATGGAAGCGGGACGGATGAAATAATGCAGGTTGAGCCGCTTGCTGCAGATATCAGAGCGTCTTCAGAAAAGGAGATGCTTAAAAAGCTCAGGACCGAAATCCTGCGCCTCATTTCTCCCATGCTGAACTGCGGGTATGACGATCTGAGGCAGCGCCACAGGGAGCGAAGGATAAAGGCTGTATTAACGGCTTCTATATCGGTTTCTGCATTTTTCATTGCCTTTGGAGCTGTCAGCATGTATCAGTCAATGGTGATCAGCCGGCAAAACCAGGAAATCAGCAAAAAAAACGATGAAATAGTTGCTCAGATCCAAAAAACACAGATAAGCCAGTCAAGATATCTTGCTGATATTTCATCCAGGCTTTTGAAAGAGGGAGACCGGTACAGAGCAGTTCTGGTTGCCCGTGAAGCACTGCCGAAGGATCTGGCAGACCCGGACAGGCCTTATGTTGAAGAGGCGGAATTTGCGCTGGCCCGAGCCCTGGGTGTCTATGAGATAGACACGCTGTATGACATGGACCTGGTACTCGATCACAACAAATCCGTCAGCTACATTGAGCTGAGCCCTGACGGCAAAACGCTCCTGACTTTGTCAACGGACGGCTATTCCCGTATGTGGAATATGGAAGACGGCAAATGTGCGGGTGAATATTATACCAATCATTCATCTATTTCCAGCGGCGACAGCATTGCATTTATTGACAGCAGTACAATTGCTTCAGCGAACTATGACAATATAACGTGCTTCGACATTAAAGGAAACTTAATGTGGCAGAGAGAGTTCCCGACGACACAGATTTGCGTTTCCGGAAACAGACTTGCTGCATTGTCTACCGGCAGATTAAAGGTACTTGACGCTTCCACCGGTGATACCATTGTGGATATTGACCTTCAAAATCATATGGACCTTAAGGACTTTAACAACTATATATCTAGTATCAAACTCAGTGCTGATGGCGGTAAGGTCGGCATAGGCACCAGCTTTGGGAAGGCATTTGTGTTCAGTGCCGAGACCGGCGGCATGCTTGACTCATACAGTACCGGACTGCAGTATGTGTCAGATCTTGCCTTTTCACCTGAGGGATATATTGCCGCGGCTTCCAATGAATTAATTATTGATGATCTGCTTGGAGGGGGGAACGGCATGCTGAATGTCTATTCACCCCACGGAAAAGAGCCCGACATTTCAATAGCATTCACACATTCGGTAGTCGATAATGTGCAATTTTCTTCCTTCAACACAAATCTGGTCATTTTGACTGAAGGAGAAAAATTGAACATTTGCGATATTAGCAGTGGAGAAATTGTATACTCCTTCATCAGCGGGGATAATATCACAGACTACGAAGTATATGACGACTTTATTATAACCTCCTCCAATGATGGGACAATAAGATTCTGCTTTATGAAAAACAGTGGATATGAAAGCGACTGGCACAGGATCACCCGCCCTGAGCCGATAACAGGCATGGAAATCGGTAACGGCAGTATAGCTATAAGCTGTCAGTTATCAAAAAAGGTATACATAATGAACGTTTTGTTCAATGACAATACCATTAAGCTTACAGATCATAATAACACCATCGTTAATACGGATTTTTCTCCTGACGGCAGTATGTCTGTGAGCTCAGGCACTGATGGAGAACTGGTTCTTTGCAGCTTGTCTGACAAAAAGGCTGTAAAATCGATTTCTCTTGGCAGCAGAATACTAGACTGCAGATTTGTGAAAAACGACAGAATAATTGCCGTTCCTGCAGATGGTGGAGTAATGCTGCTGGATAATGACCTGCAGACAATAAAGAAAGAAACGACGGACAGTATATCATGGGTCAGCTTTAATCCTGACGAAACAGTTTTTGCAATAGGCTGCGGCAGGCAGATAACGGTATTTTCTTCAGAAGATCTTAAAACAATTGCTTCCGTTGCGGCCGGGTATTCTGTTTCATGTTCATTTTCTTCGGATAATAAGCTCATGCTTGCCAATCGCAGCGGTGAAGCCAAGCTTGTCGATCTCAATACCGGTCTTGAGACATTGCTGAGCGATGATGCCGGTATAGTCACAGGGGCTGTCAGCGGTGATGGAATGAAATATGCGCTGGCCTGCGAAGACAAAACCATAAAGCTCTACGCTACCGGGGACAGCAAGAAAGAGCCGGTTATCATGAAGGGCTCGGTCAATGAGGCTGTCAGTCTCTTTTTCAGTCCTGACTCCAAAGTGCTGTTTGCCGGTTATGACGACAATGGCATCGAAGTTTTCAGCTGTCTGGACGGAACCCTGCTGACTGCCTTTGGCTCCGATTTCTTTGGAGGTGCGCTCAAAAAGGTGATATTCAGCAGTGATGGCAGCCGTATTGCATGTATTGATGAAGGAAATGCTGCGGCCATCATTGATTCTTCTTCGTATAAAATACTTGCACAGGCATCGATAGCAGATATTGACGAAAATTTTGAGAAGATATTATCAAACTGGAGCGAGGAGCTGTTCCAGCTGCCTGTCTATACGCCGCAGATGCTGCTGGATGAGGCTAATAAGCAGCTAAATGGCAGGATGCTCACTGACAGGGAAAAGGTAGAGATGTTTATAGAATAGTGTTATGAAAGAGGGAGATATCATGAGCAAAACTATTGTCAACTGGGGAGTGATCGGGTGTGCCGGGATAGCTGAAAAATCTGTGATCCCTGGTATACTTGCCGCAGAAAATGCCAGATTGTATGCTGTCTCAAGCAGGACGGCGGGAAGCAGACTGGATGATTTCCGGGACAGGTTCAGCCCTGTCAAAGCTTATGCGAGCTATGAGGAGCTGTTGGAGGACCCGGAGATAGATGCCGTTTACATTCCACTTCCCAATGCGCTTCATTATGAATGGACACTCAAGGCTGCCAAAAGAAAAAAGCACATATTATGTGAAAAGCCTCTCGGGATCAACGCTGAAGAGGTGCAAGCCATGAAGGCGGCCGCAGATAAAAATGGGGTCTTTTTAATGGAAGCCTTTGCTTACCGTCATAGTCCGCTGACCAAAAAAGTAAAGGAGCTTGTCAGTGCGGGCACAATAGGTAAAATTAAATTTATGGAATCACATTTCAGCTTCCTTCTGAATAGACAGGGAGATGTCAGGCTTGTTCCGGAGCTTGGAGGCGGCGCGACCTACGATATCGGGTGCTACAATCTGAATATCATCAGACATATCATCGGCTCAGAGCCCATCGGAATAAATGCCTCCGGGGAAATAGACGCCAGGACCGGAGTCGATATGAGCAGCTGTATCATGCTCGAGTTTGACGGAGGGGTGAAGGCGGTTTCATATTGTTCATTTGCATGCTCACCCAGGGTAGAGTACACGATTGTTGGTGAGATCGGCTTTATTCATGTTCCCGTTGTGTTCAACGCAGCCGGGGACAACCGTATAATAATTGTAAGGGATACCCGAAGAGAAGAGATAATCATAAACTGTCCCCACAATTATATGCTGGAGGTAGAGCAATTTGGAAGGTGCATATTACACGGGGAGAAGCCGTTGATTACCTTTGAGGATTCACTTAATAATGCAAAAGCTATCGACACGGTATTGGGTCAAATCATTCCATCTGCAGTGAGGTAGTTTGTTGTCTTAATATGTATGGCGAAACTTGTCGCAATAAGTAAAAATGCTTGATATAAATCTTGATATAAATAGTGTAAAATGGTAAAATTAAAGTATATAAAGCAAAATATTTCACAGCACTACCCCAGTGTTTGCCTAATTTATGACTCGATACTAACAAATACATTATGAAATGGGGATATGTATGTTGTCTAAAAATGCGGTCGGAAAGCATCTAAAATCTATCAGAATCCCTGAGTTTTTTAAAAAAAACAGCAAAACTCCACCCGATGGGAGTCCTAAAAACAGCAAGAATTTTTTCAACGGAATATGGGACCGGATAAAGGGAATAAAGCTTCAAAGCATAAAATTACAGCTCGTTATCGGTCTGTTGATACCTATTCTACTTTTGGCTGTTTATGGTGTCCTGTCAAATAAAAAGGCGGAAGATGCAATTATAGGTAAATACGAGGAAAGTGCGGCGGATACTATAGATGCTGTAAGTACGTATATGAATTTTGGCTTCGGCATGATAGAAAAATCCACACAGGAAATAACACTCGACCTCAATTTCAGAAAATTTTTTGAGTCAAGCTATGAGGATGCAGTTAGCAGTGTAAAAACTGCAGATGATATATACGACAGGATGACTCTCAATGCACTTACAAATGTGTTTATTGAAAATATACATATAATAGGCAGAAACGGTTTTGACCTTTCCACTGTTTTGGATATTAACAGTAATCTCTATGATACAATAGCCCAATCCGACATCGGTAAGGAGATCAAAGAAAAAAAGATCGATGTACTGTGGGTATCAGAGCATTCCGATCTGGACAAGGTCTTGAAGAATGGTGATCCCTATAAAACGGACAGCTATGCGATCTCAGTCGTGAGAAAAATGAGGGACACCAGAGGCTACATTATTGTTGATATTTCAAGGGAAGAAATTCAGAACATGTTCTCGAAGTATGATATGGGAGAAGGCAGTATTATAGGATTTATTTCCGAGGGCGGCAGGGAGACTTTGATTAATACAGATGAAACAGCCGTATTCACAGAGCTTCCTTATTTTCAGGAGGCCCTGAAGTCAGAGGAGTTAAGAAATTTTGACTATGTTGATTATAAAGGCGAAGAGCACTTGTTCATATACAGCAAATTTGAGAATGTAAAAGGAACTGTTTGTGCACTTATTCCTAAGAGTACCATATTGAAGGAAGTAAAAGGCGTAAGAACGATGAGCGTCCTTTTTGTGACAATAGCCTGTATTATTGCCATAATAGTCGTACTGTTGATCACAGCCGGGATCGCCGGCGCAATCAGTTCCATGAACAAATCGATCTCACAGGTTGCCGGGGGTGATTTGACCGCCAGCTTCGACACGAAGAGAAAGGATGAATTTTTAGCGCTCTCCAGGGGCATTTCAAACATGGTGGAGCATATGCGCAATCTGATAGGAGAGGTCCAGGCGGTCGGCAGCGCGGTCAGCAGCTCTGCTGTCAGCCTCACTAGCACCTCGGGCGAGTTGCTCGATGCAAGCAAGGGCATATCAAGAACGATAGACGACATGAGGAGCGGAGCTATACAGCAGGCGGATGACGCAGAGCAATGTCTGCTTCACATGTCAAATCTGTCCGGTCAGATAAACCAGCTGTATATAAATACCGATAAAAATGAACAGATCGCCAAAAATACGAGAACTGTAGTAAGCGACGGTATGCTGATTGTGAATGAGCTGAATGAAAAATCCAAGGATACATCTGATATAACACATGATGTCATTAGTCAGATCCAGCAGCTTGGAGCTCAGTCCAAGAAAATAGAGGGCTTTGTCAATCTGATCAATAACATTGCATCTCAGACGACCCTGCTCTCACTGAACGCTTCAATTGAAGCTGCAAGGGCAGGAGAAGCGGGACGCGGATTCGCAGTGGTTGCTGAAGAAATAAGGAAGCTTGCGGAAAAAAGCGTGAATGCGGCCAAACAGATCCAAAACACGGTAAAGGCTATAGCAGTGCAGAACAAGGAAACGGTTGAGACTGCAGAAAGGGCTGAGGATATAGTGGCATCACAGACCGATGCCCTTGCCAGGACCATACGTGTATTTGATAATATTAACAAGCATGTAAATGAACTGGCTAACAACTTCACTGATATACTCGGGCGCCTGCAGACTATCGAATCTGTTAAGGATGATACCCTGAGCGCAATACAGAACATATCGGCTGTTACCCAGCAATCTGCGGCATCATCAGAGGAAGTGAGCGCAATGGCACAGAACCAGATTGATGCCGTGGAACAGATGCAAAGTGCGGCAATCTTACTGGAAGGCGATGCGATGAGACTTGAAGATGCTATAAAAATATTCAAGATATACTAACAACGGCAATCGCTATTGTAAGGCATCTGTTATGCAGGTGCCTTGTTTTTCCATAACCCAAATGACATAGTAAAAGGATCGTTCGCAGCATTATTTCATTTATACTGATTTATGATAATATATTAGGAGGGAGATGGTTATTCGTTGATAGAAATTATAAATGGACTGCATGAAACTGTTGATTACCGCGGAGATTTTAAAATCAGGCTGTACATGAACAAGGAGTCTGAGGATTACCCGCGGCACTGGCACACTGATGCTGAGATGATCATGCCGGTCGATAATTCATATAGGATTGTCATTGATGACAACATATACGATCTGAAAGCCAACGATATCATAATCATACCTCCAGGGGAGCTGCATCAGATATATTCTCCAGCCAGCGGTAACAGGATCATACTGCAGTTCGACTGTACGCTGCTCTATAGCCTTAAGGGGTTCAGTACGGCTTTTAACATGTTTCACCCCTGTATTTTAATTACACCAGCCTCAATGCCCAATATACATACTGAATTGGCCTCGCTCATAATGAATATGGCCGCTGAGTATTTTTCGAGCCAGCCTTTTAAGGAAGCCCTTGTTTACTCAATGCTGATCAGGTTTTTCTCCATCCTGGGGCGGACTTGTATTAAAACGGAGGAGAATTTTACAAATATAAAGAATCAAAAACAGGTGGAATATATCAAGCTTTTTGTCAAGGTATGCAATCATATCAACCGGCATTGCACCGAAAACATCAAGGTAGAGGATATAGCAAATATAGCCGGTTTCAGCAAGTTTCACTTCGCCCGTCTTTTTAAACAGGTAATGAACATGTCGTGGTATGATTACCTGATCAACAGAAGGATCATGCAGGCCGAGAAGCTGTTGGCCGACCAGGATCTTTCCATAATGCAGGTAGCCATGAAATCAGGTTTCAGTAGTCTTGCCACGTTCAATCGTGTGTTCAGAGCCAAAAAAAGCTGCACTCCCTCGGAATACAAAGCACTGTATGGAAAATCCTACAAATGATTTGTGCAAATTAATGATTAGAGTTTGGATATTATCAAATATTGCTATTTATTCTATGGCATATAACAGCCGATATGAGAGAATATATATTAGTCGGACATGGAATGTATAATTATTGATGTATAAATGGGTTGTATTTTATAAACAATTTCACTAAAAAAAATAGTGAATTTGAATGAAAAATTAGCAAAAGGTTATAGAAATTATCAGTAAATATACATAAAACTAGCAATATTTGATATATAGATAGCAATATATAAGAAGCACAGTATATAAATATGTTATATAATTTTGATGCAGTAGTAAGTTTATACATATATTAAAAGGAGGGAAACCATGAAAAGAATTTTGGCAACCATTCTCGCGTGCACGCTCCTGGTTACATTACTGTTGACAGGCTGCGGCAAGACAGAAAATCCACCTGTAACCCCGGATCAGCCGGCTCCGACAAATGATCCCGCAACTCCGGACAAACCGGTCGACACTGCTCCTCCGGCTACCGACGTAGCAGACGATCCGAGTGTTAAGACAGTCAATCTCTGGACATTCACAGATGAGATCCCGAAGATGATGGATAAGTTTAAGGAAATCAATCCTGATTTCACACTCGAAATCAAACCAACCATCATTGCAACCACTGACGGCGCATATCAGCCCGCTCTCGACCAGGCTCTTGCTGGCGGCGGCGCAGACGCTCCGGATATGTATGCAGCAGAAGCCGCATTTGTTCTGAAGTACACTCAGGGTGACGCTTACAAATACGCAGCAGCATACAAGGATCTCGGAATCGATGTTGACAAGCTCCTCAAAGAATCTGCAATCGCACAGTACACAGTTGATATCGGAACAAACCCCGATGGTCAGCTCGTAGGTCTCGGATACCAGGCAACCGGCGGTGCTTTTATTTACCGTCGTTCACTGGCAAAAGACACTTGGGGAACTGATGATCCGGCAACTGTCACCAGCAAAGTTGGTCCCGGCTGGGATAAGTTCTTCGCAGCAGCAGCTGAACTGAAGGCTAAGGGTTACGGTATCGTTTCTGGCGACGGTGACCTCTGGCACGCAGTTGAAGGTGCTTCCGAAAAGGGCTGGATCGTTGATGGCAAGCTCTATATCGATCCTTCACGTGAAGCATTCCTTGATTATTCAAAGAGTCTCAAGGACAACGGCTGGTACAATGATACTACCGACTGGACAGACGCTTGGTATGCTGACATGAAAGATGCAAGCAACCAGAAGATATTTGGATTCTTTGGTCCTGCTTGGCTCATCAACTACGTTATGGCTGGTAACTCCGGCGGAACTAAGATCGGTGAAGGCACATTCGGCGACTGGGCAGTATGCGAACCTCCGGTTGGCTTCTTCTGGGGCGGCACATGGGTACTCGGAAACAAAGATACCAAGGTTAAGAAGTCTGTCGGCGACATAATCGAGTGGATCACTCTCGACAGCTCTGAAACCGGTCTCCAGTACTTCTGGGCAAACGGAACTCTTAACGGACCTGGCGGCACAAAGGATACAGTTGCTTCCGGTACAGTTATGTCGAAGTCTGACGGTAAAGTTGACTTCCTCGGCGGACAGAATATGTTTGACATATTCGTTCCTGCTGGAGACTTTGCAACAGGTAAGAACAAGACTCAGTACGACGAAACTATCAATACTCACTGGCGTAACCAGGTACGTGAGTACACTGCTGGTAACAAGAGCCGTGAACAGGCTATAGCTGACTTCAAGCAGTTAGTAGCTGACAACCTTGATATTATAGTCGAGTAAGAAATAATGTAAGCAAGGGCGGGCGGATGCCTTTCCGACCCGCCCAAATTTTATGTAATAGATCTAATTGAACTAACGCTTTACCCGGAGGTGAATGCATATGCGACGCAAGAGCGTTAGCTACGCTAAATATGGGTATATTTTTTCAGCACCATTTATACTTGCGTTCCTGATTTTTTCCCTTTACCCAATAATCTATACTGCCGTAATAGGTTTCACCGACCTTAAGGGTTTGGGAAAGACTGACTTTAAGTTCCTGGAAAAGCCTTTCCAGAACTTTATAAATGTTATTAATAACCCGTCTTTTCGGGTGTCATTGACAAATACGGCAATAATGTGGATCATTAACTTTATACCGCAGATCTTGCTAGCACTCCTGCTCACTGCTTGGTTCACCAGCACTCGTCATAAGGTAAAGGGACAGGGTTTGTTTAAGGTTTTGTTTTACATGCCCAATATCATTACGGCTGCAACAATAGCAATACTCTTCAACTCACTTTTCGGATATCCTATGAGTCCGGTGAATGATATTCTCCAGAAGCTAGGATTAATTAATGGACCTTTTAATTTTTTGCGAGATAAGTGGGCTACAAGAGGTATCATTTCGTTTATTCAATTCTGGCAATGGTACGGATATACCATGATAGTACTGATATCAGGAGTATTGGGAATCAATCCTGAACTCTTCGAAGCTGCTGAAATTGATGGCGCAACGCCTTCACAGACATACTTCCATATTACGCTGCCATGTTTGAGAACTATAATGTTATTTACATTGGTCACAAGTTTGATAGGCGGACTTCAGATGTTCGACATACCAAGACTGTTGAACCTTGGCGAGCCGGACAATTCAACGCTTACCACAAGCATGTTCATCTACAATCAGGCATTCCAGGGAAGTTATCTGTATAACCGTGCAGCAGCTGCAAGTATGATCATGTTTGTCATAATAGCAATACTTTCCGGAATACTCTTCTATTCGATGAGGGACAAGTATGCTGCCAAGATCAAGAAGCTTGAGAAAAAAGCGCAAAGGAGGGCGGCGGTATGAGCAAGCGTAAAACAGATGTGTCAAGATACACAATAAAAGTTGTGATTTATGTTGTATGCATTATTTTGTCAATACTGAGCATACTGCCGTTCTGGATAATGCTTATGAACGCTACCCGTGGTACGTTCGAGATCCAGCAGAACGCTATTTCATTGATACCCGGCGGAAAACTGCTTGATAATTTCGCAATACTTGCCGGTAAGACCTTCGACCCCATAAAAGGCTTCTTTAACTCGTTCATTATTTCTGCCGGTGCAACAATTGCTACAGTATACTTTTCAGCGCTTACCGCATATGCATTGGTTGCATACGACTGGAGAATGCGTAAGCCGTTCTTTACTTTCATAATGGCAGTTTTAATGATTCCCGCACAGGTTTCAGGTATTGGTTTCTATCAGTTCATGTATCGGATACACTGGACGAACAGCTTTTTACCGCTGATACTTCCGGCTATAGCGGCGCCTGCAACTGTGTTCTTTATGAGACAGTACCTGCTGGCCACACTTTCAATGGATGTTGTCAATTCTTCAAGAATAGATGGCGCTGGTGAATTCTATACATTCAACGCTATAATTATGCCTATAGCAAAACCAGCTATAGCAACGCAAGCGATTTTCTCATTCGTGGGAAGCTGGAACAACTTCTTCATGCCTCTGATCCTGCTGACTGACAACAGCAAGTACACAATGCCGATAATGGTTAGTCTTCTCAGAGGTGATATTTACAAGACAGAGTTCGGTTCGATTTATTTGGCATTGTCACTGACAGTGCTCCCGCTGTTTGTTATATATTTCCTGCTTTCGAAATATATAATCGCCGGCGTAGCATTAGGAAGTATCAAGGAATAATTATTTCGATACTGAGTCCTAATGATAGCATAAGTACAAAAAAGTCAGAGTATATGCAACAAATTGGCCTCCTGTCAACTAAATAGCAGGAGGCTGGTTTTTTTCCAGCAGACAGATTTCTTGTTTTAAAAAATGTAACAGGGGAATATATTCACTGTTGCGAGCTAAAACTGCAGCAAAAATACAAACTTAATAAAATATCAATATAAAAGGAGAGGTCGTTATGAACTTAAAGGGAACCAAAACTGAAAAAAATCTTATGGAAGCTTTTGCAGGCGAATCTCAGGCAAGAAATAAGTATACATATTTTGCTTCCGTAGCCAAAAAAGAAGGGTATGAACAAATCGCTGCCATATTTGAAGCAACAGCAAACAATGAAAAAGAGCATGCAAAGCTTTGGTTCAAAGCGCTGGGAGAATTGGGAGATACTGCAGCGAACCTTCTTCATGCAGCGGAGGGTGAAAACTACGAGTGGACAGATATGTATGACAAGTTTGCCAAGGATGCCGAAGAAGAAGGCTTTAAGGCGCTGGCGGCTCAGTTCAGGATGGTTGCCATGATTGAAAAGTCCCACGAGGAAAGATATCGTGCACTTCTTAACAATGTTGATATGAAAGCGGTATTCGAAAAAGCTGAAGAAACCATGTGGGAATGCAGAAACTGCGGTCATCTGGTAATGGGGAAAAAAGCTCCTGAAATATGCCCTGTATGCGCACACCCCAAGAGCTTTTTTGAAGTAAGGAAGGAAAATTACTAAGATAAGTATATATTGACAGATACAAGATAAAACAAACGGTCTGCCCGGGAAGACATCTCAGGCGACCGTTTTTTATTTGCTGCTTGCTGCCGTAAAGACTATTTACAATAGTTTTTCGATATGCTTTTAGCGAAAATAATATATGGTATAATTTGTTTATCTATTGTTAGCATCTGTAGATGTAGTACTTAATTTTTATTTTTATGCACAAGGGGGTCTGTCAAGATGAAAAGATTATTTACCATGCTTTTAGCGGTTATGCTGCTGACAGCTTTGATTACAGGGTGCGGTTCCGGCGCTGTAAGTAATGAAGTCCTCGATGATCCTGCCGGCCAGATTGCTGAAGATAACAGCCTGGCGGAGGATAAGCAAGTATCTGATACGGCAGAGGATGTCAACGCCGCAGTTAATAGTAAGGATACTGATGTAACGGAGGATCAACAGGATGACACCGCTTCTGAAGATACCGTAAAAGAAACCCCCAATGTTTATATGACAACAAATATTAGTCCTGAAGGGCTGATGAATGTCTATAAGGCTCTTGACCGCGCAGCAGAGGGAAAGGTAGCAATAAAGCTGCATATGGGTGAGCCCGGAGGCAACAATTATCTGTCTCCTGACCTTGTGAAGGATTTTGTTCAGTCGATGGACGGTACGTTTGTTGACTGTAATACTGCTTATGGAGGACTTAGGGGAACCACAACCATGCATATGCAGGCGGCCGAAGATCATGGATTCACTGCAGTCGCACCTGTGGACATTATGGATGCAGACGATACTATCAGTCTGCCTGTTAAAAATGGAAAACATCTGAAAGAAGATGTTATCGGTTCACATTATGAAAACTATGATTTCTTTGTAATACTGTCCCACTTTAAAGGTCATGAAATGGGTGGTTTTGGTGGAGCGATCAAGAACACTTCAATAGGCATTGCATCTGTAAAGGGCAAGAATCTGATTCATACTGCAGGTAAAAGCAGTAGCAGTATGTGGGGTGGAATTCAGGATAATTTTCTGGAATCGATGGCGGAAGCAGCTAAAGCTGTAGCTGATGACAGGGGTGAGCGTATACTGTACATCAATGTAATGAATAACTTATCCATAGACTGTGATTGCAATAGCCACCCGGCAAAACCGGATATGGCTGATATAGGCATCCTGGCATCACTTGACCCTGTAGCTCTTGACAAAGCCTGTGTGGATCTCGTATACGCCGCTCCTGACGGACAATCACTCATAAGGCGTATGGAAGCAAAAAATGGGATACATACATTGGAATATGCAGAAGAAATAGGCTTGGGAAGTCAAAAATACAATCTTGTAAAACTGGATGACTGATAAATGATAGAAATTATAGAACGTGAAGCGATATACCTATGGTTCTATTTCAGTGTTCAGTTCAATCAGATTGTCTGGTACTGGATAGTGGGAATTTTGCTGGGGTCAGTCATTTCTGTATTTGGCAGGGAGAAGATACACAACCTTTTTTCTTCATTGGCTGACAGACGCCTCGGGATATTTGGGGTGGTGCCGGCGAGTTTAATCGGCATCGCCTCTCCTCTTTGCATGTATGGAACCATACCTATAGCTGCATCTTTTTCCGAAAAGGGAATAAGAGATGACTGGCTGGCCGCCTTTATGATGAGCTCCATTTTACTCAATCCCCAGCTACTTATATACAGCGCCGCACTTGGAAGTACAGCTTTGGTTGTGCGATTTGCAAGCTGTTTTTTGTGTGGAATGGCTGCCGGAATGTTTGTTCGGATATTCTATAAAAATAAACGCTTTTTCAATTTCGACGGCTTTACAGAAGCAGCCAGCAGAGATACACACCCCAATATATTTATGCGATTACTAAAAAATATATGGAGAAATATCAAGGCAACAGGTGTGTATTTCTTGATAGGTATAGCACTATCTGCGGTGTTTCAGCGATATGTGCCCTCGGAAATTTTCGCAGGGCTTTTCGGCAGGAATCATGGTTTTGGCGTCTTAATGGCAGCTACCATCGGAGTGCCTCTTTATGTGTGCGGCGGAGGAACGATCCCTATGCTGGCGGAATGGCTGCAGTCCGGAATGAGTATAGGGTCAGCGGCAGCATTCATGATAACCGGACCAGCAACAAAAATTACAAATCTCGGAGCTGTTAAAATTGTTCTCGGCGTAAGGCGTTTCATATTATATATTTTGTTCTCTTTGCTGTTTGCTGCTGCAACTGGTCTTATTACAGATATACTTATAACGAGGTGATAGATGGGGCGGGCCTAGGGCGGCTTGTTGTGCCGCCCAGTAATTTTTTAAAGTTTTGAAGCTACTATCAGTTCTGCCTGCCCTCGATCGCACAAAGCAGTATTCCTGCGGCAAGACCCAGACGTCTGTCAAGTATATGACCGGCATCCTTTGCAAAATCAACCTCAAGCTTCATTATAAAAGGATTGAATCTTTGTCTGCATTCGGCAACAGCCTGTCCGTTGATTTCAATATCAAATGACTGGGGAATGAGATTTGTAAGGAAACGTCTGAGCAGAGCAAGTCCTGTATTATCCTCTTTTATGGATCCGATCTGATTGTCATTGGCGTCTAGTATCATCCACTCATCCTTTATTATTGACTTAAAGCCTTTTCTCTTCAATGCCCCTACCTTTTCGCCGGTCACTGCGTCAACGACATCATATGCCGCAGAAAAATCAACTATATTCCTTGCTTGAATGGTTATGAGTTCATTCTGCATGTCTTCGCCTGTATAAAGCCGTATATCTTCCCTTAGCTTGAAGGCCTTCATTTTTGAAAACATTACTACCTGGCCGTTGGGATCAAAAACATGAAATTGTGCACCGACAAGTGTGAGAACCTTTCTTCGGATCAGATAATTCGGGAGCTCATAAAGGTTATTCAAATGTATCACTCCTATGCAAGATTTTATTGTCATAATATCATATCTTATGACAATTTTCCACATATTTCATCATTTGAATAATTTTTTTCACTAAAACGCTCAAGGCACTCTTTCATAGCTCCGCTTCTCATTGAGCGCGTCTGTCAATCGCGCGAGCTTTGACGTGTCACCGATCAGAATCACACCTGCCAGACGGTTATCAATGAAAAAGTATTTTTCGTAGGTGTTTTTTGATGTATCCCTGACCTCTCTTGTTTTATATTTAATATCTGGATTCCTTCCATTGTCACCGGCGGCAAATAGAGAAGTATCCATGCCCTCAAATGTCAGAGCAGGCGGAGCGGGCTTGTATTCGAGCTGTTCACCTGCAGCGTTGGCGCCTGCGATCTTTCCCATATCAAGGGCCTGAGACCAGAGAGAATAATTGGTTCCATTGTAATATGCGCAGTCTCCGCAGGCATAAATGTCCGGAATACTTGTCTCCATTTTTTCATTAACGACTACGCCGCGATCAACTGCCAGACCGGTTTCTTTTGCCAAAGCAGTATTCGGACGCACTCCGCAGGATATTATCACCAGGTCGGCGGGATACAGTGTACCATCTTCCAGTTCGATACCTGTTACCGAGTTATCGCCGGTTATTGCTCTGATATTGGCGTTCAGCCTGAAATCTATACCCTTGCTTCTTATTATATCAGCTATAAAGTCTCCTGCGGCATCGTCAAGCTGACGCACCATAAGCTTATCTGCTACTTCAAGTACGGTCACATGGCTTGATTTGCTCATCTCCCAGGCTGCCTCAAGGCCAAGTACGCCTCCTCCGATAACGACAGTATTTTTTACTTTTGGGGTGAGTTCACTGATTTTTTTCACATCAGATATGCGGCGTATTGCGACTATTTCTGGTTTGTCTATGTTCAGGTTCGGTGGTATAAAACACTCGGAGCCGAGAGCGTATATGCATTTGTCATATTTTAGCAGGCTGCCGTCACTAAGGATCACTGATTTGCCTGCAATGTCGATCTTCTCTGTACGAAGACCGAGCATATTGATTATGTTATTCTGTTTATACCAGTCTGCATCATGGACAGCAATTTCGTCAGCATTTACCAGTGTGCTCAGAGCTTTTGTCAGCATAGGCCGGTTATAGCTCGGTACAGGCTCATCGGATACCATGATTATGGAACACGTGGAATTCCTTTTTCTTATTTCCTCTGCTGCGCTGATCCCTGCAGCACCATTGCCCAGGATCACAAATATCTCATCCGTGTCCCTCCTGGACGACGGTTCCTCTTCCTCAAACGGAACAAACAGCTCCGGGCCTACACCGCAAACGGGACATGTATCAAGGGATGCATCAAATACTGCACCGCATATAAGGCATTTTACCTTTTTTTCTTTTCCGTTCAGTTTGTACTCTTCCATATCTGTCTCCTTATCTATGAATATCTGATTATATTTTATACCATAAAACTATGCTAATAAACTATAATTTCAGATGTTTATCCGATGTCTCAGAGAAATACCATATGTGTCCAGCGACAGTCCGACACATGGCTTATTTCTGTTTACAAATTTTCATATAGAAATTATAATTGTATTATTACGAGGCTATGCCTCTCCTGCTGCCACATGGGCTGTTTGTGAAGCGAACGGCAAACTTCCTGAAGCAATTCAGGACACCTATAAAAAATATATTCCTAGTGGTTTCCCAATTCAGGATATAATATGCGTTATAACTCTTTATTTATCTACCACACAGTGCTGATAATGGTGTAAAATATTCTCATGTATTTACTTGATATAACGTGGGGTAGTGGACATGGAAAAACAAATGACCGGCAAAACCCGTGCCGTCGGCAATATTTTTTATGCCGTCAGGCTTATGTGGGGGATGTGCAGTGGAATAGTCGTACATACAGCTGTTATGAATGCCGTTGAGTATTTTGGGTGGATATTTTATGACCTGTTTTTTATTCGTTATCTGATCGGAGCGATAGAAAATCAGGAGAGCTTTCCATATATACTGAGGTTTATTTTGATTTCCGGTCTGGTATTCCTCATAGTTTCCGCCTATATCTCATATATTGAGGGAACATTCCGTCCCATGGCCGGTGTGACTCTGTATCACAAGCTATACGGCATGCTGTATAAAAAAGCCGGGAGTGTGGAACTCAGATGTTTTGAAGACAGCGGCTTTTATAACCAGTATGCGCTTGCTGTTGACAAGGCTGACGAGAACCTGTTCATGATTGTCCGCAATCTCTTTGGGATAGCCTTCGGTGGAATAGCAGCTGCGATAGTGTTTTATACGATGTACACGATAGACAATATAGCTGTGCTTTTTGTTTTCTTTCCTATTATCGGCAATTTCGTTTTCGGTTACATATACAACAAAATGCTGTTCAAACGCGAGCAGGCGCTGGTTCCATACAAAAGAAGGATCGAATATGTGAACCGTGTAATGCACCTTGCCGATTTTTCAAAGGAAATGCGCCTGTCCAATGTATATAACCTTATGAAATATAAATACATAAAGGCTCTGGATGGGATCTTCGATACAGTGGAAAAGTATGTATTCAAAATAAATCTGCCGCTTTGGTTCAGGAATATTTTCACCTTTACCATAATCTTTGAAGGAGTGCTTCTCTACGGAGCTTACCGCACCATCGTCAGTAAATCGATGAGTCTGTCTGATCTGGCTGTGCTGTCTACTGCCATGGTGTCTGCCACATGGATACTGATAGGCTTTACCGAGCATATACTGCAAAGTGTCAAGCTGGGAATATTTACGGAAAATATCCGGAGCTTCCTGGCATATGAGCCAAAGCTGCCGGAGGACTATGACGGGATCATACCCGAAAAGGATATAGAATCGATAGAGTTCAGGAATGTCAGCTTTGCCTACAAGCAAGACAGTGATTATACCATCAGGAACCTTTCGTTCAGGATCGACGCAAAATCCAGCGTTGCTCTGGTCGGCCACAACGGTGCAGGCAAAACGACCATCATAAAGCTGCTGTTCCGCCTTTATGATCCAACTGAGGGTGAGATCCTGCTGAATGGACGAAATATTCGGGAATACAACCTCAAGGCATACCGCGGCCTGTTTGCGGCAGCATTTCAGGATTACAAGGTGTTTGCGCTGAGCATCAGGGAAAATGTCATGATGCGAAAGGTCACTTCGGAGGACGACGAGGCGGTATATGATGCCCTTAAAAAGGCAGGTGTATATGAAAAGGTGATGTCGCTGCCCAAGAAGGCTGATACTGTACTGACAAAGGAATTCGACGAAGAAGGAGCATTGCTGTCGGGAGGAGAATACCAGAAAATCGTAGTCGCCAGAGCGTTTGCAAAGGATGTTCCTATCAAGGTTTTTGATGAGCCATCCAGCGCACTGGACCCGATAGCTGAGTATGAACTGTACGAAAGCATATTGCGGGACAGCAGCGGCAAGACGATGATTTTCATATCACACAGGCTTTCCTCCGTCCGTAATGCAGATATGATACTGATGCTTGAAAACGGAGAGATCATTGAGCGTGGAACACATAAGGAGCTTATGGAGCAAAACGGCGCTTACGCTGATATGTACAACAAGCAGGCGAAAAACTACCTTGCTGTTGAAAACCTTAAGGAGGTGGGCGCAGTTTGAATAAGGATAGAAAGCAAAAGCAGAGTATAAAGAAAATCCTGTCCAATAATTGGTTTATTCTAAGGCTGTCCTTCAGTACCGCCCCGCTTTTTATGTTCTTCATGATTTTCGAGGCGGTAAAGCAGCAGGCGTTAATCTTTCTGGAGCATTCATACGGGATAAAGTTTGTGCTTGAAGCTGCAGAGTTTCGCAAGCCATTCAGTGTTGTGCTGAATTTTCTCCTGATCGTATTTGGAGCATGGGCTGTATCATTCCTGCTCAGCGGGATCTATCAGAATCTTGTGTCACAGAAGGGCCTGCCCAGGATTGAAAAGAAGCTGAGAGATATGATGTATGCCAAGGTAAAGGAGTTGGACCTGGAATGCTACGACAATCCCGAGTATTACAATGAATTCGTGCTTTCGATATCAGAGGCGCAAAAGTCCATCACCAGGACACATCAGATACTGGAATCCATATTTGCCGGAGTGACGGCGTTGATAACCCGGGGAGTTTTCTTCCTGACAACGGACTGGCCCTCGATATTCTTCATACTTGCATCCTTCGCACTGACGTTCATATTCTCGCAAATACTGAACAAGGTCAACTTCAGCAACAGGCTTGAGAAAAATCCCCCCGAAAGGAAGAGGGCTTATGTGCACCGCGTCTTCTACCTCAATGAATACGCCAAGGAGATAAGGCTCAATCCGGAGATTGCCGGCAGGCTTTTTGAAGAATTTGATGATTCAAATAATAAAATACGGGATGTGGAAGGAAAGTACGCAAAGAAACGTACCGTTCTGGGGTTTGTCTCCAATTATCTGACCAACAATTTTATAAGTGACGTGATATACATCACTTATCTGGTTTTCCGTGCTGCAGTGAGCAGGGCTATTTCCTACAGCAGCGTTGTTGTGCTCTGGAATACCTCCGGCGGTCTCAAGAGGAGTCTTCATGACATTGCCGGTATTGTGCCCCAGATCTCGGAAAACAGTCTTTATATAGAGAAAATACGCGATTTCCTAAACTATGAGCAAAAGATCACCAGCACACGCAAGCTGCCTGTTCCAAAGGCACAGGGGACCCTTGAGCTCCGGAATGTCTCCTTTGGCTATACAGATAAAGACGGCTATATCCTGAAGAACATCAGCCTGACCATCCATCCCGATGAAAGGGTGGCGCTGGTCGGATATAACGGCGCCGGGAAAACAACGCTGATCAAGCTTATTATGAGGCTCTACGATCCGAATGAAGGGGAGATCCTGTATAATGGCATCAATATAAGGGAGTATGACGTAAAAGAGTACAGAAAGCTCATAGGGACGATTTTTCAGGATTACAGGATATTTGCGGCGACAGTCGGAGAAAATGTTGTCCTCGACGAGGATGAGAAGACCATTGAAAAAGAAAGCAGGCAGGCAGTGCTGAAAGCGCTGGAATACAGCGGTTTTGGGGGGCGCCTGGACAAGCTGCCCAATGGCCTGTCTACTGAGCTAACCACTGAATTCGAACAGGAGGGTATCGACCTGTCGGGAGGAGAGAGCCAGAAGCTGGCCATAGCCCGCGCTTTCTACAAGGATGCCCGAATGGTGGTTCTTGACGAACCCTCCAGCGCTCTTGACCCGATAGCCGAATACCAGCTGAACAAGACCATGCTGCAGGCGGCTGAAGGAAAATCCGTCGTGTTCATATCTCACCGGCTTTCAACGACCCGGCATGCAAACCGCATATTTATGATGGAGCAGGGCAAAGTTATCGAAGAGGGAGACCACGAGGAGCTGATCGGGCTCAAGGGCAAATATGCGGCAATGTGGAAGGCCCAGGCGGGCAAGTATGTAGATCTGTAAAAAACAAACTAAAGGATGGGATGAAAATGACTCAAAATAAATTGCAGGATATAAAAGCAGGAGATTCCAACCAAATAACACGGAAATATTTTGATTCATTACTGATTGAAATGAGGCATATCGATGCCGTTACACCATCTACCGAGATCGAGTTATATGGCGAAACATTTTCAACACCCATTATGACCGCAGCACTGTCACATCTGGATAATTGCCGTGCCGACGGCGCGGTAGAGATGGCAAAGGGAGCGCTGGCTGCCAATGCTTTAATGTGGACAGGCATGGGTGAGGATGAAGAGCTGGAAAAAATAACGGCAACAGGGGCCAAAACCATAAAAATAATAAAGCCCCATAGTGATAACAGCATTATTTTCAAAAAGATCGCGAAAGCAGAAAAGCTTGGTGTAACAGCTCTCGGGATGGATATTGACCATGCCTTCAACAGTAAAGGCCAATATGATAATGTACTTGGTCTGCCAATGGCTCCTAAAACATTTGATGAAATAAAGAGCTTTATTGAAGCTGCGAAGCTGCCTTTCATAATCAAAGGTGTACATAGTGTACAGGATGCTTTGAAATGCGTTGAAGCAGGAGCCCGGGGCATCGTTGTCTCACATCATCACGGCATTATGGATTATGCTGTACCCCCGCTCATGATCCTGCCGGATATAGTTAAGGCGGTAGATCACAGCATACCGGTATTTGTCGATTGCGGCATAGCCAGCGGTTACGATGTATTTAAGGCACTGGCCCTTGGTGCTTGTGCCGTGTGTGTTGGACGTGCGCTGATGGGGCCGTTATCCGATGATGGAGCGGAAGGGGTTTATAGAAAAATCATTGAGCTGACACAGGAGCTCTCCGGTGTTATGGCGCGTACATGTTCAGCTGATATACACCATATAGATCCGTCGTTGATTCGTAGGGTCTAATGAAATTTTACATCTATTGCCGTATGTCACACTCTGTTAGCGGCTGTTTCCGGGCGGAGTCAGGCTTGACCCCGCCGTTTTATTGCTCGTATATCTGCTTTATGACCTCTTCGATGCTTATGCTGTTAATGTTTATGTCGCGGACAGGCAGTATTTCAAGGAGCCGTGCGATTTCCGACTTGACATCCGTCTTTGTCGCGTCAATGACGACCTTGGCGGTAAACGGATCGAACAGCTCGGCATCGAGGCCTTTTATCTCGGCTTCGCTCACTTCCCTGGAGAATTTTAGCTCTATGACCTTTCTGTCAGCGAAATATGTGTGCAGCTTTTCGATAGAGTCATCGTATACAAGGGTGCCTTTGTTTATGATGCTTACATTCTGGCAAAGGTCTTCGATATCTCCCATGTCGTGGGTCGTTACTATAAATGTGATGCCTTTGGTCCTGTTGACATCCTTCACGAATGTCCTGATCGCTTCCTTGGATATCATGTCGAGGCCGATGGTCGGCTCGTCAAGGAATACGAGAGGCGGATGGTGCAGCATGGCCGCAACGAACTCGCATTTCATCCTCTCGCCCAGCGAGAGCTGTCTGACCGGCTTTTTGATGACCTCTTCTATCTTGAGCACCTTTGAAAAATATTCCAGGTTATCTTTGTAAAGCTGATCCGGTATTTCATACATTTTTTTATTGAGGGCAAAGGCATCTACAGGGGGCAGATCCCACCACAGCTGAGATTTCTGTCCCAGCACGACGCCGATCCTTTTTACAAGGTCCTCTCTCTGAGTCCAGGGAGTGTAGCCGAGCACATCCACGATTCCTTCAGACGGAAACAGTATGCCAGAAAGGATCTTTATGGTGGTAGATTTTCCTGCTCCGTTAGGACCTATCAATCCACGGATCTCACCTTTTTTCACAGTCAGGTTTATATCCTTCACAGCGTCTATATATATGGTGTTAGGCGCAAAAAGCGATTTGAACGACGAGAGTAGTCCTGATTTATCCCTTTGATGTACCTTGAAGGTTTTTTTCAGATCCTTGACCGATATTACGTTTTCTGTTATATTCTCATTCATATTTCTAGCCTCCTGCGCTTGAATACTTTTTCAGGCATATATTCCATAACTTCAGACTCCCGAGGAAAAACAGGATCGTGCATATCAGACTGTAGATCATACTGACATCAAGCACCCCAAGCAGGACCTTCGAAGGTATATAAGCCCATACCGCAAAGGGAACTGCAGTGGTGAATATAAACTTGAGTGCATTGGAATAGATATCAATCGGATACTCTCCAAACCTCGAAAGAAAACCAAATATCTCATCCATTCTGCCCAGCCGGACAAGAACGATAACCATGCAGGAGAATAATACATGAAGCGACATTGTAAGTATCACACCAACTGCGATATATACCAGAAACAGCGCTATCTGTAAAAACCCAATACTCAGCTGCATTTTGAGCACCGAATAGACCGTAATGGCAATCCCGGCCAATATGGAGCCGGTGCTGTTCAGACTGAAGCCGCTGGCAAGAATGATCCCAATTGGAGGGTAGGGCTTTAAAAGCAGTCTGTCAAGCTCGCCTCTCCAGATAAGATTGCTTATGTACCACTGGAGCTCGCCAAAAAGCAAGCTTTGCAGGCCCAGAACGATCAGCAGTACCCCCTGGAACAGTATTATCTGGTCCAGATTCCATCCAGGAAAGCCTTTCGTCTGCGTGAATATCAGGTATTGCAGCAAGGGGCTGATGGAGGAGAAAATCAGTGCAATAATGGATGTCAGAACAAAGTTGAACCTGTATTCCATCTGCTTTGCAATATTTAGTTTAGTATTCAGTATGAACAAGCCTAATAGCCTGAGTATCTTTTTCATCCTTAACCTCCGGCCGAGCAGAACTTCTTTGTGACTGTTTTCCACATTATTTTGTATATTATGTATAGGACGACTATCCATAATAATTCCAGCAGCACTATCCTGAGCATCATTTCCGGCGGCCTTATGGTCTCCTTGTTCAGAAAGAACTGGATCGGCCAATAGATGATATATTTAAATGGGAGAAAATCCAGTATCCTGTTGAGCCAGTCGGGATAAAACTCCATTGGTATTATGGCGCCGCCTGCTATGTAAATGAACAGATCATTCAGCCAAATAATAGAGGTATTGTTCTTGAGCGACATAGCTGTCAGGCCCAGTATGAAGGAAAACAGGTAATTGACCATCGAGGCCAGTAGAGCGATAGGAACATATTTTATAAAGGACAATGGTGTCAAAAAGTGTGGAAACAATATCAGGCTGTAAATGACCATGCCCGGGAGGAAGTCCATAAACTGTGCGATGATCCTGGAGGCCACCGATTCAGCAAGCCTGAAGCGGAAGTACGGGTAGGGCCTGAGCAGATGCATCGCGAAATCCCCTGATACTATATCGCGGGAGAGATCGTGGGCGACACTGTTCCAGATAAAGGCGTTGACTATGTTCAGAGAAATGGAGTACCATGCTATCTGCTCCAGACTGTAGCCCTTTATCTCAGTGGCGTTATTGTATGTATATATACTTGTAAAAAGTATGAGGTTTACGATCAGGAGTATGGGCTGAGTAAGAACAGACATGGCAAAGGTCCATCTGTAAACAAACAGTTGCTTGAAAGATACCTTCATTGATTCTATAAATTTACCCATGTCGACCTCGCGAGCTTCTATAATATTTCATGATTTTAGCACTTTTACCGAATACAATCAACATAAAAAATATCTATATGTATTCTTGCTGTATCCGGCAGTTTGGCGGCGTGGAATTAGCTGCCGGGTGCTCACTCAGCATTAAAAGGTATTTCGCTGGCAGTCGTACTGGTGTAAAATAGAAGAGTGCTATCTATTCCTGCGCGTAGCAATTTGATTTTATGTTGATCCGATCCGATAAACAGGTTTATTACAAATCGTTATCGGGGTAGAAATACTGGAAGGAGAGTCAAACATGATTGGTAAAATCGAGGCTGATCTGATTAGAAGAACACTGAGAGAAGAAATCGATAATAACGGCATAGCAGGGGGGAACCTGCTGATCATCCATGAGGGGAAGGAAATCCTTTATCATGAAGACGGATATGCAGATATTGAAGAGAAGCTTCCAATAAAAAGGGATACGATTTTCAGGCTCTACTCGATGACCAAGCCGATCACCGCAGCTGCCGTCATGATGCTTTTTGAGCGCGGCAGGATAGACATGTATGACCCGGTCGGCAAATTCCTCGAGGGGTTCAGGAACCAAGTGGTTCAAAAAAGCGATGGCAGCATCGTGCCGGCCGAAAGAGAGGTTACCATAAAGGACCTGCTTTCGATGACCTCCGGTCTTGTATACGGAGGTGAAGACAGGGCCGGACTGGACACTCTTGATTTGTTCGGTGAACTTGATCGCAGACTTCTTGGCGATAAACCAATGAATACCCTTAAAGTTGTGAACAAGCTGGGGAAATGCGCCCTTGCCTTTCAGCCCGGATCCTACTGGATGTACGGGACCTCGGCGGATGTTCTTGGGGCAATCGTTGAAGCGGTCAGCGGTATGAGCTTCGGCGAGTTCCTGGAGAAGGAGATATTTGAGCCTCTTGGGATGCAGGATACCGGTTTCTGGGTGCCGGAGGTGAAAGGGACTCGCCTGGCAAAGGCTTATGAATGCGATGGCAAGGGAGGGCTGGTACATTATGCCGGAAATTATCTGGGCATCATCAACCTCATGGACAGAAAGCCGGCATTCGAGTCAGGAGGGGCAGGTCTGGCTTCTACTATAGATGATTATGCAAGATTCGCCAAAATGCTTATGAATAAAGGCGAGTTGGATGGTGTCAGGATACTGCGCCCTGGAACGGTGAGGTATATGATTTCCGGAACCTTGAATGCAGTTCAGCAGAAGGGCTTTGATTCATGGTTCTCGATGGGTGGGCACAGCTATGGAAATCTGATGCGTGTTTTGACGGACTGCAGTAAGGCAGGGATCATTGGCAGCCCTGGCGAATACGGATGGGATGGCTGGCTTGGCGCTTATTTCTGCAACTGCCCCAAGGATAAGCTGACTTTCCTGTTCATGATGCAAAAAACCAATACAGGCACTACCCCTCTTGTGCGAAAGCTGCGGAATATAATACTCAGTTCATGTTTCGAAAAGTGAAGTAAGCACAGCCTGTATGAGCACCATAAAATGTATCGGCAACATTGACAAAATATTATCAATGTTGTATACTAATAAATGAAGGCTGAGTCCCGAGTATCATCTTCGGACAAAGCAGCAACAAAAATCAGCATCTGACGCCAAATACAGGGCAATGACGGACCAGGCGCCGCAAAAAGCGGACAGAGGCCAGGGACCGAAGCATTATGAGGCGAAAGGCACAGCGGTATATACTTCGGTAACGATATTATTGCGCCTTTCGGGGCGCTTTTTTATTTTGGCCCACCCCGGGAATGACAGGCTGAATGTCTTTGGAAGACGATATCTGCAAGGGCGGGACAGGAATATTATAAATGGAATATATCCCAACAAACTGAAATATCGGGAGGAAGGACAAATGGAAACAAGAGTCGCTATAATTGGGATCATTATTGAGGACAATGGATCGATCGAAAAGCTGAACAGCATACTGCATGAATACGGAAAATATATTATCGGCAGAATGGGGATCCCTTATCGCGAGAGGGACATCAGCATAATCAGTATTGCAATCGATGCGCCTAATGATGTGATAAGCGCTCTTTCAGGCAAGCTGGGTAAACTGCCGGGTGTAAGCACAAAAGCGGCTTATTCAAAAGTATCATTTGAAACCGTGAACGAGGTAGATGGATGAAGCAGCTCATTGATAAGCTATACCTGACAGGTTCTCTTGAACCGTATGAATACAGGGCATTGATAGAAAACAGGAGCCATGAGCTTTCAGAGTATCTTTTCGAGAAGGCCAGGGCTGTCCGTATTCAAAATTATGGATATGATATTTATATTAGAGGGCTTATAGAATTCTCGAATTATTGTAAAAATGACTGCCTCTACTGCGGAATACGCAGAAGTAACATTACTGTCGAACGGTACCGTCTCACAAAGGAAGAGATAATGGAATGCTGCAATACCGGATATGAGCTGGGTTTCCGGACATTTGTGCTGCAGGGCGGTGAGGACGGATATTATACAGTTGATAAGATGACAGATATTATCCGGTCAATAAAGGCTGCCTTCCCGGATTGTGCAATTACGCTTTCCATAGGCGAAAAGAGCTTTGATGCATACAAAGCTTTCTTTGATGCCGGTGCCGACAGGTATCTGCTGCGGCATGAAACAGCAAGCGCCCAGCACTATAGCAAGCTGCACCCGGCTGCCATGTCGCTGGAGAGCAGGAAAAAATGCCTTTATGACCTGAAGGAAATCGGATTTCAGGTAGGCTGCGGATTCATGGTCGGATCTCCGTTCCAGACCGTTGACTGTATTGTGGAGGATCTGATGTTCATTAAGGAACTGGAACCTCACATGGTTGGCATAGGCCCATTCATACCGCACCATGGAACACCGTTTGCTGATGAGAATACCGGAACGCTGGAGCTGACATTATTTCTGCTTGCAATAATCAGGCTTATGTTGCCTGCTGTGCTGCTGCCGGCCACTACAGCGCTGGGAACGATACATCCCCAAGGACGGGAGCTTGGGATACTTGCAGGTGCAAATGTTGTTATGCCTAATTTGTCACCTGTCAGCGTAAGGCAAAAGTATATGCTGTATGACAATAAAATCTGCACAGGGGATGAAGCGGCGGAATGCCGGTACTGCCTTCAGAAGAGAGTGGAGAGTATCGGTTACCGTATTGCTGTATCCCGTGGAGACCATAAATCGATCCTTT
>JAEZCA010000043.1 GCA_023412665.1 Bacillota bacterium
TGGGCACAGTTTGATTGATTTTATTGAGATAATTCAATGGCTAGGGTACATAAGGTGGTAATTATTGAGTTATGGAGACTCCTATATTGTATTATGCGCCCAGATGATGCCTTTTTTGCACACCGCACTCGATATTGCAATCGGTACATCTACATTCACCAGTTATCACAATAAGCAAATTTACATGCACCCGGTACACATTTCAGCCTGATGCTAAATATAATGATACAAGATCAAATTGCGCCGACGTTTATCCATATGCTCTCCATATTAGCGGCGGCGATGAAGGACAGGTGTTTCTTTATGCAGACTATTTCCCGTGGTTCAACAGGACCGGACGTAAGGGTGGTCCAAAGCCTTTTGAACAGGATCGGCTACAACGCCGGTTCTGTGGATGGGATTTTCGGCAGCAGAACCTACGAGGCTGTCACAGCTTTCCAGAGGAATAACGGACTCTCTGCCGATGGAATAGTAGGACCTGCGACCTGGTCGGTGCTTGACCGACTGCTGAGGGGATATGATACATATACCGTCAGGCCGGGCGATACCTTGTACAATATAGCACGCAGGTATTATACAACTGTAAACGCGATCATAACAGCAAATCCGGGCATCGATCCTGACAGGCTATCTATCGGACAGCGCCTTACCGTTCCTTATGGCATTGACGTTGTGACACTTGATGTGGTACCGACCTACGAGATTGTGCAAAGGCAGATACAAGGCCTGAAAGCAAGATACCCGTTCCTGGAAACAGGATCCATAGGCAGAAGCGTCATGGGCAGGGAGCTTTATTATGTTAGGCTTGGAACAGGTGAGAGGGAAGTCTCCTACAATGCATCGCACCATGCCAATGAATATATTACGACCCCTGTTCTGATGAAATTCATAGAGAATTATGCCAGGGCATATTCGGAGGGCAGAAGCATACAGGGCTACAATATACAAAACTTGTTCAATCTAACCAGTATATATATGATACCTCTGGTCAATCCCGATGGCGTTGATCTGGTCAATTACTGGCCTGATTATGACGACCCTGCATTTGTCAATGCCGCCCGGCTGAACAGGACCGGTCTGCCACTGCCAAACGTATGGAAGGCCAATATCCGCGGTGTGGATCTGAATCTGAATTATCCCGCCGAATGGGAAAGAGAAAAGGAGGAAGAACTGGAACAGGGCATCACCAGCCCCGGCCCCAGGGATTACGGCGGGGAGGCTCCTCTTTCGGAGCCTGAATCCAGGGCGATGGTTGAATTTACCAGAGCTCACAGCTTCCGAATAGTGATTGCCTATCACACACAGGGAGAGGTCATATACTGGCAGTTCCAGAATTACGCACCGCCTGTGGCGCTGACGATCGCAAACCAGTTTGCGGCAATTACAGGGTACGCGGTTGAAGCAGGCACCGCCGAGGCCGCCTATGCCGGTTATAAGGACTGGTTCTTGCAGGAGTTCCGTAGGCCGGGATACACCATTGAAGTTGGAAGAGGTGTAAATCCGATATCCTTCGGCCAGCTGCCGGCCATCTATCGCGAAAATGAAGGAGTATTGCTTTTGGGAGCCGTCGTATAGGCTCCCCTTTTAATGTCCGGCTGTTGCCCAGGATTAATTATTTTTAAACTTCATCTGGGCGTTTTCTGCATACCGCTTTATTTTCAAGGTGGTGGTTTTGATAAAATCATTGTCTCTTATGGTGAAAGAGCTGATACGCTTATATAAAGGCATATCCTTGTTTGTATTTTTAACTGCATCGGAAATGATCCTTTTGATATCCTCAACCGACGGAGCATGTATCTTCAATTTTTCCTTTATTGCTTCGATATTAGGCAATATGTGGGCTTTTACAAAGGTTTCCCCCGATTTGCCGTCTTCGTAGCCGGTCACCATAGATTCAAGCACATACGGGCTTCTGTTCAGATAGGTTTCAACCTCCTCGGGAAATATGTTTTTACCGTTTTTTGTTACAATTACGTTCTTCAGCCTGCCTGTAATGTAATAAGCACCCGATTTGTCCTTTTTACCGAGATCACCGGTATGAAACCACCCATCCCTGAGGCACCTCGCAGTTGCCTCCTGATTTTTGTAATATCCAAGCATGACATTGTCGCCTCTGGTTACAATTTCGCCTATTCCATTTTCATCGGCGTTCTCTATTTTAACCTCAACGCCTGGCAGCGGCAAGCCTACAGAGGCATTCCCATAGAAGCTGTCCCTTTCGCCGATCACAAGCGGTGAGCACTCTGTCAGTCCATAGCCCTGAAGCACCCTGATGCCGAATTTGTTCAACCCGCTGATGACCTCCGGCGCTATCGCAGCGGCACCTGTAACGATGAGTCTGAGACGCCCGCCCAGGGTTTTGTGTATGCTGCCGAATAAAACATGCCCTGCCTCTATGCCAAAAAACCTCAATACTGATGAGATGACGAGCATAAACCTGACTATATGCTTTAACCCGGGCTTTTTGTTTATCTTGTCCCATATCTTTTTATACATGTTTTCCAGAAGAAGCGGTACTGTAACCAAAAGAGTGGGGCCGACCTCCGCCATGTTTTTCTGAATATGCTTCAATCCCTCGTTGAAGGCTATAGAAGCACCGTTGTATATCAAAGTGAGAAATCCTAAAGTGCACTCATAGGTGTGGTGCAGCGGCAGGATAGAAAGCGCTGTATCCTTGCTTTCGACATATACGGTCTGTGAAACGCCCATCACGTCTGCACATACATTTTTCTGGGAAAGCATGACGCCCTTTGCCAGGTCGGTAGTCCCTGAAGTGAAAATGAGAATGCTCATGGCTGTCTCATCGATAATGCGGCTATGCGGATCGAATTCACAATTCTCAAGCAGCTGCCTGCCCTTTGCAATGAGCTTCTTCAGAGACAGAACGCCGTCCGTGTCCTCGTCCAGATCCATACTGATGAAATATTCTACAGGACAGCCGGTATTCTTTATGGCCGAAATGTCTTTTGTGTATTTCCCGGAAAAAATAATGGCGTTGGAATCGCTTCTTTCAAGAAGGTTTCTTTTTTCGTCTGCCGGCAGTTCCTTATCAAGGGGTACAACAACTCCGGTGTGACAGGTGACTGCGAGATAGGATGTGCACCACTCATACCTGTTTTCTCCCAGAACCGCGATAGACCCGCCTTCCAGCCCAAGTGAGCAAAGGCCGGCTCCAAGGGCATCCACATCTGACTTGAACTGGTTATATGTAATACTTCTGAAGCCTCCGCCTTCCCTGATCAAAAATGCAGCTTTATCCCCAAACAGACTCGAACTCTGTTCAAGCAGGTCCCTAAGATTATGTATATGCCTTACATTATAAAGCGGCTTCGGTTTCATAGGCATTACCTCCGTTATAACGCATTGATATAATACTATAATATCATAATTATCGTAAACGTTAAAACGTATTTATACAAAAAAAATATTCCCAGAGGCCCATCATTTGCCTCGTTATAACACTTCACTCAAAGTAAAATTTTCGATAGTAGAAAATCTTTCTTACCTCAGCAGTGTTTCAACGAGGCGGGAGATATGCTCGGAATCGTTATAGCTTTTGCACAACAACGGTAAAATCATTTTTCAAATAAGCCTCAATGAATTCAGCCTTTGCAAGCCTGCCCGCAAGAGGAGCCAGTATATCTCTCACTTCATCCGGGTGGAAATAGAAGTATTTATCCTCCCTGTTGGGAGAGTCTACATGCAGAAGATTGAAAACCACAGCATCACTGGATATGTCCATGAAGAGCTCCAGCGCATTTTTCAGAAACTCCCTGTTATTGCCCAGATTCAGGTTGAAAATGCCAGATGTATATACCACATCAAACGAATTGCTTCCGAAAATATTATTTTTAAAAATATCCATATACATAAAATTACCGGCAAGTTTTTTGCCTTTGGCGATAGCTATCATTTTCTCCAGTATGTCAATGCCCGTATAGTCGGCCTTTATACCCTTGCCGATCATATACTCCAGCAGGTTCCCGGTACCGCAGCCTACGTCCAGCAGCTTTCTGCCCTCAAGGTCAACAGATGAAAGCAGCATGTCAAAACGCAGGTGCTGTGCTTCCTCGCTTTCCCATCCCAGTATGCCATACTCCGGCAGCTGCTTTGACATGTTATTGTCATAGTAAGTCTTAATTATGTCCAGCTTTTTCATTACCACCGCTCCGATCCGGTTTTGATTACATCATAGAACAAACAACACCCGCGGTCAAGGAAATACAAATCACATTTTTTATTACGCTGATGCTTTATGTGGTATCATTATAGAAAGCTTGCGTATGATAAAAAATCGGAGGTTAGTATGAACAAAGTAATATGTGTATATAGCTCATCAAGCAATTCAATTGACAATACCTATTTCGACCTGGCAGATAAGCTGGGCGAGGCTATAGCTTCTAAAAACGACATACTGCTCTTCGGAGGCGGCATGCGCGGCCTCATGGGCGCAACAGCCACAGCCGTGCACCGGTATAAGGGAAAGGTCATCGGTATCATCCCCGAGGCCCTTAACCAAAAGGGCGTTGTTTATGAAACCTGTGACGAGCTGGTCGTCACAAAGGACATGCGGGAAAGGAAATCCATCATGGATGCCAGGTCCGATGCATTCATAGCATTGCCCGGCGGCTTCGGCACCCTGGAGGAGCTGCTCGAGATCATAACACTCAAGCAGCTGAAGTACCACAATAAGCCCATAGTCATTCTCAATGCAAACGGTTTTTATGATGCCCTTCTTCATCTGTTCGATACAGTCATAGATCAGCGTTTTGCAAAACAGGAATCAGCTCTGTTGTACCATATATCGCCGGACGTAGCAGATGCGCTGGATTTCATCGATACCTACAAGCCAGTTGAATTCAAGGATAAATGGCTGACCTGATTTACGCTCTGTAGTAACCTGCTTCTGTAGGCTCGTATCTTATACGGAACTGTGGGAGCTTGTTTATCTGTGTATAGTAATTGTCAGCCCAATCTTCGCCCTGGGCCGGATCGTTGACTCCGTCAGCAGGAGGCGCAAACAGCTTGAATATCAGCTCACATACACCCTTGACAGGATTTTCATAAAACGCCGGCATCAGGTCTATTTTCATGACTCCAGGTTTTTTATAAAACCACTTCCCATTAAATTCAAACACTGCATTAAGCTTCTCTTCCTCAAAGGTCACCTCACAAAAAACAGGCGACTTCTCAAGCCTGACTGGCAGAGCAAGACCATCCGCATCTTCTGAGCCTCCCCATCTCAGCTTTGCCGGAAGCTCTGTCAATACTCCCATTTCCATAGATTGCAGAAAATACGGATCATGGATTATCTCCTTGTATGCATCGAACAACGGCTGCTTTATCCCATTTGAGGAGCAGTTGGGATCTTCTATTTCAAGGCCCAGACGTCCCCTGTCCCTGAACTGATAGCATGTGATGCCTGACATCCAGTGTGCCTTTTCATCTCTGATCAGATAATACAGCTCCTTCATCATACTTGCCTGATCATACGGTCCTGTCACATCTCCGTCGGCATTGAGCTCCGATATGACGAACGGTTTTTTCTCACCGCCATTTTGCAGGCTAAAACGGTCATATGCAAATTTACAATACTCTAATACGGTACCGGCACTCAGCCGCTTGTGCGTGGCACCACCGCGCTCTGCCACAGTGAAAGGCCATCCCCAGTTCAACGCCATGTAGTAATCGCCGGACCATATATCCGTCGATCTGACCGCATCTTTGAACTCCTTCTCATATTTCATCTCGGAAGCTCCGTGTCCATTGTCCTCACCAATACATAATATTGTTTTGATATTTGGCGCTTCTTTTTTTATTATATTGTGAAAGCGTACAAAAAAATCCGCCACCTGCTGGTAGCTGTATCTCTTGTTGAAAGCAAACCAGCTGCCTGTCGCCTCGTGATTTATACGCAGCATTAGTCTGCCGTATGGCTTGAGCTCCCTTGCAAGCTGTATCAGATGATCATCCGGCACACCACAGTCTATGGTCAGCGTCAGTGTCACATCCTGCCCGTGCCGCCGTACATCTCTCATGGATTTGAAGGGTTCGTCCTCAGTGCTTCCGCCTGGCCCGCCCATGTATGGAAAATAATCGTCGTAAGGGTAATCCCAGGCAAAGGAGACGCCTTCATTATTGCCCGCCAGGCTTGCCCTTACAGGCCATCCCTTATCCAGCGGATAATAGCAGTACATCAGGTTTATGCTCCTGTGAGGCCTTCCAAGCCTGTCCATTATGTAATCCTGGCAGACATATTCGCCCCGTTCGCTGCCGTCTCCAAGGTCCACTGCACAGCAAGCAGGCCCCATATGCAGTTTGTACGCCTTCATCGCATCACTCATCGTTCGTATCTTCCTTTCAATTTCCATTGGGGGGCAAGCCCCCATACCCCCTCGCTGCGGGCGAAATGAATTCGCCCTGCGCTACACTCCGTGCGCCACGCCTAAACGTGGCGTTTGAACAACGACCCATCCGGGAGCCCATATAATTAGAGCTTCTATTCCAGTCTTATGACTCAACAACATATTAGCAAGAATGCAAAAAAACAGCAAGAAAAATGTATGATAATACTGTGCATATAAAAACAATGCACCCTGGCCGTTGCATCAGGGTGCATTATTCAATAACTCGCTATTCGGTATGATTTTGATCATTAAAATGCTTCAGCTTAGTTTGTTGAACCGGCTGCCGGATTGCTGCCGCTGCCTGCCGTATTACCTGACGGCTTGGATGCGGAGCCGGAAATATTGCCAGCTCCGGCTGCAGGCATCTGTATCAGCGGTATGGAATCTCCTCCGGCAACAACACTCGGGTATTGTCCGTCCCATCTGTCAATTGCTCTTTCCTGGTTCTGCAGCTCCTTGTACTTGAGCAGCTCTGGGGTAATGCTCTGCGTGACCTTTTTGTTGAATTCTTCTACGCCTTCTCCCTCAAGGATCTTTGCCTGCTTCTCTGCCTCCGCCTCAAGTATCTTGGCCTGTTTGTCGGCTTCCGCCTTCTTTACCTGCTGCTGTGCTTCGAGCGCCTGCTTCTCCAGCGTGTATTGCTGGGTCTCCACCTGTTTCTCCGCTATCTGCTTCTGCTCGATAGCTTCTTTGTACTCAGGCCTGAAGTCAATGTTAACAAGCGAAACATTCTCAAGGATAATATCATTTGCCAGCAGCTGAGCTGCAACATCAGTATTTACATCGTTGGTGATTTTCTCACGATTGTTGAGTATCTCTGCAACGTTGTACTTGCCCGTATGCGTCTTGATCGCATTGAGTGTGAGCGGAATAACCTTTTTATCTGCATAGTCCAGGCCTATAGTCTGGAATATTCGGGGCGCCTGTTCAGGTGATATGTGATATGTCACCACAGCAAGGATATATACATCCTGAAGGTCCTTGCTGGCTGCGGTTATCGGACTGTCCGCATTCGTCCATTCCACCTTCTGGGTCCTGGCTTCCATGGTCCTGACATTCTGTATAAACGGAAGCTTGAAATATACACCTTCTCTTCTAACTGTCTGAGAAACAGAACCCATGGTTACCGTGATTCCGACGTATCCCGCGGGCACTGATCCAATGGTCGACGTAACAATAATTATTGCTGCCAGTATTATTGCTCCCCATTTCAATATTCTGGCAATGGGTTTCACATTCGGGGTCGGATTTTTATTGATATTGATGACATCCACAACAATAGTACCTCCAAATCACATTTTGATTAATTTTTCTAATCATATTACGGATAAAGGAAGCAAAAAGTTTATTCATTTTATGTCAAATTTGAGCCACGAATGCAAACATAGTATGGCAATTATATCTTTTAAGTCTTCACCCTCTTCCGGTAAGTGTTTCGGGCTCTCCGTACTCCACACCGAATGTCTCGGCTGTCACCTTTTTCATCCGCTGTTCTTCACGAGGCCTGTCATTATAGTCACGCTTGACGCTGACGATCCTGTCGGCCTCCTCCATACCCTCGATCACTTTCCCGAAGGCAGCATACTGGCCGTCAAGATGAGGCGCCCGCTCTACCATTATAAAGAATTGAGACCCTGCGGAATCCGGTCTTGCGGACCTGGCCATGGAGAGGACACCTCTGTCATGCTTCAGCTGGTTGCCAAAGCCGTTGCCCGAAAACTCTCCCTTTATTGAATAGCCGGGCCCGCCCATTCCGGTGCCCTCAGGATCCCCGCCCTGTATCATGAAGCCCGGTATGACTCTGTGAAATATTACTCCGTCATAAAAACCTTTTTTGACCAGTGATAAAAAATTCCTGACCGTATTGGGCGCAATATCAGGATATAGCTCTGCTTTAATAATGCCTCCGTTTTCCATCTCGATCGTTACCTGCGGATTGTTTCCCATCTTTTATCTCCTCTGCAAAAATTAATATTTTATTTGGTTTATATTATAACACTTCGGTTCAAAAAAAAATTCGTTTAGGGCGATTATTTGCCCACGACCTGCTTACCTGTTTGTTATTTTTGTCACATTTTTAATAATTATGGACAGCGTCCCGTCGGGATTGTTTATGAACTCGATTCTGTCGCTATTGTCCGTATATTCGAGAGGAAAATCTATCTCTATTCCTGTATCAGTTTTTATTTTGTGCGTGCGGAACTTTTTCTCTATGATCTTATCAGGAATTGGGATTTCCTTCTCGACAATTCCCGCCTTGGTGATTTCCTCCACATATTCCCGCCTTACATCAAGATTTTTATCGAATACCTTATCTGCTATATGGTCGATCTGTATCACTGCTGTTTCCTCGAAGCTCTCCGAAACGGCTTTCTTAAGCTTGACAGCTTTTTCAAAATCCTCGTCAAAATATTTTTTGTTCATATTTTTTGTGACCTTGTCGATGATCTTCAGCTTCGCGTTGTCGGAGAGCTCACAGCTGCATCGAAGCAGCCGGCCGGACAGATAAAACTCCTTTTCACCATTTATTTCATACTGCTTCTCTATGATTTTTATCTTCAGCTCCCCCAGATTTATCAGTACGCACTCGTCAAGCTTCTGCCCTTCCTGGGGCAGCAGCGACTGATGCCTGATGATGGTGTTGATGCAGCCTTCCTCGGAATTGTTGACCCAATGGGTGAAGCCCGCTTTGTAATTGAGCTTCAAAAGGCCCAGCCAAGCAGCGCCATCTATTTCTGCAATGCAGCAGACAAGGTCGGCAGACGGTATATCCGGATTTTGTTGCATGAAGGAAAAAAACTTATCTGCAATATCTGCTGTTATTGGTAAAAAATCATCTTCATTATCCTTGAGCATATTACACAGGTATCTGATATTATTATCTTCGGATGTAAAAACCGCACGTTTGGTATTTGGATCATCAAGAACCCTGCCAATATGTCTGGTAAGATAATTTTCCATATCTCCGGTAATTTCAAGCTCCCCTTTTGAAATTGCAGGTATTCCTGAATTAAGATCCAGTACATGCAATACAGCCCTTTTTATCGAAACAGAATGATCCATTTTGCCCAGTTCCCCCAATATAGTTGTTTTCACTGACCTGCCGTCCAGGTCGCATCCATATAGTTTACCATGCCCGGCTGTCGTTTAACAACTCCTATATCTACTCCTGTCTGAGCGGAGCCCCAAACATGTTTTAAAAATAAATATTTGTCAATAATAACCTTACAAATAAATAATGCAATTTGTTTGGAGGGTAATCATGAGCAATGCAAAATTAAAGCTTGAAAAAAGAAACGAGGTCGGCGGAGGAAGGGCCAGGCGACTGCTGGAGCATGGCCTTGTGCCGGCTGTAGTTTACGGCAGCGGTTATGGATCAACGGCAGCTCAGGTAAAAAAATCAGAAATCAATAAGTTCTTAAGGAGCAATGGACGAAATACATTGTTCAATACGGAATTTGCCGAAGAGCAGGATCTGACCATGATCATAAAAAATATCCAATACGACCCTGTCAACAGGGAAATCATACATCTGGATTTCCAGAAGGTCGATCCCCGGGATACAGTACAGGTACAGGTGCCCGTCAGGATAACAGGCGGGGAGAAAAATGTAAAAGCGGGCAGTTCCGTGATACACCAGCTTAATACAATAACGGTGGAATGCCCTGCCTCGAGAATTCCCCAGTTCGCTGATGCCGACATATCCTGCCTGAATCCGGGACAGAGCTTCACTGCCGCCAATTTCAGCTTTCAGCCCGGCATTCGGGTATTGACCGACCCGGGCAAGGTAGTCCTCACCATCAAAGGCCACAAATCAGAGCCTGGCACTGAAGAATAATTCCGTGGGGACGGGTATTTCAAAAAGGTATTTCAAAAACCTCGTCCCCTTTATTTAAATTAAAATATACATTGACCTCCTACTCCCAGAGTGGTAGAATGTAGCAAATTTTATCACGATAGAATGACAAGGGGGTATGGTCATGAAAAAAGAGACAGTCATTCCCGTCAACCAGTCGCAAGCCGCCCAAGACCCGCAGGCGGAAGGATTATTCCATTTATCTCAGCTGGACATTCTGGACAATCACATCACAAAACTGATAAATAATAAGAAAGTTCAGGCCGGAGCTTATATCATTTCAAGGAACGACCGTATAATAGCCCATAAGGCGATTGGCTTCCTGCGTTATGATGAAAGCAGACCTTTTCTAACAGACACGGTGAGGAGAGTTGCATCTGTCACCAAAATATGTGTCGCAGTCTCCATACTGCAGCTTGTCGAGCAAGGAAAAATACGACTGGACCAGCAGGTCTCAGAAATAATCGATGAATTCAACAACCCCATGTTCCAGAGAATAAATATCTTTCACCTTCTTACGCATACTTCGGGAATCAGGCCGGACCCTGGTGTGTTTTTCGAGCCCTATCCCGTGGATTGGATCCCTCACAGAGAGGATTGGATAAAATGTGTGCTCTCTGATTTCCTGGCAGTGGAGCCGGGTAAGGAGTGGCGTTATTCCTCCGCCGGCTTTACTATACTTGGTGAAATAGTTTCAAGAGTATCGGGCACCCGTTTTGAAAGGTATGTACTGGAAAATATCACAAAACCGCTGGGTATGACAGATTCCTTTTTCGATATACCCGATGGGTATTTGGACAGGATCTGCATGACCAGCAAGCGTGAATCGAAATGGTATTCCAATCAGCGGGAGTATCCCGACTGGGCACCGCCAAGAGGGGGAGGAGGACTGTTCTCTACACTTTCCGATCTCAATAAACTGGGACAGATGCTTGTCAACAAGGGTACCTATGGAAAAGCCCGGATACTTTCCAGAAAGACCGTTGAAGCAATGACCAGAAACCAGACAAGCGGCGTAAAAACTTACTGTTGGGGTGCTGGCGGCACTGAAATGGAATTTGGTCTTGGAATGAATGTATACTCTAACAACACGTTCCTTTCACCCGGCTCCTTCTCTCATGAAGGCGCAGGACTGTGCGGACTGTATATGGATCCTGTTGAAAATGTAGTGCTGGCATACATGTGCCCTCTTTGCGAAGGTATAGAATGGGATGCACAGGCTGTTATAAACCTGAGGAATATAGTTTGGGCAGGGATAAAATAAACTCACATTTTTACTAAAAAGGCTTAGTTGACTATGAACAAAACAACCTTGATTGCAAATAACCTTGTCAAGCCGTTCAATATACTCAAGGCCGTCGCATTCGTGACCTATAAGGAATGGGCGGCCTACCGCACCCATTCCATGGTTTCGATATTTGTCGGGCCTGTGTACTTCCTTGTGCAGTATTTCATATGGAATGCGGTCTATGCTGCCAGAGGAAGCATTAACGGATTGACCCTCGATCAGATGCTGACATACTTCGGTATGGCTGCTTTGATAAATTACCTGATAATGGACTTTGCGGACTGGAACCTGCAAATGCTGATACATACAGGCAAATATCTTACATACATGCTCAGGCCCATGTCTCATATATTTTTCGCCTTCTCACAAAAGGCAGGTCACAGGATATTGGGACTGACCTTCGAATTCATCCCCGTGTTTCTCATATTTGCCTTTGTGTACAGGATCCCGCTGATGCCTGCCAATATAGGCTATGCCGTTATTTCCATACTTCTGGGCTTCCTGATGATGTTTCTGGTGAATTATTGTGTGGGCATCACTGCTTTCTGGCTTACAAGGACCTCCGGTATCAGGCGGATGTTTCTGCTGCTGCGTGATATCTGCTCGGGAGTTTTCCTGCCGTTGTCCTTTTTCCCTGATATAATGCAGAAGGTAATGTTTGTGCTGCCCTTTCAGTTTATAGGCTATGTGCCTGTGAGGGTATGCATAGGCTCATACGAGCTGGGCGGCGTTGCCCTCGGCATCCCCCAGATAGTCGGTATACAAGCGCTGGCAGTTATAATCATGTTCCTTTTCACATTGATGTTTTCCAGATTGGGAGTAAAAAGATTCACGGGGGTGGGAGCATGATACGGATGCTGAATATTTACATGGTCTCTCTCAAGAACAGCTTTTCAGCACGGATGGCCTACCGGGGCGACTTCTTTTTCTGCTGTATCATGATACTGGTGTCCGAACTGCTAATGCCCCTTCTTACTATGCTCATATACTCGACAGGAGCCTCCTTCCCGGGCTGGAGCCTGCCTGAAATAATGGTACTGCAGGGTATCTTCATGCTGTCTCGCGGGGTTGCGAACCTTCTGTTCTTTGGCATGGTATTCAATACGTTGAGTCATGTCCGGGAGGGCACCTATGACCTGTTTATGATAAAACCGGCGTCAACACTGTTCATGTCGATAGCCACAGGCTTTGAACCGGACAGCATCGGAACGATAACCGGCGGTCTCCTTGTGACCATACTGTCGATGCGAAATCTGGAGCGGCCCGGTATAATAAACATACTGCAATTTTTGCTGATATTCATATTTTCAATACTGTCGCTTTTTTCCTTTGCGGTACTGATGTCGGCAACAGTATTCAAATGGGTGGGCAACAGCAGGATATATGAGATATTCGACAGTATTACGTCCTTTGGCAATTATCCCAGAACTATTTTCAGCAAAACCTTTCAGACTATCATCAGCTACGTCATACCGGTTTCGGTCATTGCTTTCTATCCGGCGTCAGCGCTGCTTGGAAAGGATATATCAGGCATCCTTCCCGTTATGCTTGTATGTATCGTGTTCTTCATGCTGAGTCTTTGTGTCTGGAAGCTGATGCTTTCGAAATATACAAGCGCAGGGGGTTGAATAATGGATATTATCCGCATAGAGAATCTGGTAAAAACATATAAAACATATGAAAGAGGAAGCTCCTTTATCGACACACTCAAAAGCCTTTTCGTCCGCAAGAGTATTGAAATAGAGGCCCTAAAGGGAATATCTCTGAATGTGGGCGAAGGCGAGCTGCTGGGTTTCCTGGGTCCTAACGGGGCGGGAAAGTCCACGACGCTCAAGATACTTACCGGCGTACTGTTCCCCACCTCGGGAAGGGCAGACGTCATGGGCTTTACACCATGGCGTCAGCGCAAGGCTTATGTGGGTAATATCGGTGCTGTTTTCGGACAAAAATCACAGCTGATCTGGGATATACCCCCAATGGATTCCTTTGAAATGAACAGAGCAATATACGGCATTTCCTCCGGAGACTTTAAGAGCCGGCTTGATGAAATGGTAGATCTGCTGGAACTTCAGAATATTATCCGAAAGCCCACAAGACAGCTTTCACTGGGAGAGAGGATGAAATGCGAGTTTATTATGGCCATGCTGCATGCTCCGAAAATCGTGTTCCTGGATGAGCCGACTATCGGACTGGATGTGATAGCAAAGGAGAAAATACGGGATTTCATCAGAGAGCAGAACAAAAAGGGTGTCACCTTCATACTTACCACCCATGATCTTGGCGACGTAGAAGAGCTGGCAGAAAGAGTAGTCGTCGTAAATTACGGTGAAATCGTATTTGATGATACTGTGGATGCTCTGAAAAGGTTCTCAGGTGTTAAAAAGAGAGTGAGTCTGACCGTCAAGAAGGAATTGCCCGACATGACCGATATCCCGGGCATCCTGATGACCTCCAGGACATCTCCCTTTGTCGCCGAACTGGAGCTGGACATGGTCAAGGTAGAACTGAATGTATTCATACAGTCTGTTAATGAGAAATACATAATAAGCGATATGACCATGGACGATCCTCCCATCGAAAGCGTCATAAAGGAACTCTACTCTCAAAAGGAAGTAGTCCATAGCAAGGTACCTGAGTACGATCCCGCATAGATCTAACGGGCTATAACCATTATCTCGACTGGTTTTATACGAAATGGGACGTTGGCGACAGCACACCAAAGCAGAGAGAGCTGATTTCTGTTCTGCAGGAAATGGGGTTTATGAGTGAATCAAATCAGAAGTAAGCAGGCAATGTAAGCCTTACCCATTTGTCGCAGTAGTATCCGTAATGGCTCTCAACCACTTTATTCTTTAACTCGAACACCGAAACAGCGCCCTCGATGCGTATTTCTTTGCTATTCCTGCTTTTGGGGTTTTCTGCGTAATATCCCCTGTATTTGCCGTATGGAGCGAGAAAGCTTATTAGTTCCCTGGCATCAAAAATATCAATGCTTCCCTTCTCCTCCAGCCTGTCACGGAGCTGGTGGTAAAGCTCATCATAGCGCCATTGTATGTCGTTCACTCGCTTGCCGATTATCCTTTGTGTCCAGCGGTGCATGGCGAAGTAGCGCATCTCGGGTATAACGTAATGGTTGGATGCAACGAGCAGTTCGTCGCTGTCTTCTCTCTGAGGGGTGAAATAAAATGAGGAAGGACAGTTCTGGTCGCCCGTCCTGTTAATATAACCTGTTTCATCAAAAGCATCGGCATATATAACATTCTGCTTCTTCTTCAATTCGTTATAGTGCTGCCAGAGCTGTTGATTGAAAGCAAGGTAATCCTGCGGATATTTATAATCATTCCAGCGGAACATGACTCCGTTCTGGTAAGGTACCGTGGCATGGCTCTTTAAAAAGTCAGCGTCAGGCAGCAGCGGCCTGAATTCTTCATCTGGATACTGCATCAGGTCGGGTTTGGGCCAGGAAGCCCCCGCTTCCGCAATACAGGAGCGCCCGCTCCCGTCCGCAATGATGTAGAGCCAGGATACTCCTTTAGGAAGACGGGTCAAAAGCGAAGCTGCGTCTGTTGCACTTGTGCTGTACTGGGCACATATTCTGGTCATTAACAGAGAATTGATGCCGATATTATCGGGATCGCAATTTGCACCGGGCGACATATTGACGCCAAAGGCAGCACCCTGCAAATTCATGGCAGCGACACTCCCGATCATGCCTGGAGCGGCAAGATTTACAAAAGGCTGCGGCTCGCGGCCCATCAATACGGACTCTGCATCATTTATTCCCGAGACTGAGCCAGCTCTTCTTGTGGCTTCTTGGCCGCCACCTGCCTGGACTTCAGGCTTCATAGGCGCATAGATGATCAGTGCAGCCGTATCCTGAAATACATCTGCTGACGGGAATGTAAAGTCCCTGCCGAAGAAGCAGGAATTTCCTGCACTTTTACCGCATGCAGTAAAGGCATTGCACATCATAGGTATGTCAAAATCCTCGGGCTCCACTCCCTCCATGCCGGTCCGGAAAAAATTGCCCGAGTAGATCATGGAGCATAATATATCTATGCCCGTATTCAGCACAATAAGCTTCTCCATATTCACCCGTGTCTTCGGATTGCGGCTTTTGCACCCGTCATAAATGCCGCGGACCTCCTCCCTGATCATCTCCGGAAGCTGGTCCCACGCCTTTTTTGACAATTCATATACTATGCGGATAAGTGTACTCTGAAGCAGCTTGATTTTCTCGAGGACCTTGCTGCCGATAAAGGAAAACACGACCCTGTCGGTATACTCCATCATCCGTGATACCTCTTCTTCGGCCATGCTCCCCATCAGATAGCCCGTTTCATATGGAGTTCCCTCTACATAGTAGGCTTTTTTAGGTTTACCCGTGTCATAATTTAAAACCGATTTGTTTTCTGCGGTTATACCGATCCTGCCATTATATGTATTAACCCTGACCACCTCGAAGCCGTCGCTGGTGAAAGCCTCAGTCAGGTGTATCAGGCGCCTTGCCGGCATCGTGCTCCTGAACAAAAGGAACAACCCCCTGTTATAGTGTTTCACATTATATATTATGATTCACATCAGGTTATTTGCGATTGTATCTCTGACTTTTTTTATCTGGACTGTTTCATTTTTGTGGCTGAAAGATGATACATATATCGGATCGGAGATGATGCATTTTATACTGGCAGGTCTGATTCCAAAGCCATCCCTGTTCATTATCCTGCAGCTATCCCTGATAGTAACAGGCACAATAGGGACCCCAGCCTTGGCTGCCAGCTTGCAGAAGCCCTTTTTAAAGTCGATAAGCTGATTTGAAGCGTTGATTTTTCCTTCAGGATATATCACAAGTGAGTGCCCCTGCCTGAGCAGCCTTATACCTTTCTCCAGGCTAATGATATTGCTTCTGGCATTCTTCCTGTCAATAAAAATGCACTTCATGTATTTCATCCAGGTGCGCAGGATCGGGATGTTTCCCGCATCCTTATCCGCAATGAACCCTTTTGCCCTGCAGATAAAGCCATGTATCACAGCGCTGTCAATGTGGCTTTGATGGTTACTGACAAACAACACCGGCCCGTCCGGGAGCTTTTGGGCACCTGATACCTCAACCGAAGAGCCTGTCAGACAAAACAACCCTCTTGCAAGTCTCATGCTGAAGCGATTAGCCAAAGCTTCCTTCTCTGCAAGCCTTCCTCTATACTCCAGATATTTGATCCTGTACAGCACCGGCATAGTAAAAAACAGATATATCCATCCTGTTGTATACCAAAAAATCGTCCGTAACATTTCACTACACCACCCTGGTTTCAAGAAAATCGTTCACGATAGCTACAGCTCCTGCATAAATACTCAACCGCCCGTCCTTCAGAAAATCCCCTGTAAAATGCTTCAGCGCGTTTACCTTTTAGTATATGCTCAAGTTCCTGCGTTAATATATTTCCAAGTTTTATAGTGCCGTTATTGTCCAGGCAGCAGGGCACTGCGGTGCCGTCTGCAAGTATTGCAAGCTGATCCCTCAATCCATGGCAGAAGCTCCTGAATCCGGGTTTCACGGGTTTCGCTGCATTAGCTGCTGCGCCTGTCTGCTGATCATTTCCGCTGTGAGCATCGTCAGGCCATTCAAATACCTCTGATTTATTTAGAAACAATCTATCTCTTATAGTGATCCTGTCCGCTGCTGCAAATGCATCCACTAACGAGTGATCCAGCCTAAAATACTTCTCAATGCTGCCAATCATGTATCTGTTAAACTGCTCCGCTGACGGAGAGCCGATGTTCCAGAGCCTGAATGACACAAAAACATCTCCTCTTTCCAGTGCGTTGCGGGTAAATTCAAAAATATCTCCTATGTATTTATCAAGCTCGTCCGTGCCATATAATTTTTCCCGGCTGTGCAGCGAAAAATTGACCTGCCGCAGGGCAGCGGCATCAAGGAGCTCCTTTTGCTTTTCTGATATAAGGGTGCCATTCGTTGTAAGATTAACCTTGAATCTACGGGAATAGCTGATGTCAAGAAGCTTGGACAAATCAGGGTGAAGCAGAGGCTCTCCCATGACATGCAGATAAATATGCCGGGTATAGCCTTCCAAATGGTGCAATACCCTGTCAAAATCCGCCGCGCTCATAAACGCAGGGTCTCTGGCCGTACCGGGACAGAAGGGACAAGAGAGATTGCATACATTGGTGATCTCTATATATACTTTTTTAAACCTCATTGCTTTATCCGACGTCATCTGGACCTGACCCCCAATACTGCTTTTGATAACTTTATAGTACATAAGCTGAACTGTTTTTGTCAAATTACACAAGTCATAACTATTCTTTCACTCAATACGAACCGATATGTGAAATTCTCCTTTTTGCTGCATTAAAGAGGAAAATTTTTCGATATCCAGAAAATTCCCTTTTGAAATGTAGCGATATAATGTAATATATTATTGTTACTTCAAAAAAATTGAAATCACAGAGGCTATTTCATTTGTATGGCTGAAATGGATGCCGCCAGGGAGGGAAATATGGGCTACAGGAATTTTAAAACAGCTCTTTATGCACCGGTAGGAGATCTTAACGGAATCACTGACCTGCATAAATTCGATAAAAAGTTCGCATTTCTGGAAAAGCATATCCATTTCGACAAAATATATCTTGAAACCCTTCGCAGCTCCGAAACCATCGGACGTGAAAAGCTGCTGCTGCTCAAGAGGTACTTTGAGAACAAAGGTATCAAAACCTCGGGAGGAATAACAACATCCGGGTCGGAAATGAGTGACGGCTATGGCTTTACTTCCCTTTGCTATACAAACAGCGACCACAGGAAAAAGATAAAAGCTGCGGTTGAAATGTCGGCATCAATATTCAATGAAATAATACTGGACGACTTTTTCTTCACAAATTGCAAATGCAGCTCCTGCATAGAGGCAAAGGGTACAAAAAGCTGGTCCGAATTCCGCCTCCCGCTGATGAAGGAAGCAGCAGAGGAGCTTGTTATCGCTCCGGCAAAGAAGCTCAATGCCGATGTGAAGCTGATCATAAAGTTCCCCAACTGGTATGACAGCTTCAGTGAAACCGGATACAGCCTTGAAGAAGAACCCGGGATATTTGACATGATCTATACGGGAACAGAAACAAGAGACCCCCTGTATACCCAGCAGCACCTGCCAAAGTATCTGAGCTATTTCATCATGAGATATTTTGAAAACGTCAGTCCCGGCAGGAATGGAGGAGGCTGGTTCGATCCCTTCGAATGCGGCGGCAGTCTTAATCACTATACGGAGCAGGCATATCTCACTCTGTTCTCAAAGCCGCAGGAAGTGACACTTTTCTGTCTCGGTGCGCTGCTTGACAAGTCTTATCGCATATTTGCACCCCTTGCAGGCTATGCCTTCGAAGCAGTTGATGAATTTCTCGGCGAACTGGGTACGCCAGTCGGAACGGCCTGTTACATTCCCTCCGGTTCAAACGGAGAGGACTATCTGCACAATTATATGGGGATGCTGGGCATACCACTCGAAGCATATCTTTACTATCCCGATGGACAAAATAAAATATTCCTGACTGAGAGTGCAGCCAAGGACCCGGATATCATGAAGAAAATCGCTGACAGTCTACAGAACGGCGGAGATGTCATCATTACCTCCGGCCTGGCAAAGGCCTTGAACGGAAAGGGGCTTGAGGAAATTGCCACCTTGCGTTTTTCAGGCAGCAAGGCACTGATCGGCAGCTACAGTCTATCTAGGACCGGCTTCAACCTTGACGGCGTCGTTACATCCAAAACGGCTGTTATGCTGCCCCGGATCGGCCTTCACACAAATGATGCCGTTGCGCTGGTGGAAGGTCTCGGGACAAGCAGCAGTTTCCCTATCCTGACTGCTTTTCACTATGGAAAGGGACGACTTTTTGTTCTGACTATACCAGAGGATCAGGGCGATCTGTATAATTATCCCCGGGAGGTCCTGAACAGGATCAGGGGCGTGATGAAGTGCAATACGCCTGTAATGCTGGATGCACAGGCTAATATAGCACTTTTTGCCTATGACAACGACACCTTCGTGGTAGAAAGCTTTCTTCCCCACCCTGATACTGCAAGCATTATAATAGACAAGCCGGGCGCAGTACTTAAGGACCTGGTCACAGGCAAATCCTACGAGGGCATTACCGACGGAGCTTCGACCCGCTTCTCTCTGCCGCTGTCTCCAGGCACCTACAAAGCGCTGCGCATAGTGTGAGATACTTGTACTAATTGTAATATATGCTTATATTTATAGATTTATCGAGAAATATTGACATTGATACATCTCACACTTGCAAAATTGGCCATTACATAGAAAATTTCTGCCCATAGCTTGAGAAATTGAGCAGCCGACCTTGGAGATCATCCAGCAATAAAAAAGGCGGAGCTTATTGCCCTCGCCTTTATAACTCTAATTTTTCTCCCCTGCATTTTCTTCTCTGCGTTCCTATGCGAGGATAACATCAACCTTGCCCCAGGTCATGTGGCAGGAAACCACATACGCCTTGCCCGAATTGCTGAGGGTATAGTTCTCGGCAACCATCTGAGGCTGCATTTCAAGCTCGACGCCGTTATTGGACATGTTTACAAGGAATATTCCGTTATGCAGGTTGAGGAATTCTCCGACCGATGCCTGCGCAAGCTCATCCGGCTCGGTGATATCCTCCTGTGCGAACTTTGCCGCAAATGTAACAAATTCCTTGGTATCACAGGCAATACCTGTATGAATAGCTATCTTGCCCAATATCTCCTGCCATGTGTACCATGTGGATGTTATATCAGTCCTCAGTTGATTGATCTCAACTGTCGGGTTGTCATCGATAAATCTGATGATATTCTTGATCAGCAGCGTGACATAATCGCTGTAGGCCTTCGCCAGCAGAGTCTCCCCATAATTCTGGAAGATCTGCTCAATCTCCTGGGCATCATCGTTCCTGACCACATTGAATTGCCTCGTAGATATACCGTTTTCCCTTTTATAGTTATCCAGCGCCTCCTGCAGCTTCTCCATTGTGAAGTAATTCCTGTCTATCAGCGCTTGTCCCAGCATCAGGTGTCCCTGCTTCTGAGTGGACAGCATATCGTTGAGCATGCCTTCGGTTATATAGCCGTGCTCTATTGCCAGTTCGCCGAACCTTTTGTCTACTCTTTTTTGCATGTTGTGGACCTGTTCAACCTGTGCAGAAGTCATATATCCGGCGTTTATTGCAATAACGCCAAGCTTGAGATGTACCGAACGCTGATACTCGAGAGCATCAGTCAACTGTTCCGGTGTGACAAGTCCCTTGTTCAACAAATAATGTCCGAAATATTGGCTAAACATATTTCACACTCCTAATCAGAAAATATTTTTTACGATATGCTCAATCTGGGATTTTTCCCAGGGCTTTTGGATAAAGTCGGAGGCTCCTGCTTCCATTGCAGCCTTCAGGTGCGTTTTAGTTCCGGATGAGGATAGCATGACAATCTTGACATCCTTTTTTACAGCCATCATCTCCTGCAGAGCATCGATTCCATTTTTGTCCGGCATGACAATATCCAGGAAAACAAGATCGGGATCGTTCTGCTTGAATAATTCCACGGAGCTTTGACCATTTGCCGCCTCAACAATATTAAAGTCGCCTAATTCCGACAGACAGTCTCTCATTTTTTTCCTGACCAGAAGTGAATCATCACAGACAAGTATCGTAGGCCGGTTATTACTCATAACTATTCCCCCCGAAATATGTAGAATTTTCTTATATAATAATACTATCTTATTTTTTCCAATATGTAAAGAAACAGCTATGTAAAGAAACAGCTGGAATTCAATATGTTTTAACGTTTCAGGGTCTGCTGCATAGAATATAGAAGAAATATGTGTGTAAAGGGGTAATAATCATGCAGCTGCCTAAAGGCTCAGGTCTGGAAGTCCTGGATAAGCTTGCCCGCAGGAGCATTAAATATTATTCCGACTTACTTCAGTCGGATCGTTTCAGAGAAAACCTCCTCCCAGCTTTAAAAAATCTGCCGCCTATTGAGCTGCCATCGCTAAGCAGTCTGAAAAGGCCTGTAGAATCACTGCTAAAAGGGCTCAGCAGTATTACTGCGCAGTTTAATGCAAAGCCGGAGAAAACTGACTACAACGCTGTCGTCAACAGCTTCCTGCCTCCGGGTGCAAGGCTGATAAAGCCGCAGTATCCAGAAAATGCAGGCGAAATACAGTTTGCTGATCTTGACGGGGACGGGCGGAGCGAGTTGATCACTTCGTTCATGACAGGTGACGGTATCAGGACGCTGGTGCTGAAAAAAGATGAGGTCCAGTGGTACAAGATGGCTGAGATCAGCAATCCTGAATTCACAGACCTGCATTACCGCAACAATGCCGACATCTCAGGAGACGGAAAATCAAGTCTGCTGCTGGGACTCGTTTCGGGGCAGCAGGACCGGACACTTGCAGCATACTCTGTATCTGATGGGGGCTCAAAAAAAATCTTCAGCAAGAAATATGACAAGCTTGAACTGGTCAGGACCGGGAGTGCTTCGGGTCACACAAAAGAAGCCTGTGCTTTGTGGCGTGAAACAGCACCCGGCATTTTCGACATCGATCTGGTGCACTGGAACGGCATAGACCTGGAGAGTCTTGACAAAACACGCTATCTTGCTGGCAAAGTTCTTCCCTACTATATCAGAAAGCTCAGACAATATCCCGATGATACGACAAGCTGGTACAATCTTGCAGATACATTCCTGAAGGCCGGAGACAGGGCAAGAGCTGAGAGAGCAGTAATGTATGGCCTCAGTCACAATCCCGACCCGGTAATAAAGGAAAGGTTCTCGGAGCTTCAGAGACAGCTTTGAAGAACCCGGCAAAAAGCTGCAGGTGTTCGAAAGGGGATGGTGGCATATGACCGGCATGCAGGACGCACTGCTTGACAACATCAGGATCAGCAATGGTCCTGACAGCTTGAGAAGCTATTTTCATGAACTGCTTCACACAGACCGCCAAAAGCTTCTTGTACTGCTAAATGACCGAAATCTCAGATTTCGTTCATTATACATTTTAAAACAAGATATTGCTGCGAATTCTCTTACGGAAAAGCTGCCCTCTGTGTATAGAAAGGCACTGGAGATAGCAGATGTCCTGACTGATAAAACTGGTTCAGGCCACACTGCAGGGCCATATCGCAGGACTGGTGCATGGACATTTGGAAAGGTGCGTGCAATGTCGTCGGCATCGATGCCAGGCCGGAAATTTTCAAAAATTGTAAAAAGCATGCGTCAGGAAATGAAGGAAACTTTACCTGCGCTTGAATGGATCGTCGAAACAGGCTGGGACAATGAGCATCTCCGGGCGGAATACGAACTGCTTCTGGAACGATGTACAGCCCTGCTCCTGAAGGACTTCAGACAAGGCTCCCTCCTGCCTGCTGTTGCCGAAACCATCTTTGACAGGAACAGGCAGGGAAAGCTGATCCACAATCTGGTATGGGCATTTTTCGAAGCCTGCGATCCAGACAGCCTGTATTTGATAGCTCAAAGGCTGAACTCTGTGGACAGCAACGATACAGCGCTGGCAAGAAAGCTTTTGTGCTTTATACCGGGATTGGAAGAAGCAACCGGCACTGCAGCATATTTCAAGGCCATGCAATGGCTCTCTGAAAACAGGCCATTCCTATGCTATACGGGTGAGACCATGCAAATGTGTAGAAGACCTGTCTACTATACAGTGTCACATGAGGCAAAGTACCTTTGCCGTCCGTTATCAGCCGACAGTGGAAAGCCTCTGTCCCCATTGCAGGATAATGAATTGAAGCTGCTCACAGACTTCAGGGAAATGCCGGAATCAGTGCGGCAACAGCTGGCCGACTTCTCTTGCATGCTCCACCGAAGGGATATCTATCAATGGACTTCATGGATCAGGCTTCCTGTCGTCAGGCAGGCAGAGGCAGTATCTGAAATCACGGGGGGATCGACATGATAAAGTTTGCAGACGGCGAGCATGATCTGAAAGCCATTCTCGACAGGTACAGGAATGGAAGTCCTGAATATGAGTTTCTAAGTATATTAATGGACAGCAGCCATGTATATATTTACTCTTCGGTGGAGGAGCTCATTTTTGAGACCGATATGCGCCGACATATCATCGACGCGTCTATTGCGCTCAACAGAGGCAGAATGGCATTCCGCACATTTCAGGAATCCAAATGCAACGAGGAATTTTGGAACAGAAGAGTGGACGGAGGCTTCGTACTCAAGCCGGGTGTCAAACCCTCCGAGGCAGTCGGAGACATTTTCGTCAATACACGCCTGTATGGCACGGAGTGTGCTACCGCCATTGTTATCATATTCTACAAGGCTGTCCTGGATTCATTTAAGGCAGACCTTTTTGATACCGCTTTCAAGGAGATCGTACTTATGAACTGGCGCGACATGGACGAACTGATGAATATATCGACCTACCGCGGGCTGCCCGACTATGTACCGGGCGATTGCAGGTATGTAAGGAATCCGGACGTGAACCCGCTAACACCCGAGTGGCAGGGGGAAAATATCATCAATCTCGGAAACGGAAGATATTACGGTCACGGTATCGGTATCGGCGATGTCGATTATTTCATCAGAGCGCTCAACCAAAACAGGGTCGAGGGCTCACAGGTTTCGGCCTATCTGATGGACTCCGCCACACGGCCCGATTTCAAGGGTTTGTATAGTTACTGGAAAAATGCTTCATAATTAGCGCAAAACCTGAATAGCTTTTACTTATGAGAAGATTATCAACAGCCAATATCAGCGGTTCCCGGATATGGGGACACGTAGACAAGTTTTACAGGGATTCCCTGCTGCTGACCCTGTCCAATATGGCAACAGGCATCATTGCCTTTGTCTTTTCCATCATATTGTCCAGAAAGCTCGGAGCTGAAGGTCTGGGTCTATATGCTCTGGTAATGCCTGTCTACGGGCTTTTGCTGTGCATTACCACAGACGGCATCATAACAGCGATTTCAAAGATATCGACGATATATTTCAGCCGAAAGGAATATAAAAATCTTAACCGGACACTCAGCTCCATTTTTGTGTTGACCGCCTTCTGGGCTGTCCTCATTGCTCTGATGGTGCTTCTGTTTCACAGGTCGATCGCAGTCCATTTTGTCCGGGATGCACGAGCCGCAGGCGCACTGATGGTCCTTTCGCCGGCTCTGGTCTTTGTGCCCCTTTCTGCTGTTATAAAGGGTTATTTTTATGGCATGGGTCAGTTCAAGATAACCGCCTCTGTCGATATCCTCGAAAAGATCCTCAGAGTAATAATATTGCTTGGGGCCATTGCCCTGCTCCGGCCTGAAAGCGTGGCAGGAACTGTCGCCATAGCTTCTTTTGCGCTGGCATTGGGAGAAATGATAAGCTTTTTGACATTGTTTGTCTGCTACAAGGTCAAAAAAGCCGGATTCAAAGGAAACAGCAGCATTAGATCCAAGTCAAGGATACAGCTGGTTTTTGATGTGCTGGTCATATCCGCTCCGCTGTGTGTGAATGGGGTCCTGTCATCGATAATATCCACCGTGTCTGCGCTGATCCTGCCGCGAAGACTGATAGCAGCCGGCTTTTCCTACAGGGATGCCCTTGCGCTCATCGGCAGATTCGGAGGTATGGCGCTCAACATTTCAACACTGCCATTCATAATAATCGGTTCCATGCTCACAGTCCTGGTCCCTGAGGTTTCGCTCAATATCAGCAAAAAGGATTACTGGTCGGCCGAGGAAAGGATAGCACAGGTCATGAGGATATCCTGTATAATCGGTATATCCACCGCCATCGTGTGCATGGTCATCCCTGAAACCCTCGGCAGGCTTTTCTACCAGCGGAACGATCTTGGTGCGTTGATACGTTTTTCAGCACCCATCTGCCTCATCAGCTTTATATCCTCCCCCACCTTCGGTATACTCAATGCACTGGGGAAGCAGAACATATTACTAAGAAATTCACTGATAAACTCATTGCAGAGCCTTGTCCTGACGACTATACTAGCCGGGATACCTGCGCTGAACATATATGGCTACGGCCTGTCCATAATGCTTACATCGATCACTTCATTCGTATTGAATATAAAAGAGATAAAAAAGATCTGCGAGATCAAAATCAACCTGCAGGATATCATATTGCTCATGCTGGCGGGCATTGCAGCATGGCTCGCAGCACTTGCCGCAGGGAATCTGCTTGGAGCCGCGCCGCCGTCCATACGTGCCGCTGGTATCGTCACAGCCTGTTTTGGCGTTATGGCAGGGCTTTATTCCATCGGGTTCAAAGGGAGGGCTGAGACCTGAACTGCATTACAAAGGCAGCACCCGTGCCTGTTTCAGGCTTTTCCGCCCATATCCTGCCCTTCATTTCGGTCATATAGTTTGCACAGCTGTGAAGTCCGAATCCATGCCCGGTAGTTTTTGTAGTAAAGCCGTAGGCAAAAATACTTTCAAGTTTTCCCGCTTCTATACCGGGACCTGTATCACTGATACGTATATAAACGCTTTCATTATCGTTTGTCACCTCAATAGTCAGTACTTTATCAGGGGTCTGACCATGCTGCATAGATTCCACTGCGTTTTTTATTATATTGATGAGTATGTGGAGCAATTTGGTTTTCTGGGCCATGGCCTTGACCTGCCTGTCATATTTCCTGACAACCTGTACGTTGTTGTTGTCAATTATATTGTGGTTCATTTTCAGCGCATCCTCCAAAGCGGGAATGATGTCCATCAGCTCCAGATTCGATCTGATACCTTCAAAGCTCTGCTGCGTGTTGATGATATCCTCGATAAGTCCGGTCTTGCCCAGCATTCTGTCAGCATATTCCTTCAGCCTGCTCTGCAGCAGCTTGAATGACTCGCCCAAGGAAAGATAATACTGCATCAAAAGCCTGCCTTTTGGATCACTGCTGATAAATTCATCCAGTTGTTCGAACTTGCTCTCCAGCATATTATTGGCTCTTTTCAGATCATATACGCAGCTGCCCTTTATATAGCCTTCAAGGGCCTGGTAAGTAACATTGATGCTGTTCATTATATTCGCTATGTTGTGAAGTATTCCCGTGGTGTCCGACATACCTTTTTTATGGGCCTTGTCCATCAGCTTTCTATAGCTGCGGTCCAGCTTTTCAAACAGTATGGTGCTGTTGAGGGCAATACTGATCAAAATGCTGAGGTTACGGATGATCCTTACGTCCTTTATACGGGTCTCAAATACACAAAAACCCAAAAATTGATCACCCTGATACAATAAATGCGCCATAAGGAAATGCGGGACATCACCATCAAAACTAATATCCTCCAGACACTGAGAACCGCTTTTATTGTATGACTGCTGATTCGAAACACGCCTGCCGTCCCTGAATATAAACTCAGGATAATAATCATCAGGGAGGCCTTTTCCCTCTCTGTCATTAAAGAGATAGAGCCAGCAGCTGTCTATACCCAGAATGGGCAGGTTTGTTTCCAGTGTTTTCAGCAGGCTCTCCACACTGAAGTTGGTCAGCAGTATCTTCCCAGCCTCTCTCAGAGCATGCTTCTGCTTGCTGTATTCTACATCCTTGCGGAACCACGCATTAGAGAGCCTGTTTTGAAGAATCACCTGCATCTGATAAAACATATTGTCGGCCCATGCCGGTTTTTCCATAGAAGTGCCTGCATATGCAAGGAAATAAGGCATCAGCAGTTCCCGGAAGACAATGGCTATGTGCTTGAATTCCCTGAATTCATCATAAAACTGTACCTTCCTGAGCATCATTTCGAATTTCATAAGAAAGGCACTATATTCACCCTTATAAAAAGCTTCTCTGAACGATTCAATCAATACACTAGCCTCAGCCGCGTCAAATGGTGTCAGCTCCGTAATGCTTCCGGTGATCCCTTTGAGCATGTCTTCATCAAGGTCTTCAAACCTTATTCCGGAATAAGGTATGTCACCAGTTTCCATAGAAATCGCCGATTGGGGGACACATCCGCAGGAACTGCGGTAGATCACCTTCCCCGGGACTATTGTTGCAGACGGCGCCTCTCCTTTAGTCAGCAGTGCATTCATTACTTCGCAGGCATGGAACCCAAGCTCCTTCCATGGGAAATATACCGTTGTAAAGGCCGGCATTGAAAACCTGCCGGTCTCACCGTCCTCGTAGCTTGTCACTGCTATGTCGTCAGGAACCCTAATACCCCTGCGCTGTAGCGAATTGACTATCTGGAAGGTCTCCTCGTTATAAAGCGAAACTATTGCTTCGGGGTACAGTTTTCTCTCATCAAGAAGTACCTCCACAGCTCTCCTGCCTCTCTCGCTTTGGTCAAGGCCTGACAGCTCCTCATGGCTGACAAAAAACTGGGGATCGTATATACCATAGCTGTTCATGACATCAAAAAACACATTTGTTCTGTCATCAGGTCTGCTGGGTGCAATGAAAGCTATCTTCCTCATGCCGTGAACACTGATAAGGTGCTCTATTATTTCAACGACATATCTTCGGCCTGGAAAATACACACCGGATAAGTTTGGAATATGGACACCGACACTAACCATCGGTATACCCTTTAAGCTTTTAAAAAACTCACTGTTGTAGGCGATGCGATCCCATCCCAGAAATATCAGCCCGTCGAGCCTGAACTGCCGGATCAGCCGGATATAGACACTCTCATGGTATGGGTTTGATGCAGTTTCCTGGCAGTGGAAATGGCTGAAACGTATAATATCCATATTGTGCTGACATGCAGAGTCCAGTATGCCCTTTGTCAGCAAATTGTGATACTCGTCATAGGAATCCTCATCAATAAAACCTATTCTATATTTCTGTTCCATAACAATGTCCTCCATCCCCTATGAAAACCTGAGAATAAAGGATGCCCCCTTCTCCTGCCCATCGCTTTGGGCATGGATCGTTCCGCCCATATCCTCCATATATCTGCTGCAGCTGTACAGTCCGTAGCCGGAACGGCCTTCCTTGGTGGAAAATCCATATTCAAATATCCTGTCAAGATTGCCATTAGGGATTCCTCTGCCGTTATCAGTTATCTTGAGATACTTTCCGGAGCCGTCCGTATATGTTTTAATCAAAATCCTTTTATTACCCGAAGAAGAACTGCTCATTGCATCTCTGGCATTAGAAATTATATTGAAAATGATAAAGAACAATTTCGCTCGGTGAACCAGAGCCCTGAATCCGGGCTCATACTCCCTGTCCACCGTGATCGACTGCCTTTCAAAGGTATCCTGGTTCAGTTTGAGAGCATCCTCTATTATGGGCTCCAGCAAAAGCTCCTCAAGCTTCACATCGATCCCTGCATAGCTTTGTTGTGCCGCAACGGCATCGTTGATAGTAGTGATTTTCGATCTGAGCCTGTTCATATTCTGAACAAGCTGCAGCTGCAGCTTTTCCGCAGCATTGCCAAGCCTCATATAAAACTGCATGAGCTTTTTGCCTCTGACATCCCGGCTGATGAATTCTTCAAGCCGATTTATGTTGTCTTCCAGAAGGCTCCCGGCCATGACGATATCGTCGAACAGTTGTGATCCGGCGCTCTCCTCTAACAAATGAAGTGAGACATTCATACTGTTCAAGGTATTTCCTATGCTGTGCAGTATATTTGCGGCAATATCAGCCATTCCTTCCTTTTGTGCATGCTCGACCAGTTTCCTGTAAGCCTGGTCCAGCCTGTTCAGGAGCACGATCCCATGCAGCGCCGTACTGATATTGGTTGACAGGGTCTGATAGAAAATCTCGTCAAGCGGCCCCGCTCCCTGGCTGAATAGCGCAAATCCCATTATTTCATCTGTGACATGGAGTAAATAGGCCAGCGAAACCTGCCCGATCCCGTCGGAACGAATCATGGCCAGCTGATTTTTCAGGCTGTTTGCTTTACCGGGTGTCTCTTCCATTTTACCGTTCACATATTTGAAAAGAAGAACACTGTGGTCAAAAAGATTCTCTTCGACATCAGATCCGGTAAAGATCGAGTTTGATATAAAAATACAGCAACCGCTGATATTAAGCATTTTAATGCCGTATACAAGCGAGTCGATAAGATGCTGCAGCGTGAAATTCAAAAAAAGCTTCTGATTCATGATTTGCAGTCCCTGATCAATCATCCTTGCCTTGAGCACCTCCACTCCATGCATGCATGCAGCCTTTTCGCTGACAAGAGCCTGCAGCTGCATAAACAGACTGCCGGACCACAGCATTGTTTCGGTATCAGACAGCAGATATGGGTATAAGAGATTCCTTATGTCAGTGGCAAGTTCATTTATCCTGGGTTGTTCCCTTACATTTCTGAGTTGTTTTTCAGCTTCCTTGAGAAAGATCATATCGTCCTTCTTTTTTAATGCAAGAAGAAATGAATCAATAATATTCTCAAAACACACGCCGCTTCCATTGTACATGGTATAAAGCGTACGTACGATATCTCCTGTCTCTTGCGGGGTCATGCTCCCGATCCCGCGGGTCAAAGAACAGGCGCGCCCCGGATCCGCCGGCCTTACATAATACGGAAGACACCCGCAGGATTCTCTGCATATTATCCTGCCGTAGCCGGACAATTCCGTCTCCATAGGTATGCTTCCTTCAGTCACAAGCTTCGACAGCTTCTTGCAGCCCTCATAGCCAAGCTCCTTCCAGGGAAAATACACGGTAGTGTATCCCGGATAGGAGTACTTTGCAAAATCGCCCTCCTCGTAGCTGACAACGGCTATATCTGCAGGTACACTGAGATTTCTTGCATTCAGCTCGGTGATGATAAAGCCCGTATCATTGTAATTCAATGAGATAACAGCCTGGACATCAAGCTTCCTCTCATCTAGCAGGATCTCCACAGCCCTGCTGCTTCTCTCCCTGTGCTGCTCAATGCCAGAAGGCAGCACATCGTTTCCGACATAAAGCTGCGGGTCATATATGCCGCATTCTCGCATGATGCGTTCATAGGCATCCCTTCTGTTATCCTCTCTGTAATGCTCGATATAGGCTATTCTTGTTAAATGGTGAACCTCAATAAGGTGGCGTGTTATTTTTGCAATGAATTCGTCTCCTGTGAAATAAACCGAAGGGATATCTTCGAATATCGTGCCAAGGCTTAGCAAAGGAATCGAGCCGAAACGCCTCATGAAATCTTCATGATTGTACATCGCTCCGGCCTGGGTCCAGCCGAGGAAAAGTAATCCGTCAAGATCGTACTGCTGTATGTGGTCCAGTACCATATCCACCTGGTGGGAAAATTTGTACGCTATATGGGAGGAATAGTAGCCGAACCTGATGATATCAATATCCAGTTCCTGAGCAGCCTCCGATATACCCTCCAGGATCAGGTTGTGATAATCATTGTCCATGTTTTCATCAAGAAAGCCGATGGTGTATCTTCTTTTGGGCGAAACAGAACCAATGCGGTTATCCATACTACTCTCCTGTTGTAAGATCATTCAGATACTGTTCGATAGGTTTGGGCGCATTGAAATGGTACCCCTGCAGTATACACTCTCTTGAATCCAGGATATGCTTCTGCTCCTCAGTTTCAATACCGCTTATGATCACATCCAGATCCCATGTTTCAATTATATCCATAAGAGCCATCAGGAACTTCTTGTTCTTTATATCTGTGGTGATATTTTTTACATAAGCCTTGTTCAGCTTGATCATCGTATCCTTCGGGACCTGCTGCAGGAATACGAAAGCAGGATAATCGCTGTCAAAGCCATTGAGGGCAAACTGGACTCCGAAATCATTAAGCTCCCGTATTATAGCCAAAGCACCAGGTGTAGTCTGGAATGAGAACTTGTCCTCCAGATTCAGCTTCAGAAATGCAGGATCTATGCCTTTGTCATTGACCGCGGATTTTATGGTGTCTATAAAACCGGGATGGTAAAACTCCTTGGCTGTACAGCTGACCATTACAAAAAGCTTGTCATGGCCTGCTTCGTGTATTCTTTTAAGGTGCTCCAGTGATTTTCTTATAATATAGGCGCCCAGCACAATGATCTGGTCGGATTTCTGCGCTATATGCAGGAACCGCCCGGGCTCGAGTTCGCCATATTCCGGATGCATCCACCGGACCAGCGCCTGCATGCCGATGATCTCATCCTTGGTATTGACCAGGCTTTGCAGGTATACATCGATCTGCCGCCTGTCGATAGCTTTTTTCAATTCTCTCTCTATTTTTATTTCATTGATGTAGGAATTAGATTCAGACAGCTCATGGAACTTATATATGCTGTGCACCTTTTTCGCTTCGTACAGCGCTATATCCGCATATTTGAGCAGTGTATTGATCGAAATGCCGTTCCCATTGTATACGCTGATCCCGATACAGCAGGAAATATCTATCTCATGCCCGGAGATAATATACGGCTCCTTGATCGAGTCAATAAGCGACTGTGCAATTCTTCCGACAGACTCCCTGTCAGTCTCACATATCACCGCCGTAAACTCATCTCCTCCGAGCCTGAATATAGCTTTGATACTGCAATTATCGCTTATATAGTCCGGGACGTCGCAGGCATACTTGTCCAGCACCTTGCCTATCCTCTCAGCTACCCTGACAAGCAGCCGGTCTCCTATATCGTGGCCGAATATATCATTTACACTTTTAAAATCGTCCAGATCAAGATAAAACAGCGAAAACGAACTGAAGCGGCGGGGTTCCCCTGTTATGAGTGAATTTACAGAGGTATAGAAGGACCGTCTGTTCAGCAATTCTGTCAATGAATCGTAATGCGCGCTGTGAGCCAGCAGCTTCTCCTTTTCCTTGCGGAGCGCAATTTCTTCCCTGAGCTTTTGTACAGTGATCGTGAGCTCATTTGTTCTTCTATCCACTTCCTGCTCAAGGTTTCCTATATGCCTTCTCACCTGCATCTTCAGGCTCCACTTTGTGGTCATTGCAAGGGCTATCTGTTTTAAAGAAACATTGTCGAAGGGCTTTCTTATAAACAGAAGGTTATCTTTATGTCCAAGCTTTGCTATGATCTGATCCCATGAATAATCCGAATATGCGGTGCATATCACAACACCGGCATCGGGATCGATTTCCCAAATTCCTTCTATAGTTTCTATCCCGTCCATGCCGGGCGGCATCCTGACATCCATGAATACCAGTGAATAAGGCTCGCCGGCTTCTTTGGCCATCCTTACCATTTCAATGGCTTCATTCCCCTGATAAGCGTCATCTATATTATACTTTATATCTGCTGCAGCCTTATCTGCCGGGGCTTGGAAGCTTTCACCGAATAGCTCCTCCTTAAGGAGCTTTGTTTCCTGATAATCTTCCATATATCCGGAAGAAGTCGCAAGGATATACTTGATATCTTCATGTATATCCTTGTTATCGTCCGCTATAAGGATCCTTTTGTTTTGTATATCCATCCCGAACCTCTCTTGTGGATAGTCTGCATGCTTATCACTGGAGTACTCAGCTGAATATCTGCTTTAATACATTATATTATTTTCAGGAATAATTTTCAATCACCGTGTACATCCCGGCAAACATGATAATTTTTGACTACAATCACAGCTGTCAGATCGTATGCTCATCTCCCGCCAGCAAACTGATACATGATTGGACAATTTTTATGAAATAATACAACAATAATGCCTAGTTTAATATAAAGGAGTGCTTCTTGATGAAAATGTCAACAATGGACGGCAATCAGGCTGCGGCTTACGCCTCTTACGCATTTACCGAGGTTGCCGCAATTTTTCCTATAACACCGTCATCACCCATGGCCGAATACGCAGATGAGTGGGCATCCCATGGGAAACAAAATATATTCGGCCAGATAGTCAATGTTGTAGAAATGCAGTCCGAAGCAGGCGCTGCAGGTGCAATGCACGGATCTCTGCAGGCAGGCGCACTGACGACCACCTATACGGCGTCACAGGGGTTGCTTCTCATGATACCAAACCTGTATAAAATGGCGGGAGAACTACTTCCGGGCGTGCTGCATGTCTCCGCACGCGCGCTTGCAGCCCACGCCCTTTCCATATTCGGCGACCATCAGGACGTCATGGCATGCAGGCAGACAGGCGCTGCCATGCTTGCTTCGGCCAATGTCCAGGAGGTCATGGACCTGGGTTGTGCGGCGCATCTGGCCGCGATCAAATCGAGGATCCCATTCATCCACTTTTTCGATGGCTTCAGGACCTCCCATGAAGTCCAGAAAATCAGCACAATAGAGTATTCCGATCTGGCAGGGCTTGTAGATATGCAGGCCGTCAAGGATTTCAGGAACAGGGCCCTCAATCCCGAGCATCCCGTTGCCAGAGGTACGGCTCAGAACCCGGATGTATATTTTCAAGGGAGGGAGGCTTCCAATAAGTTCTATGACCAGGTACCGGCAATCATCGAAGGCTGCCTGAAGGATATTGAGAGGATAACCGGCAGGAGCTACCATCTGTTTGATTATTATGGAGCGCCTGATGCCGAATATGTAATAATCGCCATGGGTTCGGTGTGTGACACGGTCAACGAAACAGTGGACTATATGAACTCAAGAGGCAAGAAGACAGGAGCCGTCATAGTCAGGCTCTACAGGCCGTTCTCAGAAAAACGCCTTCTGGATGCCATACCCAAATCAGTAAAAAAAATTGCAGTTCTCGACCGAACAAAGGAGCCTGGAGCTCCGGGCGAACCGCTTTACCTGGATGTTTGCAAAGCGTTCTACAGTGTGACCGGCCAAAAACCGCTCATAGTAGGCGGCAGATACGGCCTAGGCTCCAAGGATACACGCCCGTCGCAGATAGCTGCGGTATTTGACAACCTAATGTGCGACAATCCAAAGGACCGGTTCACCATAGGTATAGTCGACGATATCACATATACCTCTCTGCCTGAGGGAGATATCATAGAAACGACACCAGCAGGCACCATCAGCTGCAAGTTCTGGGGCCTTGGGTCCGACGGCACTGTCGGCGCAAATAAATCGGCGATAAAAATAATTGGAGACAATACAGAGCTTTACGCACAGGCATATTTCTCATACGACAGCAAAAAATCCGGCGGCACGACAGTTTCACATCTCAGGTTTGGTCCGAATCCGATCAGGAGCCCTTACCTTGTCTATAATTCAGACTATGTCGCCTGCCATAATAAATCGTTCCTGTACAATTATGATATACTGAAGGGCCTGAAAAAAAAGGGAGTATTCGTACTGAACTGTCCGTGGAGCGTGGACGAGCTTGAAAGTAATCTCCCTGCAAAGCTGAAAAGGTATATTGCCCAAAACGAAATCAGCTTCTACACCATAGACGCGGTTAAAATCGCTGGAGAGATCGGTCTTGGCAACAGGATCAACATGATCATGCAGACTGTTTTCTTCAAGCTTGCAAATATCATTCCGGTGGAGGACGCGATAAAGTATCTGAAGGCTTCCATCGAAAAGGCCTATGGCAAAAAGGGAAAGAAAATAGTCGATATGAATAACCAGGCGGTGGACCACTCCATCGAAGCTCTCCACAAGGTGAATGTGCCAAAGGCCTGGGCCGATGCACCCGACGAAAGCAAGGAGCCTGAAACGGTGCCCGATTTCATTCACAAGGTACAAAGGCCGATGGCACGACATGAGGGCGATGAGCTGCCGGTCAGTGCTTTCAATGGTATCGAAGACGGAACACACCCGCTGGGAACCACAGCCTATGAAAAGCGCGGCATAGCAATAATGCTGCCCCAATGGCAGCCTGATAACTGTATACAGTGCGGCAGGTGCTCGTATGTATGCCCGCATGCAACAATACGTCTGTTCCTGCTGGATGAGCAGGAGGCTGCTAACGCACCGGAAAACTATACTACCCTGAAGGCAGCCGGAAAAGGGCTTGAAAAAATGCGTTTCCGCGTACAGGTCAGTCCGATGGACTGCACAGGCTGCGGCAACTGTGCCGATGTCTGCCCCACATCCGAGAAAGCGCTGGTAATGGTACCGGCAGAAGAGGAAACAGCAAGACAGGAGGGCAATTGGGAGTTTTCTCTGTCACTGGTACCAAAAGAAAATGTTATGGACAAGAAGACATTAAAGGGAAGCCAACTCATTCAGCCGCTGCTGGAATATAACGGTGCCTGCCCCGGCTGCGGCGAAACTCCGTATGTCAGGCTCGTCACCCAATTGTTCGGAGACCGCATGATGATAGCCAATGCAACAGGCTGTTCATCCATCTGGAGCGCCAGCTCTCCATCCATTTCATATACAACAAATTCAAAAGGCAAGGGACCGGCATGGGCCAATTCACTGTTCGAAGACAATGCTGAATTCGGATTTGGCATGTACCTTGGAGTCAATCAGATAAGAGAGCATATCGCGGACCTGATGCGACGAAGCATGGAGCAGGAGCTGCCAGATGCACTCAAACAGGCTTTTATTGCATGGCTTGAATCCAAGGACGACGGTGAAGCCTCCAGGGCTGCATCTGCAAATGTGATCAGAGTGCTTTCGGAGATGGATATAAACGGGAACCAACTGTTGGAAGACATAATGAGTAAAAAAGACTACCTGGTCAAGAAGTCTTTCTGGATAATAGGAGGAGACGGCTGGGCATATGATATCGGCTACGGAGGTGTTGACCATGTCCTTGCGACAGGGGCCGATGTCAATCTGCTCGTGCTGGATACCGAAATATATTCCAACACCGGCGGCCAGTCCTCCAAGGCAACCCCCGCCGGAGCAGTGGCCAAATTCGCTTCTGCAGGAAAGCATGTGAGGAAAAAGGATCTTGGCATGATGGCAATGAGCTATGGATATGTATATGTCGCCCAGATCGCAATGGGAGCCAACATGAACCAGACGATAAAGGCGCTGACGGAGGCGGAGAGCTACAAGGGGCCATCGCTGGTGATTGCATATGCACCCTGTATTTCCCACGGCATCAAATCCGGTATGGGCACCAGCATCTCAGAGGAACGCAAAGCAGTAGATACAGGCTATTGGCACCTCTACCGCTTCAATCCGGAGCTGCGTGAAGCAGGCAAGAACCCGTTCCAGCTCGAGTCAAAGAAGCCTGAACGGCCCTACAGGGACTTCCTCACAGGCGAAGTGCGCTACACCCAGCTGATGAACGTCTTCCCCGACCTTGCCGAAAATCTCTTCGAGCAATCGGAGAACCACGCCCGAGACCGCTACGAAGCGTACCGCCGCCTCTCCGAGCAATAGCACAGTCCATCAAAAAACGGGGTCGTGATCTGAAATCACAACCCCGTTTTTTATTTTTCGTTTTCATCTACATGCATCTTGGCATTGTCGACCTGGAACTCAGACGGCATCGGTACCCTGGAGTGGGATTTCTTCTTTTCGATATTAGCCCAGGCTGCAGTATCATGCTTCTCCACCGGTACGCCAAGATTATAGTCCTTCCTCTTATCCTGCATCTTCATTCTCCTTCTACGCAATACTTTTCCATATACATAGTCTTGAATGAATCGCCGATATTATACAGCTTTTTTGTTTTTTTAGCCGGCTTAAATACTGCTTAAACCATTGGCGCTTGCTCCTGCGGTCTCCAGCAAGCCCGGATGAGTGCCGGTGATACATTTTCCTCCCTCGGGCGTCACCAGGAACGTGTTCTCTATTCCTACCATTCCCACACCTTCCACTCCCGCTTTAGGTTCCACAGCAATGACCATGCCCTCCTGCAGCGGCTCGTCAAAGCCTTTTGCCAGCACCGGCAGCTCGTCCACCTGAAGCCCGATGCCATGGCCCAGGAACTTTACCCTTCTGCTCTTGTAGCCCATAAAATTGGGAAGGAACGCTTCATCCACATCCCGCATTATGGTGTTATAAATGTTGGACGGTATCTCTCCAGGCTTGAGCATGCTTGCTATCCTATCCTGTATATGGAGGCACTTTTTATGTATTTCTTCCGCATGTGCAGGCAGCCTTCCGTCAAACACATACGTCATTGTTTTATCCGATTGATATCCCTCAAAACCGCAGCCGGTGTCGATGAATATCAGATCACCGGGCGCAAGCCTGCGCTCACTGCTGCCCATAAGCTGCATAGCTGGCCCTAGGCCGTAATTACCGCCGGGTCCGTTAAAATAGGTCGGATATAGTGAGCTTTCACCAAATGCGATATGCCCAAGGAGTATTTCCGTATCAAACATACTGAACCGTGCCATCCCCTGATGACCTTCCTCAACAAGGGCTCTGAAAATATCCGCCGTCAGCTCTCCCTCAGTCATACCCTTCCTGAACAGCATGGGCACCCGTTCTTCAAGCACCCTTCTGTGAATATCTCCGGCCTTGATCATCAAATCCAGCTCATACCTGCTTTTGATTGATCTGATGCCGGATATGATCGGATCCATTGACTTTAACGCATTGAATCCGAAGTATTTTTTCAGTCTTTCACACATGGCAAGCGGAACAAACTCTGCTTCGATGTAGACCGTCCCAGGCAGCTTTCCAAGAGCCGCTGCCGCATCCCTGTAGGTTTCCATCTGTCTGACCGCAGGGAACATCGATTCATCCACAGCCCTTTCATAACTGCGCCGCACAAAATATACAGCTTCGGCATCGCGGGGAATGAACAGTAGCCCATCCTGCATCGTGCCTGTGAAGTAATAATGATTTATTTTGCTTATGACAAGCGCCATTTCCCAGTCCGGCGCTTTCTCATCCATAGCGGCCCTGAAGCGCTCCAGCCTGGCGTTGAGCTCTGATAACGGTACCTTTTTTATCATAATCATCCTCTGCGGTGTTTTTCAGATTCCCTGTCCGAGCCTTCAATCCAGATATCGCAGCAATATCTCAATATCCGGAATCTGTTACGTCGGCAATCTGTTAAATAATAGTATACTATATTTTCTCCAAAATCCATATAAAGACAGGAGGACGACCGAAAAATTCTTGCTGCATGGATGAATTTTCAATTAAGGGTAGTACACAGCTCCGGACAGAATCACTCCCTCCAATGAAGGCATAGGTCATTCACCGTCCACAGTTCAAGACACAGTGCTGACGGCACCAATGCCGCCGGTTGTGGTTCCCGCTGTCTCATTCGTGCTGCATGATTTGGTCATATCTGTAAAACTTGAAGTCCATGAATAGTCTCGAGCTTACATCTGCAAACAGAAATTTGCTTCTACAATTTATCTAAAGGATCAAAAATCAATCGTTATGGTAAGACAACAGTAGGGGTCTGACCGATTGATACAGCCAACTCGGTAAGCCTCTCCCACGTCTGACAGCCAACGATTCCATCGGCCGATAGCCCTTGCGCACGCTGGAAGTTAATCACCGCATTCCTGGTGCCTCCGCCGAATATCCCATCCAGGCCTGAGCCAGTGTACCCCAGTGCATTAAGCGCATCCTGCAGTGTCAGCACATAATTGTTCACACTACCCTGACGCACCAGCGGATAACCTCCTGCCAGACATGCCGGCGGTGTTGCGCGGGCATCAAAGTGCACCCATGTCGGAGTCAGGTAAGCAGGCTCCACATAAGTCCATACGCCGGTGGCTGCAGCCGTGTTCCTGAGCTGGTCCCTGGTCGCGCTGTCCAGGTTTTGCCCGACATCAAAAGACACGCCTGCATAGTGCTGTGACATAGCAGCGTGTCCTCCTTCCCATATTCGCTTGAAAGCATATCCAACATATATCGGACGTCCCCATGCTCTCCTTGTTATATTGAAGGCCTCCATAGCTCGTCTGGTCGTCCAGAGCGTATTTGCCCGGGAACTTCCCCTGAACTCATTGACTGTCAGCGTTCTGCCGATATTGTAGGGCATCGCATCAGATTCAGCCCTGGTATAAAACTCCATGGCTCCCGTCTGATTATTATATACAAAAATATTCGCCATATTAATACCACCCTTTACATAACGTGCTCTATTCATATTATGCAAAAGGTGGTATGGCTGTTCACCGGTATGAATATTCTCCAAAGCTGGCCCTGTAACAAACTTAACAACTGTCTAGCTGTCGTGTCTTGCACCAAGCTCCGCAAGATATTTTTTGGTCAGTTCCACATCGGACAGTACAGGAATGTATTCCTTGCCATATTTCTGCCTGGTCTCGTTGCCCTTTCCTGTTATCAGAATGACTGTTCCCGGTTCGGAAGACAGTATGGATTCCTTCACAGCCTGCTCCCTGTCGTCGATCAGCTCACAGCTGGCATTATTCTGCCGCACGTACTGGGCTATATCCTCGCTTATTTCTCTGGTGTCCTCGGGTCCGGGGTCCTCTGCAGTCAGATAAACCTTATCCGAATGAATACCCGCCAGCAGCCCGAGATCCTTTCTTCGGAGATATGCCTTGCCTCCGGGGCAGCCAAACACGGTAACTATTTTCATTCCGGGGAATTCAGACTTCACAGTCTCGTACAGCTTTGTGAAGCTAAGCTTGTTATGCGCATAGTCCACAATGACTATCCTGTCCTGGTTATCATTCGCGAAATACTCCATCCTTCCGCTGGATCTTGCTTTACGCAGTCCCGAATAAATATACTGCTCCGGTATCCTCAGTGTATACGCCGCAGCAATGGCGGCAAGAGCGTTCTCAACGTTGAAGAGGCCCGGCATTGTCAATCTGAACTCTCTGTCGAAACGGCTGCACCTGACACAGAAGAGAGTATCGAAGCCTTCCTTTCTGATATTGTATCCGTATATGTCCGCGCCCTCCTTTGTTCCGAAGGTCAGTATCCTTTCGGCGCTTTTTGCAGCCTCCATTATCCTTGGAAGCTGGTCCGAGTCAATATTGACACAAGCAGTGCCACAATGGCTGAACATTGTAAGCTTTGCGGAAATATAGTCCTCCATGTCACTGTGCTCGATCGGGCTTATGTGATCCTCGGAGATGTTCAGAAAAATGCCGGCGTCAAAATGCACACCATGCAGCCTGCCATATTTTAATGCCTGGCTGGACGCCTCCATGACCACATAACTGATACCGCTGTCAACGGCATTTCTGAAATGCATCTGCAGCTCCAGTGATTCGGGAGTTGTAAGGTGTGATTCCTCCCTTATGACACCGTCATACGTATCAATGGACGATATGATCCCGGCCTCCGGCCTTCCCTGGTCCCTGAGGTAATCGTCAAGTATATATTTTATATAGTAAGCAGTAGTCGATTTGCCCTTTGTGCCTGTTATTCCGACCAACGCAAGACCTTCGGCAGGATTTCCATAAAACACTGTCGCCGTCATCGCTAGCGCTTTCTTGACATCACTGACCTTGATACACGGTATGGCCGCCTCATAATCAATCTCGCTTATGTATGCGAAAGCGCCCTTTTGAATAGCCGCTTCCAGATATGCTTCCTTAAAATTGGCCCCCTTGCATACGAACAGCGTGCTCTGAACAGTTTTGTTAGAATCGTACGACAAATTGTTCACAGACTTCATCACAGTGTCCAGCGTACAATTATGGTAAACCAACAGTCTTTCTCCCTGAAGCTTCTCTATATATACTTCCAGCGCATGTCTTTCCATTTCTTCCCTCACACATTTTTTTATTAATTATTTCCAAGCTATCTGTCATTAATCTTCTTTTTGTAATTCAGGCATAAAGTCATAGCTCTTGTATTCAGTGTCGTCAAAATGCCACCACTCGTTTTCCAGCGGTATAAATCCCGCATCCTTCATAGCGTTCTCAAGTATAAGTGCATTTTTCTTTTGCTCCGGTGAAGCCAGCTCATATGTCCTGTGAGCCTTTTTGGACATCTCGTCAAACCCGCTGGGCATATCCACCTCTTTGCTCTGGGCATCCACCAGCGTGACATCCACCGACGCCCCTCTGGTGTGGTTTGAGCCAATTTTTGCGTCCATAAAATAATAGCTGTTTTTTGCTGCTTCAAACAATATTTCGTGGCTTTTCTGCGGCCTGTATGCATCCCAGACCTTTATCCTGTAGCCCTGCTCCATCACAATGCTGCTTGCCTTCTTCAGTTTGTCTGCAGTTCCCTTTCTCAGGTACGCAGTCTTTGATTCATATACGGGCTTTCCTGTTATGTTATCGGCTGTGGCATATTTCAAATCGATAATGGTATCCTTGACTGCAATATCGAGCCTTACCATATCCTTTTTGCCGGCATACGCCACCAGTTCCTCGTCACTCATTGCAGGGGTATATTTCAGTTTGCCGAATATCCTTTCGACCTGGCTTCCGCTTGCGATTGTCGGTCTATAATCATTTACGCTGTCGACTGACGAAATAGAACAGGGGATCACCTGGGGCATCTCGATTTTTCGAAGCGATTTGACCGAATCAAACACGAAGGTCTGCCTGAATATTGCAGTGTCAAAGTCCGAAGGCTTTTTGTTGCCTCCGAAGCAAAAGTTGCCGAGGCTGTAAGCTATATATCTTTCCTTGTATACCTCCAGCGGCTGAAGCACATGGGGATGGCTCCCTATCACAAGGTCGGCGCCTGAGTCGATTGCCAGATGTGCCAGCTCTGACTGGGCAGGATCGATCTCATATTTATACTCGTTTCCCCAATGAAAACTGACTATAACAAGATCGCTCTCATCCCTGAGCTGTTTTGTCATCGTTTCAACCTCCAGCTTAAGTGCATCCATATTTCTGCCCTGCTCAAATTCCCCAAGCTGGTTGAACCCTGCCATTCCGACAGTAATGCCATTAACCTCCGAATAAAGCGTCTCGGAATAGCCGAAATACTGAACTCCTGCTTCTTCAAGAGCCTTTCTTGTGCCGGCATAACCCTCCTGCCCATAGTCGTGCATATGGTTGTTCGCCAGATTTACCGCCTCGATGCTCCCGGCCTTAAGTATCCCTGCATACTCAGGTTTGCCCCTGAACCAGTAGTTATTTCCGTAATCATATTTTTCGGCCTTTTTTGTGGCATCGCTCAATACAGTTTCAAGGTTTGCGATGGTCAGGTCATCCTCTTCGAGAATATCGGCAACATTGGAAAAAAAGTAGCTGTTGTCTTTATCTGCCTGTTCATATGCATATTCAAATGAATCCTTGTACCTGAACCTGTCATCCTGTCCAAGTGCCACGTCTCCGAGCGCACTTATTGTAACCCTGATATGATCATCCTCTTCCTTGATATAGCTCTGGATGATTTCAGGTTCGGCCTCCCGCTCCACAAGATAACTATTCTGTACATATAGAATCAGCGCCACCGCTGCAATCATGACAATGGCAATGGCTCTGGCTATTACTCTATATTTCATCAGTAAAACGATACCTCCCGGCATGAAAGTAAGTATACACTAGTAATTTACCTTTTTCCGGTTTGTTTATGTATTTATATTGTACTACAATTATAGCGGCTCGTCCGAAAGAAAATTTAATTTATTCTATAATTAAATCTGTATTCTCGCCTTCTGAAAGGTAAATCCATACCCGCCGCCAAGCGTTTTTCGACTACTTCGCCTCATCCGGCTCTGGCCGATGCTGCGTCGTACCTGCCGCCTTGAAACAAGAGAAAATAAATGCTAAAATATTGTCATACGAAAGCATAAAATACAACTGGAGTACATATGAAAAAATTATGTTATGCGTCATTGATACTTGTTATATCGTTAACTCTTCTCTTTACACTCAAAGTACCGGTCTGTGCACAATCCCTCAGCATTCCGGAAGATGTTCACTATGTTTTGATAGATTCAAAAACCGGTCTTGTTATGGCCGAGCAAAATGCAGATATACAAATAAAGCCGGCAAGCCTGACTAAAATACTAACAGCTATAGTAGCGCTGGAAAATGGGGATCTTCAGCAGGAAATGACCATTTCACAGGCAGCTGTCAATGACATTGGAAGGGGCGGCATGAATATAGGCATCATGGCCGGCGAAACCGGCCTTACACTGGAAAACATGCTCAATGTAATGCTGATCAAATCAGCCAATGAAACCGCAAACATCATAGCCGAAAACCTTGCTCCCTCCCGCAGCGAATACATGGACATAATGAATGAAAAGGCAAAGGAGATAGGCGCCCTCAACACTTATTACGTGAATCCCTCGGGCAAGGATACGGAAAAGGAAGATGCACCGCACGTCACAACTGCCCGCGATATGGCTGCAATGGCCCGTTATGCCATGACTATCCCAGAGTTCCGCAAAATCGTGGCAACAGAGTATTACTACGGGATGCCCTCATCAACAAACAAACACGCTGACGGCTGGGATCCGCTGGTGCTCAGAAATACAAACAAGTTTCTCTGGTATGACAACACCTACACCTATACCTTCCAGGGCGAAGAGCATGAGTATACCGTCACAGGCATGAAAACCGGCTATACCGGTGCTGCAGGCAACAATCTGGTAATATCAGCCACAGGTGAAGATGGCATGGAGCTTATTTGCGTTGTGATGCATGTAATGCATTCCAACAAGGTATACAGCTACGCTTCGGAATTACTGGATTATGGTTTCCAGAATTACTCCCTGCAGAAATTGTCTGCAGCAGGACATCTTGTAAAAACAGTAATAGTGGAGGGAGCAACAGGCACTGACAACATTCTGGAGCTGGTAGCAGAAACAGACTTTGCGGCGGCAATGCCTGTCAGTTCCGACAGCCAGGGCATCGAGACCCATGTTGAAATCGACAGCAAAATACAAGCTCCGGTCAAAAAAGGCAAGGTTCTTGGATATATTGAATACAAGAGCGGCAATACCGTATTGGGTAAGGTAAACATAGTTGCCTCCCGACAGGTAATGAAGTCCGCAGAAGATACCACGGACGGTTCAGGTGTCACTGCCCAAGAGCATGAACCTCAGTATTCCTACGCTATACTCTTGGTATTGCTCGCATTGTGCGCATTTGTGATAATCAGATCTGTCTTAAAGAGGATCTCCAGGAAGCTGAAGAAAAAGAAGTACGACCAGCAATTCTACCGTTCCAGATAAGCGGAATAACGCATCACAGCTTAAGATATCTGCCTGCTATGGGAACCCTGGCCGTGTAGGAAAGTATCCTGCCTCCCATCGGAAAGCTTCTGATATCATCTGCAGTCAAACCCTTTGCCACGATCATGAGCAGGTAGTAAACCAGTCCTCCTGCAGCTATGGCTAAACTGCCGCAAATCAAATTTTGTATGAAAAAGGATTTGATGAACCACCCTGTCATAATAGTTAATCCATGATAAACCAGGAATACTATCAGCCCCATGATGACAGACACACTGAGAGGTCTGTTGAACAGCCTCTTAACGCTCAACCTGACACCGGTATGCTTCTTTATTGCTCTATAATTCATGACTGCGGCAAATATATAGCATACCGCATTTCCGATAATCGCTCCCTTGATGTTTATAGGCCTTATTGAAATGAAGATATAGTTTACGATCAGCTTCAGAACCAGGCCGATAACCATATGGACTGTGGGCACATAAACCTTCCCTATACCCTGCAGTATTGATGTCTGTATGGATACCAGCGATATCAGCACCAGGGTCCACGAGCCCATGATCAGCAGATCCCAGCCGTCAGGTGATCTTGGGAAAAGCATGTTTATTATAGGTTTAGCCATAACAGTCAGTCCGACTGCAGCAGGTACGGCTATCATCAGTATTGTCTTGAAGCTTCTGTAGATCCTTCGGCGCAGCAGGTCTTTGTCGTTAAGAGCATGGGCTGCTGAAATGGACGGAAGTATTGCTGTTTGCAGCGCTGTAGCAAACGCCACCGGGATAAACAGCACTTTATTATACTGAGTTGAAAGTATGCCGTACATGCTGGTAGCTTCAACATCGCTAAAACCTGCCACAAGTAGTCGTGACTTTATATTTACAACATCGATGAGCTGAGTCGCATATATAGCCACAGAACTTAATGTTATTGGTACTGCATAGCTTAATATTTTTTTGATCAGTGATCTGTTTGAAACCTCCTGCCCGGCATTTTGCGATAGCTTAACTTCACGGAGTATGTCCTTCCGCTTTTTCCGATAAGTACTATATAGATATAACGCGCTGACCAAAGCACCGACGGAAGTACCCACCGTAGCACCCGCAGCTGCATAAACAACAGCTTCCCTGAAAATCTCCGTTTCACCGGTGATCCCTTTTGCAACTGCGATATTTACACCATATTTATACATAACCCAGGCAAAAACAATTGTCAGAGCAGAATTCACAGCCTGCTCAATTATTTGGGAGATGCTTGTGGGCACCATATTCGAACGGCCCTGGAAGTAACCCTTGAAAATGCAGGAGATCGATGTAAAGAGCATCGTAGGTGACAGCGCAAGTATCGTAAGATAACACTCCGGCGAGTGCATCATATTTGCCAACGGCATCGCTAGTACAGCCGTAAGGATGCTTGTAGCAGCTCCGGCAACCACCAGCATCACAGACGAGATCCGCAGCGTTCTATACGAAAGGTCATACTTTTCTGAGGCCAGCTGCTCGGATATGATCTTTGACAGTGCAATAGGCATACCGGTATTGGTAATAACAAATACCAGCTGGTAAATTTTAAAGCCCTGCTCATGTATGCCGTTTCCATAGTTGCTGAGTATAAGCGTGACAATCGGCACATAAAGCAATCCCAGCAGCTTGTTAATAACGCTGGCAGCGCTTAATATTGTAAAACCCTTTGAACTTGATTGTTTGTCCACAGCAATCTTACTTTCTCTTATAGATTTTTCTCCTTAGCTCGCGGAAGGCAGTAACGCCTTTCTCTGCCAGGAAGTTAATGAACGGGTTGAAAACGTAATCCAGCATTCCAACAAATTCGGTGAACTTGCCCTTGAAGCCGACCTTGAACTTGTAGAGTCCGTACATCGGGTTGTTCTCATCGATATTGCCAGGAACTCCCCTGAAATCATAAATTTCACTGCCTTCTTCCAGCGCCCATTTTATCATGTTCCACTGGAGCAGGTAATTGGGCATCAGGTTGCGATGCTCATTTATGCTTGCGCCATACAGATACCAGCATTTATTGCCGTAGAGTATGGCAATGGTACCGGCGATGGGCATTCCTTCATAATAGGCGATAAAAACCCTTAGATGGTCGGGCGCCAGGCAGTCGTACACCTTTTCGTAGTACTCCCTGCTCCTTACGACAAAGTTGTCGCGGACCCCGGTCTCAACGATCATTTTATAGAAATCGGCAACGTTCTCCCTTGTGCCAACCTTGATCACAACGCCCTTTTTCTCCGCCAGCCGTATATTGTAACGGACCTTGTGGTGGAAGTCCGCCATCAGCTGCTCCTGGGTCTTGCCTCTCAGATCGAGCCTGAAAACGAACCTGGGCTGAATACCCTCATAATTCTTCAATCCGCGGCTGACCTTGAACCCCAGCTTTTTAACTATTTCCTCAAACTGCGTGTCCTCTATCTCGATGTCGGGATCCATCTTCAGCACGTAGCTCCTGTGCTTTTTAGCCAGCTTTTTGCACTTTTCCAGCAGCTCCCGCAATGTCGCCTCGTCATGGGGATCACAAACCGGTCCCCTGGGAGAGTACATCATTGTAAAGGGAAGTACAGGTATCCTTCTTATTAAAAGGCTCATGGCGCCCTTGATTTGTCCGTTTTCGTCCTCAACAGCAACGATCTCGTTTTTCCAGAAGGACTTGATCCTGGCCCATTGGGGCGACTGCATGAAATGTCCCTTTGGGTGGGACTGTAGGAACTCTTCGTATTTCGTAACAGCATCCGTGTTGCTTAAGGCCGCTCCAGCCGCATCAGCGACATTGGGAGCACTGGCGGTATTGGCAGCGACTTCGGTGTTTTCTTCATTTGTTATGGTATCTTTTATATTATCCAATAGTCTCACCCCATATTGCATATCATTAGTGTAGTTAGCTACAGGTATTTTCTAAATTTGAGATAGTGGCTCAGATGCAGCTTATATAAGAACAGCACTCTTTTTATTTTATTGTCACCCTTCATAAACAAAGGATTTGTTATCCTCTTTTCATTGACCAGTTCCCTCATTTGTGAGGCAACAGCGCCATCCTTTGTATATCTGAACGCAACACCCAGAGGTATGACAGTCCATAGGTTCCGGGCATTTGCTATTTCCAGCTGCAGTTTTTTATTGTATATACGATCTTCGACAACATATCTTGCTAAATTGTTCCCAACAGCCGTCACGTAATAATTACTTCGTCCCTGCCTAAGGTTAACCTCAAGTATTTTGTATTTTCCGTCCCTCTGGTCATATTTTATATCAAAAGTCGAAAAACCTGTATACCCGATGCTGTCCAGGAAATTCCTCAGCATTTCGGAAAGCTCAGGATTGTATTCATTCATAAGGACAGCTGTATTGCCAAGTCCGTGGGGTGTATGCTCCTCCAATACGACATGGGCAAGAGACATCAGCTTGACCTTCCTGTCGGTACCCGAATAGCAGATCATAACTCTCAGGTTGGAATCCTCCCCGGGTATAAAATCCTGTATGATCAGCTGGTCATCATAGCCTGCTTCGTATACCTGCTTTATAACAGCTTTGAGCTCTTCCTCGCTTTTAAGCTTGTACACCTTTTTCTGTGACGGGAATTCATGCTGCCAGTATTTTATACCATTTGATGGCTTAACGATGACCGGGAACCCGAACGGCAGCTTGAAGCTGTCTCCCATGGACCTGTCATATATAAATGTGCCAGGGTACACAATGCCGTACTTGTCACACATCTCATAAAACCTGATTTTTGTAAGCAGGCTGTCCATCATTTCCTCATCCACATATGGCGCTATTACATTTGCAGGCAGAACCGCCTTATTTCTTATAATCTGCTCGACATAGCTGTCGCTGCAGCCAATCAGAATAATCTTTTTGTCAGCATTTTTCTCGGCAAGTCCTGTAATAGTCCTGATAAAGGTATCCTGCAGGTCTAGTCCCGGAACAGCCTTGAAATCAATGATCCTGCTGTTTCCGCTGGGTCCCGAGTTAACCTTGCCCCTCACAATGGACCTGACTCCATATTCCTCGTAAAAAGCCCTGGACATGCTGTATGTATTTATATCATTACCCAGAATTACCGGTATGAACTCTTTCTCCACGGTCTTCAAATCATTTACCCCTCTATCCTCTTTCGTATGTACACGACACGTTCATTTTAGTATATCGAGTTCCAAATATCAAGTCAAACATGGAAGCTGGAAGCAGAGGAACCGTCCCCCTGCTTCCTGCTTCCTTTGTGGAACCTTACCTTAATTCTTGCCAAGAAACAAAGCATACATTACTATAGAAGTATAAAATAGCTGGAAAGGTGAGGATAGTATACTCAAACCACGGACCTGACTTGCATTTGACCAATCCGTTGCTCAAATATTTGAGTTTTGGCCACATTTAACCAACCCGCTGCTCAAATATTTGAGTTTTGGGATAAAACTGTAGATGTTTTTAGATACAGTATTGCATAATATAGAGAGTAAAGCATTATGTTAACTCGCAATGAAGATATTTTGCCCATTACTCGCTAATTTGAGCACGGCTCATAATTTATTCATTTTAACCCCCGTCCCTTTTGATTACCTCTCCTTTAGCAGTGCGGTAAGCCGCCGGTATTCCTCCTCCAGCGCCTCTTTGTCACAGTTAGGCGCCGAAAGCCGGCTTATTATCTCTGTGATTCTCATCCGCAGCATAGTTTGTTCCAGTTCATCAGATTTTTTTGTTCCTTTCATCTTCGAGTTTTTTTCAAACTCTTCGAACTCCTCAAGACCGCCTTCAAAGCTCCTTATCGTCATACTGCCCGGCAGCAGCAGCCTGTCTGCCACTGAGCTTACAAAAGCCCTGTCATGTGAAACGAACAGCACTGTTCCTTCATAATCCTTGAGCACGCTGCCCAATGCTTCAATAGACTGCATATCGAGGTAGTTGGTCGGTTCATCCAGCAAAAGGACATTTGCCTTTGAAACAAACAGCTTCGCAAAAGCTGTCTTAATTTTTTCACCACCACTTAGCACTTCAACCTTCTTGAAAACTGCGTCACCCTGAAGCAGCAGCCTTGCCAATATCGTCCTGGCAGCAGTTTCGCTTTGCACGCTGTCCCTCATTACATTTTTCAATACGGTCTCTTCCGGGTTCAGATTCTCAAAGGTCTGCCTGAAGTACGCCAGCCGGGCTTTTGGAACGACACTGATGCTCCTGATGGGTACTTCTGCTGTATCACAGAACTGCCTGATATCCATGTCCATATCCCCAATGTCATCATTGTGAATACCTGCGTCCGTGCCGTAACGGTCTGACAGATAAGCTGCATACACCAGATTGAGCAGGGTCGTCTTGCCTGTGCCATTTTCACCCCAGAGGGCAGTCTTCATCCCGTTTGCTGTGCTAAAACACGCATCTTTGAAGACCGGCACGCTTCCATAGCTGAAGCTCAGCTTTTCCGCACTTATTACTACTTTGTTCCCGGGCGGCTCGGTCAATGAAAAGTCCAGCCTTATTCCGGGCTGTTCCCGCGGCTTCTCCTTCACCTCAAGCTTTTCAAGCCGCGTGATCAGGCTGTTTGCGACATTGTGCAGCTTCTCCTGGCTCTCGTTGGCCTGGCGTTTATGAAGCCTTGCCTCGGAATTCCCCATTCTGCCTGGCGCTTTTTTTACCTTTCCGGCTCTTCTCTTTCTGTTTGATATAGCTTCCTCAAGGGCTGTCTTCTCTTCAATGTACTTATCATATTCAAGGCCTGCCCTCTCCCTTTCCATTTCGCACTGCTGCCTGTAAAATGTGAAATTGCCGCTGAAGCTGCGAATGCCCCCGTCCTTCACCTCAATGATCCTGTTGCAAAGCGAATCCAGCAGACTCCTGTCGTGGCTGATCATAACAAAGGATTCCACAGCTTTAAGCTTCTGCCTGAGAATCTCTATGCCCTTATAATCCAGATTTGATGTGGGTTCATCTGCAAAAAGCAGTACATTTCCGCTTCCAAACGCTCCTGCGATTCTGAGCCTGGTTCGTTCACCCCCGCTTAGCGCAGCTCTGTCAAGCTTCCGGTCAATATTGAATTCCTTAAGCAGCCTTATTTCTGTTCCTGATATCTCCTGCCCGACCGGATTAATGTAATCGGTGTCGTTCTGATCGAACTGCCTGATATAGCCGACCCGGCAATAACATTTAACACAGCCCTCGTCAGGCTCAAGCTCTCCCGACAGTATATCCAGCAGAGTAGTTTTACCTGCACCGTTAAGGCCTGTTACCCCGATCCGGTCTCCGGAATATATTTTCAGCTCATCTAACCCGAGTATCTGCCTGTCTCCATAAAACTTCTTTATATTTACACCTTCCAAAAGCAACATAAAAGGTCTCTCCTTTCACACAGTCATGTGCGGGAAAGACCTTAAACCTCTAACAAAGGTGACATCTGCCGTCAGTCCGCCGGAACATAATATCCAAATCAGGCGTAAGGCAGCTGACAGCATCACATCAATATAAGTCAAAAGCAGGTATAAAAAGCCGATCCAGCACAAACCGGAGCAATATATGCTCAGTAGTCTATTGTCCTATGACATTGCCGAATCAGCCAATCCTCATTCCTTAATACCTTGCCCTTTCATCTTGTTTACTATATTTTAACCCGTATTAGGTGAACAGTCAACGTGAATAATCAACGATGAAAGGCCAGCGCTTTAGCAAGCTTGTCTCTGTCGATATTATTGCCGTTATTAACACCTATATCCAATATTGTCTTAATAGCAGTATACCTGTCCATATCAGCTCCGTTCCATTCGCTGGGCATCCAGTCCTCCACCCGTTCGTATATATTTATATACCAGCCGTATGGCTGACCTTTCTTGTCGATCCTCCGTCTGCTGCCGGCTACCGTAATCTGGAACAGCCTCTGCAGTTCGACTATGGCGCTGTCAACCTTGCTGCTGCCCTTTTTGCCCGTTACACCCATACAGCTTCTGATTTCAATGGTGTCCAAAACCTTTCTCTCCTCAAACAGCTCCCACAGCTCCCATACGCTCTGGCTCACCAACCCGCTGTAACGCCTTTCCTCCATTTGCTCCGAAGGCCTGCAGGCTGCCAGAAAGGCCGGATAAAGCCGTGGTGCAATAAATCCCTTGTTTCCGCCGAGTACACATCCAAAAGCCAGGCGCTTTTCTTCCGCAGCCCTGTCCTTCCACCGCCAGGGATCTGTTTCAGGGTCACCCGTATGCCATATCTCCATCGGTGTCTCACCGACTAATGACGGCAATCCGTCAACGATACCGGAAAATGCCATAAATCCCAGCTCTTCCACTCTTTTCAAAAAGTCTTTATAGCAAAGAAGCTTCACAGATATTCACCTCAAATAAGCTTTATTTTGGTAAGGCTGATATAACCTCTCACATGGAATGCAATTAGCCGACCTCATTATCAAATAACATTATAAGCTCTCAGCCTGCTGATCGCTTCCCAAGTGACCCTGCCCCGCCATTCCAGCACAGAAGCAGCCCCGGGGGCATCCCATCTGACCGGCCATCCTCCGTCCGGCTCCTGCTGCTTCAGCAGATCCTCCAGATGACCATCGATCTGTTGCTGCGAGAACAGCGGTCTGCAGACCGAATCCGGCCCTGGTGCAAAATGAAGGGGTGTAAGGCCATATGTATTTACTGGGGCATCAGGTATGAAAAATCTGGCCGAAGGAAGGACTTCAGCAATGATGTCCAGCAGCTGCTCCGCTTTCCTTCTGTCCGGCAGGTATTGCGCCAGGCGGGCGGCACAGCACAGCGCATGCGCTTCGATGGGAGGAGCTTTAATAAACATGTCACAGCAGGTCTCAGCGGCCTTTGAAAGCCATTCATGCTCTACTCCCTGGTAATACAGCAAACCGCATATTTCGGCTGTAGGATTGAAGCCGGCAGCAATGGTGGAATTGATCCAATGCCCTGCAACAGGATACTCGAACACATTATCCGAGAAAAACGGAACGAGTCCCTTTTCATCGGCAACCGACTGCAGGTAATCACAAAGAGATAACGCAAATTCCGTGTCGCGGCACCGTGCTTCCTCCATTGACCCCAGCCCGAAGGATACAAACAGGGGCTGACTCGACGGGCACCGCTCATCGGGCTCAAGGGCATGTCCGAGCCCGCCGTCAGGGTTCTGGTATGCTTTCACCACGCGCCCTGCATATTCGGGAGACAAACCCTCAAAGCGTATCTCATACAGTCTGCGTTCCAGCAGCCTGGCATTTGACATTATAAATCCATGAGCTTTTTCCAGTACTTTACTCAAAATCATCTGCACATCCTCTCCTTGATGAATGCTGCTACGTTGCATGCAATGGCAATATAATTCACATATAGCATAGCTGTTTACACTTTATGGTTCCTTTATCGAGATCACACAGCTATCCTGCCGGAACCACTTTCTATTTGATTATAACACTTCGGTTCAAAGAAAACCATTTTACCACAATTACAATCTCACGGTACCATGTTTCAGCGTCGGCGGTCTCAGGTTCCATACCGGCAAAATCAGCAGTTGGTGAATGAAGTTTAAAAAAATTAACCTATATCTGGCAATTTAGAATTTCCATTAAATTATTTAAACGTATTCTGCATATTAACTTAAATATGTTCGTATTTTGCAAAAACAGTTTAAAAATTTTAAACATTGGAATACAATGAATATAGAGAGAACAATATGAGGGAGAGGCGTTGGATGGACGAACTGGATGTAAAAATCATTAAGCTGCTGCAGGAAAACGCAAGGGTCACTGCATCCGATATAGCAGGCGCTGTCAGCCTGTCGGTGCCTGCAGTAAGCGAGAGGCTGAAAAAGCTTGAAACATCGGGAGTAATCAAACAGTACACAGCCATCGTCAACCCCGAATACTTCCAAAAAGCATTGATGGCCATAGTGTTTATTTCTCTGGACCGTCCACGGTTCGTCGAAGTCTTTGCCGAATTTGTGAAACAACAGGATGACATCCTTGAATGCCACTACCTCGCCGGCGACTTTGATTACGCATTGAAGGTCGTAACAGAAAACACATCGACGCTCCAGGAGTTGCTCAACAGGATAAAAAGCGTGCAGGGCGTGCAAAAGACAAGGACTACGGTAATACTGTCCACAGCAAAAAACAACTACTCGGTCATCCCTGAAGATCCCGCAGTCAGGGAGCATACAGGCAGACGGGAAGGAAAAACAGATAGGAGGTGTTAGTGATGCTGGGAGACGGATTTTATAACAATGACCTGATCACATTCCCACAGGCTGAAAAAGGCAAAGGGCTGGATGTATACTGCAGACTGGAAGGCTTTGACTTTCAGCAGCTGGCATCTGAAAGCCCGTACAAAAAAATACTGGCGATTCTCAAGAAAAAGCAGGAAAAAAACAGGCCTGAGATCCCCACAGAAAAGCAGTAGGCAAATTCAGCCATGAAGTACCATGAAAGGCTATTGTGTATAAATAGGTATTAATAAAATACATGAATATCAGGTCATGGGCATGCGACACATAACGCAGCATGCTGCAAAAAGCCCGGGATTCCGCATACTCCCGGGCTTGAACTTTCATTTCTGCTCATTCTCCTTCAGTACTTTACCATAATAGTCTGTTTCAAGTATTTTGGTTGAGTATTTAAATTTATCCGCTACGATTTTATTGACGCTCTTGACGTAATCCTTGTCCTCCTCTGTCCCATCCAGGAAGGTCACATTATTCTTTTGAGAATTGTACATAGCCCTGTCCGTTATCCAGCTCCGGTTTGAAAAAATGACCAGCGGAGGCGTCGAAGACAGGATATCCCTACCCATCAGCAGACGGGAATCGTAATCAAGCCCTAACAGGTTCGATACGGTAGGTATGATATCAAGGCTTGCACATGGCTTCTCTACAATGACGGGTTCCATTCCCTTTTTATATATTATCAGAGTGCTCTTGTATAACTCAAAATTTGATTCCACCTCATGGCCGGCAAGCTCATTGAGCTTCTCCCTCTCCAGCCCGTAAGGATAGTGGTCGGGGCTGAGGACTATGACCGTATTCTCTGCTATTCCTGCCGCTTCCAGCTTATCCATCAGCGATTTCATTGCAAATTCCAGTTCCAGATTGCAGGCTATATACGCCTTTGATTCATCCGAATAAGGCAGATGGTCCACATATTTTTTATTCTTGCTTGCCATATGGTTTCCAAAAAAGTTGTAGTTCATATGGCCGCTGACAGTCATGTAATATGTATGGAACGGCTGCTGGCCTGCATATTCATCAAACGTGACATCTATCATTTCAAGGTCGGATTCCGGCCACGACTTCTTCACCTCAAGGCCGTTTCCCACTCCCTTGTAATCATAGCCCAGGTTGGGGTGGGACACATCTCTTTTATAATAGGTGTATGTGTGATTATGGTATGCCTTTGTGGTGTATCCCAGCTGTCTGAGCTGATTGCCCATTGCAAAGGGCATATAGTTGCTGCCCGATTTTGCCATGCTCCATACTCCGCTCTTGGGGATCAATCCTGTACATGCCACGTATTCACCATCGGATGTACTTACCCACCAAACAGGGTTATAAAAATTCTTGAAAACAAAGCCCTCATTGATCATCTTGTAAAGGGTGGGAGTCAGCTCCGGACTCACTGCATAGGGCGAAAATCCCTCTGCAGTGAGCATTATCAGATTGCAGCCCTTGAACATGCCCGTATATTCATTGGTGGCAGTGGGCTCCACAGTCGAGAAGTATTTGTGCATCGGGTATAGCGGATCCTCCTCCCCTGAGGCCATCAGTGACTCGAAATCAATATCCATTATGTTATATGGTTTAACCGGCTCTGCAGGATCATCAGGCACCACCGGATCACTCTCTCCGGACTGCTCCGGGTCGTGTTCGCCTGTTCCCTCGCCTGACTGGTTTCCAACGGCGCCGCCTTTGCTGCCGTCTGTGTTTCCGTCAGTGGTACCTGTACCTTCTCCGGCAGAGTTTACGGGATCAGTGACTCTTCCGTCAGCGTCAGACCCATCGAACGTACCATCTTTGCTATTTTCAGCAGCATATATACTGCCTGAAACAGCATCCTGGAGCATGCCAGACGCAAGCCTTTCAACATCAAGCCGTATCGTAGTGAAAACCCCCAGCCTGTTTACCGAAAGCTCGGGAGAAAATGCATCAAAATATAGCGTATTCTGGGATGTCGGACCGTCACCGGTCAACGCGACACATACAACGGAAGATGAATAGCTGATTATGCAAAATGCGAGAACAATGCTCAATTCCAACTGCTTTTTTTCTTTGGGCACAAGATATTTACCGAATACCAACTCTATTATAAACGGGACAAACAGCAGTATTACCGCTGCAGCATTTTTAAGCAGCGCCTCAACGACAATATCCCAGAATTGCACCGCATCTCCTGCCGCGCCTAGGGAAATCAATGAAAAAGGAGTGCGGAATATACAATAGTATATCAGTTGCACGCCGTATACAATAGTGATAGCGAGGGTTGCTGCAGCAGCAGCCTTCTTGACAAATTTCAACGGGAAAAGACTGACCAGAATATAAATGGCAGTGCCTCCGGATACAGCAAAAATCAACGCAAAAAAATAGTCAAACGACAGATCCCTAAATATCCATACCCTGTACAAAAGCTCCATGTATGCTACGAGCAGAATAAAAAAGCATAGGAGCCAGTATTCATTGATAAATGCCGAAAGAATACCGACGTTTTTAGATTTTCTGATCTTTTTGATTTGCTCATTGTTCCTATAAAACTCACCGGCGTTTTTATATAAGCCCTTAAAAAATTCAATATTTATTTTTTCTAGTTTCATTGAAGCAAACATCTTCTTTCTGTGGCATTGCGTTCTTCAGCTCCTGACTGTAATTGCTATGCCACCAATCCACTATTCAGTACTTCCAATGAAATATATTCTATCAGCTTTGATTTCAACGGGCAACAAAAGATTTGGAAACAATCAGAAGGTGATGGCAAGTCCTCCGGCAGAGCAGGATTTACTTCGTCATGATCAGAATATTCACTGCTATACTTTCGGGGGCTGTTAAAACACATCGTTATCGCCATGTAAAAATTGATGATCAGTCCCATTTCTGAAGGGTATTTCACCACGGACAGCATAACACACAGCTATAGCTTCTTTTTGCGCAGTCTGAGTTTCAGTCTGCAAGAGTAAGGGTATGATATGTGAAGAGCAAATGAAAGGGGTAATCTTTATGAAACTTTATGATATCTCAATGCCAATTAATGAAAATATTCCCGTTTACGGAAACAAGGCCGGAAAGGGTCCTGTCATAACCACTGTCACCGACTACAACACCGGCTCCATACACGAGAGCGTCATAAGTATGAATCTACACACAGGCACCCATATCGACGCCCCTCTCCACATGATCCAGGGAGGCAGCACATTTGAAACTATTGATATAAGCCGCCTTGTCACTCCATGCTGCGTCTATGATTTCACCGGCGCAGAGGAAAGGATAACGGCCAATGACCTTAGAGCAAAAGATATCCAGCCCGGCTCCTTCATTTTGCTGAAAACCAGGAACTCGTTTTTTGAAGGCTTTGATCCGGGATTTGTTTATGTAGACGCATCAGCAGCAGAATATCTCAGTGATAAAGGGATCATCGGTGTAGGCATCGACTCCCTTGGGATAGAAAGAGCTCAGCCGGGTCATGAAACCCACAAGACACTGCTAGGCAACGGGATCATCATACTTGAAGGCCTTCGCCTGGCAGATATCAGGGAAGGCGAATACAAGCTGATAGCTTTGCCGCTCAGAATAACCGGCACTGAAGCTTCTCCGGCAAGGGCTGTGCTTATTGAGGAATAAAGCGGCCATCCTTACTGCAAAAGCAGAGGGCACTACTCACTTTTTCAACATTTGAACGATATTTTTTAGAATAGTTCTCATTTTTATTGTCCAGAGGTGTCCGCACCCTCCATTGTCTATGAAAATTGGCCTTCTAGAGTATAGTTTTGTTCAAAAGCTGCAAAAATGAGTAGTCCCATAAGGGTTTTATGCATAATTAAATGCCTTTCGGAAAAACACTTTTCAGACAGTCTGACCTGTAGAGGTGGGGCGGGGGACCCATCTATCGCCTCGTTACAATGCGATCTCAAGCCTGATAAGTCGCGCAAGTATCCGGACTTCATTCTTTGACACTGTTTCTGTGGACAGTTTGCCGCTGTTCCCCACCAGAAGAAGCTTTTCCTGATCCAGCCTCTTTATCTGGCGTATCATCCTTGCTCCTTTATACTCGACAAGACATAAAGAATCCCTCTCTGCCTCTCCCGTTCTAAAGGCCAGCGCAACATCCCCCTTCATTATCCTGAAACCGGACATGCTGTCATCTTCAGCTTTTATATAAAGGACCTTGTCCTTCGGACAGCCCTCCACCTTGTTATCTATAATGGGCAATTGTCTTGAAGCCAATGATTTCTCAAGATCGTATCCATAGACGGGCACAGTCATGATGACTCCTGCAAGCGCGTCAGTCCAGATTTCCCTGACCGGCTTTTCGATCACTTTTTTCACTGTTTTGTCGGGCTCAGGCCTGCTCCTTATCTCTGTCTCATCGAACAAATCAAGCTTCCCGGCCTCCTGGCGCAGCGCCTTTGACACCCGGTTGATAAGGTCGCTGTTCATGACCCTTTTGCCGTTCTCGACTTCATCTATAAAGCCTTCGGAAACACCGACCAGCCTGCCAAGCTGCTTCTGTGTCATTCCGGCTTCCTTCCTCAGTCTGCATATTTCAGAACCGATCCTGCTCATAACTTATCCTCCAATAGCTATAGCTGTAAATATATATTCTTCTTGACCTGTACAAAACTAAGGCCACTGTATAATTTATTACTACCACAAAATATATCCTAGAGGAAAACCTGCCGCAAGTCAACGCTGCCAAACCAAACAACATTTTATTGACAATAAATATGTTCCCATGGTATTATTTTCTAAACCGATGAAGAGGGTGTAAAACTGTGGAACCGGTCACAAAGAGAGTCGGGGGTGCTGGGATCCCGGCGGACAGGAGCAGACAAATGGGCCTCTGAGGGCGAAGCGAAAGGAATGGATATTCCGAGTAACATCCGACGTCCGGCCGACGTTATATGGCTAAGAGTGTGTCGGCACTCTGTAAAGCGGATGCATTATACATTGCATCAATTAAGGTGGTACCGCAGGTTGACGCCTGTCCTTTGATTAGGATAGGCGTTTTTTGTTTTTCTGTTTCAGCGGATCCATGAAGCAGACTCAAACAAAAAGACCGGTCGGTGTACTGAATAAAAAATGCTGTCAGTACGCATCTGTTTATGAAAAACGACAAAAATAATAAGTATTGTACAATATAGTACATATCAAACAGGAGGAATCGAAATGAAAAAATTGCTGAAGGTCTTCACCGTTATCCTGGCAGTACTATCACTCACTATGTCATTGACGGCATGCGGCGGTAAAAAAGTCATTGAGGTCGGCATCGTCCAGATCGTGGAGCATCCCTCCCTCAACACCATACGCGAAGCATGTATTGCGCGCATGGCTGAGCTTGGTTACAAGGACGGCGAAAACATAAAGATCGACTATCAGAACGCACAAAATGATCAGACAAATCTCAATACAATATGCCAGAAATTCAAGGCCAACAAAAAAGACCTTATAATCGCCATCGCTACACCGTCGGCACAGGCAGCCGCTTCAATCTCCCCCGACATTCCGGTGCTGTTTTCAGCCTGCACTGACCCGTTGGGCTCAGGGCTGGTAGCCAACCTTGAAAAGCCCGGAGGAAATGTGACCGGTACCTCGGATGCCGTATCGGCTGCAATGATAATGGAGCTTGCAAAGCGCATCACTCCTGATATCAAGACAGTAGGAGCACTCTACAACTCCAGTGAGACAAACTCCATATCCGTTATAAACAACCTTAAGGAGTACTGTACCGCTAATGGTATACAGGTCATTGAGGGCACGGTCACCAATTCCTCAGAGGTCCAGCAGGTAACACAGTCTCTGGCAGGCAAGGTCGATGCGATCTTCTCCCCGATAGACAACACCATAGCCTCTGCAATGCCCATAGTGACACAAGTTGCGGAAAATGCGAAGATACCGGTTTATGTCGGAGCGGATTCCATGGTATCGGATGGAGGACTTGCGACCTACGGCATCAACTATACCGTACTCGGACAGGAAACCGGAGTTATGGCCGTCGAGATCCTTAATGGCAAAAAACCGGGAGATATGCCGGTAAAAACCATGACGGACATGGACATATACGTTAACAAGAAAACTGCTGAAGCAATAGGCATAACAATACCAGAGGATGTGCTTAAGGAAGCAGCGCAGGTATTCGGCGAGTAGTACCTGCGATCCGGCATAAATTGTTGCGGTAATAAAAATGAGTGATATAATAGATGCGAAAGCGAATTTTTACTTTGAACGATAGCACAATAAGAATCAACATGGGGAGTCGTAGAAAATGCTTGATATAATAAAGGGTTCGGCCGAGCTGGGCATTATCTATGCAATAATGGCGCTGGGGGTATTCATATCGTTTCGCACATTAAATATGCCGGATCTGACGGTGGACAGCAGCTTCACACTTGGAGCTGCCTTCTCTGCCGTATTGTGTGTTAGCGGTCACCCTGTGCTGGGCCTTGTAATAGCATTCATCGCGGGCTGTGCAGCAGGAAGCATCACCGCATTGCTTACCACAAAGCTGAAGATCCAGCCGATCCTTTCCGGCATACTCATGATGCTGGCGTTATATTCGTTAAATCTAAAGGTTATGGGCAATAAATCAAATATTCCTTTATCCAGGATCATGAATATTCCAACTATATTCAGCCCGTTTTTTGACACACCTGTCGAATATTACATCGCACTTATTATATGCTTGGCGGTGCTGGCGGCATTGATAGCGCTGCTGTATTATTTTCTCAAGACCAAATTTGGTCTTGTTCTGCGTGCCACAGGCGACAATGAAAAAATGGTAAGGGCCTCCGGCGTAGATACGGATTTCACGACAATCGTCGGCCTTGCACTGTCCAATGGCCTTGTAGCGCTTTCAGGCGCCATGATAGCCCAATACCAGGGGTTTACGGATGTGGGTATGGGAATAGGCATGGTCGTAATAGGTCTGGCTTCAGTCATTATCGGAGAAGTTATATTCGGCACAAGCTCCCTGTTGAGAAGGCTTATTGCAGTTGTACTTGGTGCAGTGCTGTATAGATTCATAATTGCAGGTGCGCTTGAGCTTGGCATGCCGCCAACAGACCTGAAGCTGGTGTCCGCCATCATTGTTGCCATCGCTTTATCAATGGGGACGATCCGTGACAGGGTAATTTCGCTCACCGGCAGACAGGCCGCTATGAGCAGGCAGAAGGGAGGCCGGCAATAATGCTAGTTATAGAAAACATGACAAAAATATTCAATAAGGGGAGCGTTAATGAAAAGGCCGCCCTGACCAATATCAGCCTTACACTGAAGGAAGGCGAGTTTGTCACTGTCATAGGCGGCAATGGCGCAGGTAAATCGACGCTGCTCAACTGCATCTCGGGTGTATTTGATATAGATATTGGAAAAATATCCATAGACAACATCGATATCACAAGAACCCCCGAGCACAAGCGTGCGGCATATATCGGCAGAGTGTTCCAGGATCCGTTGATGGGAACGGCCTTTGATATGACGATAGAGGAAAATCTGGCTATAGCATACCAAAGAGGCAGGTCAAGAGGCCTTAAGCCAGGTATATCAAAGCCGGATTCGAAATTTTTCAAAGAAAAGCTGGCACAGCTGGAGCTGGGACTGGAAAGCAGGATAAAAGAAAAGGTCGGAAGGCTCTCAGGAGGGCAGAGACAGGCACTGACACTGCTGATGGCCACCATAGTAAAGCCCAGGCTGCTGCTGCTCGACGAACACACGGCAGCATTGGATCCCTCGATAGCGAGCAAGGTCCTGGAGCTCACCGACGAAGTCGTTAAAGAAAACAACCTGTGTACACTGATGATCACACATAATATGAAGGCAGCGCTTGACCATGGCACCCGTACGATCATGATGCACGAAGGCAGCATTATCATGGATATCAGCGGCAAGGAACGAGAGGGTGTCACAGTTGAATGGCTGATAGAGCAGTTCGGCCGCAAGAGCGGCACAGGCCTTGACAACGACAGGATGCTTCTGGGGTAAAGCAGCCGGATATATTACTAAACAAAAAGAAGGTTATTATTGTGGAAAAGAAATCTGATTACGACATCATAGACATACATGCCCACATATTCCCGGACAAGATCGCAGAAAAAGCTGTTGACTCTATCGGAAAATATTATGGTGTATCAATGAGGCGCAACGGGACTGTTGAAGGACTGCTCGAAAGCGGCAGCAATATCGGAGTGAGAAAATATATCGTCCACTCCTCCGCAACTAGTGTTGAACAGGTAAAAGCTATAAATGACTACGTTTCAGGCGTAACACAGGCCCATCCTGAATTCATCGGCTTTGCAACCCTTCACCCTGATCTGCCGGATGTTCCTGCAGAAGTAGAGAGAATTATAGCACTGGGACTCAAGGGTCTCAAGCTGCATCCCGAGTTCCAGCACTTTACAATAGACGATGACAATATGATGCCCATTTATGAAGCAGTAGAGGGCAGATTGCCCGTGTTGATACATATGGGGGATGAGAATGTGGATTCCTCAAGCCCGGTCAGGCTCGCCAGAGTATTGGACAGATTTCCTAAGCTCGTTGTCATTGCTGCCCATTTCGGAGGATACCGTATGTGGGACCTTTCATGCGAGTATCTCATAGGCAGAAATGTTTATATGGATACCTCCAGCACCCTTTACTTCATCAAACCGGAAAGAGCCGTCGAAATGATCAGAAAGCATGGTGTTGAAAAAATGCTCTTTGGTTCGGATTACCCAATGTGGGATCACAGAGAAGAGCTGGACAGGTTCTTTGCGCTAGGCCTTACCGAAGAGGAACGGAGAGCCATCCTCTCCGGCAATGCACATAAGCTGTTGTCCGTCTAGCCATTCGCCTCGTTACACAATAATGCTGCCGGGTGCCGGATCCCTCCCTATACGGAATTCTGCACGCACGCCGTCCACATCAGCCTCATACTCTCCACGGAAGCCGCCCACGATAACCGAACCTTCCTCATCGGTAACAAGCTCCATGGGCTTCGTCCACCACTCATTCCTTATGAGATTGCGAAGCGCCTCATAGACAGGCTTTATTTTACTGTCCGCGGTGATCAGACCTGACGGCGCCTTGAGCCAGCCTCCATCAATGAAGCCCCACCAGGTGATCGACTCAATATTGGGGTCTGCAAACAATGTCCTGTAATGCGTTTCAACCTCTCTTGCCTGTCTGTCAAGTCCTTCGGGTGTGGACGGCCACTCATCCACTACATAGTCGTTCAGATCAACTATTTCCGGCGGCATTATCCTTCCTGATACTATAGTATTTTCAGTAAAGTGCAGCGGCAGATTGAACCTTGCATAGCGCTCCAGTATCTCCTGCGTCTTTTCCACACCCCAATACCCCTGGTGCATATGGGACTGAATACCGATGGCATCTATAGGCACCCCTGCTTCGAGGCAGCCTTCTATCAATATGTCATAGGCCTCTGAGGTTTCGAAATCATTAATCAAAAGGGTTGCTTCCGGATTTGCCTTTTTAGCGGCCGCAAAAACCTCCCTGACCAGGCGGATACGTCCCAGCTCCTTGCATATGCGGGTGATCCCGTTATCATATTTATCGAAGATAGGCATGATCACAACCTCATTGATGACATCCCATATATCTACGAGCCCGGCAAAACCGGTCACATCACGGCGTATCCTGTTGAGCTGCACGGAAAGGATGTCCTTGTTGCTCAGGTCCATCAGCCATGGAGCAGTCAGCGTATGCCAGCAAAGAGGGTGCCCCTTGAGCTCGACACCTTTCGAACGCAGCCAGACGGAAGCTTTCTTCAGCCTCTCCATATCAGGCTGTCCCCTGACCGGTTCAAAACGACCCCAGTAAAATGGCAGCGTAGAGTAATTGAACAGGTCAAAGAACAATCTGAACCTCTCTTCAGTTAGCTCCCTTTCTCTTCCCTGTAATTCTCCGTTGGCATAAGGTATGGAACTGGATTCAGTGCAGCCGAATAAAAACTCATGACTCAGCTGCTTGACGACTACTCTCCGGTTCGCCAGCGGCGATCCGTCCTTGCCTGAAAATGTGATTTTCCTGCTGCCCTTTCGATGCTTCAGCTGTTCCTGACTGTTACTCATGGCAAGCCTCCTCAGTATCAATACTTTCACATGTAAAACGTATTACTTGCTATATCTATTATACATCCTTTTTCTGTGTCTGGCACCGGATACCATAATAGTTGTCTTTTTTTGGCGCCCGGCACCATAAATCAGAGACATAATGATGCTGCCGAGCATGATCAAAAAAATGACTGCCAGAGAATTAATTATGGATATATCGATATGAAACATCAGTATCAGAAGCTTAATGCCTGTAAAGGTTAATACCATGGCTGCGCCGTATTTCACAAATTGGAATTTGTCATGGAGCCGGCGAAGCAGAAAGTACATGCTCCGCAGGCCTAGAATGGCAAAAATATTAGAAGTGTATACTATGAAAACATCCGTGGTTATGGAAAAAATAGCCGGAATAGAGTCAAAGGCAAACAGGATATCGGAGAATTCTATTATTAAAAGCACTGCAAAAAGAGGTGTGGCATGCCTCCTGCCGTTTTTAACGATGAAAAAGTGTTCCCCGCTCATAGTATCCGTTACAGGCATAACCCTTCTCAGGAGCTTTAGTATGCTACTGTCTTTGAAGTCAGCCTGTTCCTTGTTGCTGAAAACCATCCTCATGCCGCTGAATACCAGTATTGCGCCAAATACATAAAGGGCCCAGTGAAAGCTGCTTACAGCCACGACTCCAAACAGTATAAACAATAGCCTGAAAGCTACCGCAAAGAAAATGCCGTAGTTAAGCACGCGTCTCTGATCCTTCAGTCTGACTCCAAAGCTGGTAAATACGAGCAGGAACAGAAACAGGTTGTCGACACTCAGGGACTTTTCAAGGATGTATCCACCCAGGAATTCCACTGCCTTTTCCCTGCCAAGCAGAAAATAGACCCCGGTATTGAAGCATAACGCAACGCATATCCAGAACACCACCCAGGCAAGTGCCTTTCTGGCCGACATTTCTCTGCCCCCTTGATGAATACAGATGTTTCAACATAATTTATATTCACCCCCGTTCCAAAAATGTATTATTTATTTTTTCGATTTCATAATTATCAGGTTTTGTAAATACAAAAATGCTTGATTCACAATTCTATAAATCAAGCATTTTCAAGTGTTTTGTTGGAACACTCAATCAGAGTCGAACGTATGACCTCATCCTTACCATGGAAAGGTTCACATTTGTCACGAACGCCTATTTGAGCCGCTTTGCGGCTGGTTTATGATTAACAAAAACCCAATTAAAACCCAACAGGTGTTATATGCATGAATCTCATATATTTGCAGTACTATCATATATTTTAAATACGACACAACAACCATTTCTCTATTTGTATCGTTATCTTTATAGTCAATTCCAAAAGTATTAGGTAGATTTCAATCCCCTTTAGCCATATCATTATCACATTTACAAATAATCGACCCAGAGTAGTTAGGAAAGTAAACATAATAGAATATTATTGAATTTCATACTTCATAATTCTTACAGCTTTCATACTATCCAAGAATGGGTTTATTTCGATACTATATTTAATATTAGGTGCACCATTTACTTTTATGCAAGTTAAGTATTGTTCTCGTTTGTCTCCCGTTCTCTTCAAGATCATATATTTAACATCATACACCTGCATTTTGTAAATTATCTTAATGTTTAGGTATTCTCTACCGTCCTCAATAGTAAAATGGTATTCTTCATATTCCTGTTTATATGTTTCATGCCGTATAACTGTTTTTTCTTTTAGAGAATTTGTAGTTGGTTTTTGGGATTCAGAAAAAATTGGGCTTTGAGAAGCTCTTAATCTATCTTGAAACAAAATTGCTGCTTCTTTTCGTTCTTTCTCTTTAGTTTTATCCGCAAGCCGTAATTCATTATTGGTTTTTCTTATCTCCATTATTTTTTCAAATAAAAGCTTCCTTAAATTTGGAATTACTAGTCTACCTTCTTTTAGGACGGTAATTTGTTCTAGTGAGATAGATAACATAACTGATTCATAAAGTGTGTCAACCCCAACATCTTCCCAGTTCTCCCTGTTTAAACCCTTATAGACTTTTACGTAAGCCTCAGGATAAACATAAAAATAAAGCTCATGGTCATTGCTATGATAATATGAACGATGAAAGGGGCTCCCTATTGTAAACCCTTCTTCTTCAACAAAGAACCAAATATCATGAATATTGTTTTGTTTATACAGTTCTCTTCTTTTTAGAAATAATGGATTATTTATTCTTTTAAATTGAATTTCAATAGCTATCTTTTCTCCACTTAATTCAAAGTAAATATCAGTTTTCAGTTCTTTATCAATAAGATAATCTGGTATTATCTTCACATAAGGGAATTGCTGCTTTAACCAACTATAGAAAGTTTCTGTCAAGTCGAGATGTTTTTCACTATTACCATGATCATAGGAGCTCAGTTTTCCAAGCGGACAATCACCTACTGTATAATGCACAAAGTAAGCAACTTTTTTACCCTCATCACAATAAAAGACAGGCTTTCGGCAAACAGGGCAAAGAAGTTTTTTCTCTTGTCCTAATCTCTATTTATCCTGAACACTGAAGTTTTCTTGTTTTGTGGTGAAAGGCTCTGCATTATAAATGCAACTTAGTATAGATAACCCCCATCTATTTACAAACCTTTCAGTACTTCTACTACTTTATATTCAGAATTAGCAAAATTGAATGTACTCCTTAAGGCCATTCTTCACTGACTCAAAATCCCTTCCAATTTAACAATTACATGTTCTGGTCTGACATTTTCATGCTTCCATATCCATCTGGAAGATAAAATCACTATCCAATATTTTTACTCAAGTGGAGGACTAAAAACATCTTTAAAATCTGTATATACCTTTTGCATTAACTCAAAAAAGTCCCTCTTTGCATTTGCATCTACTCTAGCCGCAAATTCATAATGAACTAGTTATTATTTGCCTGCTCTCAGTATTCATAGATTTTCTCCTGTAGCAGCTCTCGTGGAATTTTACTATATCAGCTAACAGTATATCACGTTTCAGTAATAATTTACAAAAATAGTATCATAATAATTATATGAAAAATTATATGCCCGACAGAGTTTTTTTCATAGACAATGCTCTTGATTATCCTTTAGGCAGCAAGCTATACGGATATTTCAAAGAACTTGCCATACCTGTTTATATAACAACGATTCAGAATGTGTCCCGCAATATTCCCAGCTCAAACGAAAAAGAAAAGTATGCCGCATCAAAAAAATCCCTCGTCGTCCGTCCCAAGAAAAGCCTGGGCAGTTAGTCACTAAAGGGAATTCATAGTCCGCAGAGGGTTTGTATATATCAAAAAGTAAGCCCTATCTTACGGTTTATGTCAATATCGAAGAAATATTCGATTCAACAAAAAAGCATATTGAGAAAAATGGTAATGAGCTAACGACCTTTGAAGTGGCCAGCACAGGAGATCCCCTTTCTCTTGAACATATAACAGGGAGTCTGGCCAGAACCATAGAGTTTTTCGGTACCCTTGAAAACGGCAGACTTCGGCTGGTAACCAAGTTCGATATGGTAGATCCGCTTCTTTCACTGGCACATAACGGCCATACAAGATTCAGGGTCAGCGTTAATACAAGATATGTGATCAACAGCTTTGAGCATAATACAGGCTCATTTGATGAGCGTATAAATGCAGCATCAAAAATTTCACAGGCGGGATATCCTATAGGATTCATCGTTGCTCCGATCATGATCCATGATGATTGGAAAAATGAGTATCTGGTACTGTTTGATAATCTGAAGCAGAATGTAGATATCACCAGATCCGGTCAACCTGTGACCTTCGAGCTGATACAGCACAGGTTTACTCCCATTGCAAAAAATTACATCCTTCAGCGGTATCCCAATACCAGGCTTGACATGGATGAAGGAGCAAGGTCTGTAAAATGGGGAAAATACGGAAGGTTCAAGTACGTGTATCCAAAGGAAACAGCTCAAAAGATGAAAACATATATTTCAGGATTGATCAGCGAAAGGTTTCCGGACGCTGTCATTGAG
>JAEZCA010000045.1 GCA_023412665.1 Bacillota bacterium
GAGGCCTCGTCAGTCCTTTGGATTATTATTTTGAAAAACATGCTTTGAAATTAAATTGAACCGCCGTATGCCGAACGGCAAGTACGGTGGTGTGAGAGGGGCAGCCAAACTGTCCCTACTCGATTGCGGATCATTAGATCCTAATGCAATGTTAGTCTGCCATACAAAATGGTCTAAATTTCAAGTGCATTATATAATTATTTTTCAATAAAAAACTATTGCATTTGATATAAGCAATGTGCTATAATAACCACTGTCGCCGATATTGCGGGATTGTGTAAGGGTAGCACTACTGACTCTGGATCAGTCTGTCTGGGTTCAAATCCTAGTCCCGCAGCCAAAAAATCTCCGGTTAAAAGACCGGAGATTTTTTATTGCATGCTGTTGTATTATTTTAGAATGCCTGGCGGATCGCAGCTGCAGGCTGGGTGCAAAAGGGCGTCCTTTACTGGAAAAATCCCTGAAAAGGAAATATAGAGCCTTTCGGCTCCATATCGTCACAATTTTATTTATCCGGGTAAACAAAAGAGAATCGTTCAGTGAACGAGTAAGTTTATTATACTAGTGCTTTTTTACCATGTCAATAAGAATATAGACCTATTTTTTTCTGGCTCTCTTTTGTTAAATCAGTATGAAAATCTGCAGTCATATTTCTTTTTGTGTTTTGCAAATATGCCATTAAGTGCTATAATGGGTAAGGCGGCTTAATAAACGGACAGGTTTTTAAAAAATACATATTGTAGGTTTAAATGTTGAGAATAATTATATAAATAATAAAGTTGGTTTTGGAGGTTTAATGTGTCAAAGAATAAACAGAAGCTGAAAGTAATACCGCTTGGCGGTTTACAGGAAATAGGCAAAAACATCACAGTATTCGAATATGGCGAAGAGATAATCGTTGTGGACTGCGGGCTTGCTTTCCCGGAGGATGACATGCTCGGTATCGATCTTGTCATACCGGATATTTCGTATTTGACAAAAAACAAGGATAAGGTAAAGGGTGTCATCCTGACCCATGGTCATGAAGACCATATCGGGGGAATGCCATATTTCCTCAAGGAAATAAATGTCCCGGTTTACGGCACCAGGCTCACACTTGGGCTTTTGAAATACAAGCTTGAGGAACACGGCCTGCTGTCTGTGACTGAGTTGATCGATGTGGAACCGGGTGAGACGATACAACTTGGTTCATTCAAGATAGAGTTCATAAGGACCAATCACAGCATCGCAGATGCAGTTTCACTGGCGCTTCACACACCTGTAGGCATCGTAGTCCATACATCGGATTTCAAAATAGATTATACACCTATCGAAGGTAAGGCAATCGATTTGGCCCGTTTTTCGGATCTTGGAAAAAAGGGTGTACTGCTGATGCTTTGTGACAGCACCAATGCCGAGCGGCCCGGGTACACTATGTCGGAAAGAACTGTCGGCGACACATTTGAGGAGATATTCATCAACGCCAAAAGCAGGATTATCGTAGCCAGCTTTGCATCCAATATCCACAGGATACAGCAGGTTATTAACGCTGCCATTAAATTTGGCAGAAAGGTTACGGTTGTCGGCAGGAGTATGGTAAACGTTGTGAATGTGGCTATGGAGCTGGGGTATCTGAATGTGCCGGAAGGTATGATGATAGATGTGGATATCATAGATAGGTACCCGCCGGAGAAAATCGTCATATTAACAACGGGAAGCCAGGGAGAGCCCATGTCGGCATTGTCCAGGATGGCTGTCAATGAGCATAAAAAGGTGGAAATTGAACCGGGGGATCTGATTATCATTTCTGCGTCTCCAATACCGGGTAATGAGAAGCCGATCTTCAGAGTTATAAACGAACTGTTTAAAAAAGGAGCGGATGTAATATACGAAGCTCTTGCCGATGTGCATGTATCAGGCCATGCCTGCCAGGAGGAGCTGAAGCTGATACACAATCTTGTAAAGCCGAAGTTCTTTATGCCGGTCCACGGCGAATACAGGCACCTCAAGCAGCATGCAAACCTGGCAAACAAGATGGGCATGCCCACTGAGAATATTTTCATGATGGAGATCGGAAAGGTATTGGAGGTCAGTTCGGATTCTGCTAAAATTAACGGAACTGTTTCCTCAGGAAGAATACTTGTCGATGGTCTTGGTGTTGGGGATGTAGGCAGCATAGTGCTCAGGGACAGGAAGCTGCTGTCGCAGGACGGACTGATCGTTGTGGTCATAACGACTGAAAAGGAATCCGGACAGATTGTTGCAGGCCCAGATATTATTACAAGAGGGTTTGTATATGTCAGGGAGTCCGAGGATCTGATCGACAATGCCAAGGATATCATCAAAAAGACTCTTGTAAAGATTGAAGGAAAGAGGGGAAATGACTGGTCTTCGAAGAAGGGGATCATCAAGGACGATCTCAGGGAATACCTGTATGAGAAAACAAAGCGCAAACCAATGATACTTCCGATTATTATGGAAATATGACAATAAAATAAGAAGATGAAATAGAAAAGGGCATTCCCACTGTGACGAAAGCTTATTCACAGCGAAAATTGCCCTTTTTTCATTGCCTTTCATATGAATGTATTATTTCACTCCGAAAGGATTCTAACGGCTTCCTCGGCGGCTGATGCAGCGTCAGGAGTATAGATATCTGCTCCGATGCTTTCGCGATATGCATCGGTCACCGGTGCGCCGCCTATCATGACTTTAATGCTGTTACGAAGGTTTTGCTCCCTCAGAAGTCCGATCACTTTTTTCATTTCGCCCATTGTCGTGGTGAGCAGGGCAGAGCAGGCTATGATATGTGCATCATTTTCCCTTGCAGCTGCTATAAAGCGTTCCGCTGATACATCGGTTCCCAGATCGATAATCTCAAGGCCTTTGCCTTCCATCATCATTTTTACCAGATTTTTGCCTATGTCATGGAGGTCTCCCTTTACAGTGCCAATCACGACCCTTCCGCGGGCCTTGACTCCGCTGGAGACAAGCAGCGGCTTGAGCAGCTCGGTCCCTGCCGACATTGCTCTTGCTGCTATCAATACTTCGGGAACATATATTTCATTATTTTTAAATTTGGTCCCAATGACTCCCATGCCTTCCAGCAAGCCCTGCTCCAGTATCGTGTCGGCAGCGATGCCGTCGTCTATTGCCTTTTGGACCAGTTCCTTTACCACCTTTGCCTTGCCCGCCTGAAGATTTATCGATATTTCGCTCAGTATGCTCATTCCTGTTCCTCCCTTGATCAGGCTGCACGCGCTGCGGCCGGTACGAGTAACGTTCCGGGTGTCTGCAGGAGGCAGCCTCTTTGGTGCCAGGTCAGTTTTAACCGGCAATGATTATCTTATGATAAGTCTTTTTGCCTTTTTTGATAATAAGCTCGCCATTTTTGAACAGCTCCTTGCTGACAGTGAAATCAAATGTTGAAACCGGAGCTTCTTCGATATAAATGCCGCCCTGCTGGATAAGCCTTCTGCCTTCGCCCTTTGAAGGGATCAGTCCGGTGCGCACAAGCAGGTCAAGTATGTTGATGCCGCTTTCAAGCTCAGCTGCGGCTATCTCTGTAGACGGCAGATTCGTTGTGCTGCCTCCGCCACCGAACAATGCTTCTGCCAGCTGCTTGGCCTTTACAGCTTCATCTTCACCGTGCACGAGCTTGGTTACCTCGTATGCAAGTACTTTTTTTGCTTCGTTTATCTGTTCGTTTTTTAGCTGTTCAAGCTTGCTGATTTCCTCCATGGGGAGGAAGGTCAGAAGCTTGAGGCATTTGATTACATCTGAATCATCAACGTTTCTCCAGTATTGATAAAAATCGTACGGAGATGTCTTTTCAGCGTCCAGCCAGAGAGCGCCCTTTTCGGTTTTGCCCATTTTTTTGCCCTCACTGGTGGTAAGGAGCGTAAATGTCATGCCGTAAGCTTCCTTTGCGTCAACACGCCTGATCAGATCTATGCCGCCAAGGATATTGGACCACTGATCGTCTCCTCCAAGCTGAATGCTGCACCCGTATTTCTGGTTGAGTACGAGAAAATCATAGCTTTGCATGAGCATATAGTTGAATTCAATAAACGTGAGACCCTTTTCCATCCTTGATCTGAAGCATTCGGCAGTCAGCATCCTGTTGACGGAGAAATGCACGCCTATGTTCCTGAGAAACTCGACATAGTTGAGGTCGAGGAGCCAATCGGCATTGTTGACCATGATTGCCCTGTCGTTTGTAAAGTCGATGAATTTTGAAAGCTGTTTTTTGAAATTGTCCGCGTTGTGATTGATGGTTTCGCGGGTCATCATCTTGCGCATGTCGGTTCTGCCCGAAGGGTCTCCGACCATGGCCGTGCCGCCTCCGATGAGAGCGATGGGCTTGTGGCCCGCCCTTTGCATATGCGCCATGACCATCATCTGGAGAAAATGGCCTACATGCAGGCTGTCGGCGGTTGGGTCAAAGCCTATGTAAAAGGTCACCTTCTGGTTTGCCAGGAGATCCTTGATTTCATCCTCGTGGGTCAGCTGGGCTATGAAGCCTCTTTCCTTCAGTATATCGTAAACATTCTTTGACATTGTTTTCATACCCCTTGTTTTTTTGTGTATTTTATCATACTGTATTCAGTAATTCAAGGCTGTATACAGGTAAAACAAGGGGAAGATGGGCTGCGGCTATTCAGGCTCAATTTGCGGCATCGTGGAATACAGCACTGTGTGTATAGTCACTTCCCGATTTTCTGCAATGCTTGTTTTGATGACCCAAAACATACTGGTCGGTTGCTGCTGCTTCCAGAGCAAGCATATCTGCGACACCCGGAAGCTGCGAGCTTTTATGGTCAGCGGTCTTTGTTATCAGAGGAAGGGCGGCGCTTTTGCGTACTGAGGCGAGGAGTTTTCTGCCTGTACGACTCAAGCCCAGTATACGGATATAGGCCGGACCCCCGATACTGTTGAAATAATCGAATTTATCCTTGGTCAGACCGATCAACATACTGAACAGGATCCTTTGGATCCTTGTATTTGTATAACGTCTGGTACCGATCATGTCAAGCAGCTCGTGATATGAACCTGCTTTATCAGACGCCAGCCTGATCCTGTACTCAAGGCCATCCTCCATATAGGGCAGAAGTTTGATATCTTCAAGAGACATTTTTCTCAAAGCGGATATAACAGGCAACTCGTAATTTTCAGGAAAAATGGGACCTTTGCCGGCTTCGAACTGATGCCCCAATATATCAGTAGTCCATTGGGGCAATGTAGTCACCAGCAGTTCACGGGCAATATCCCATGGGTTATCATATATGGTCCTTCTGATAGATGTCGCACTGCTCATTTTGCCCGACAGCTCAGCAGAATTATAATCACTGCCAACCCTTTCAATAGTCATCGGAGTAATGTTGCTTTTCAAACGCAGCAATGCTTTAAGATATTCTATCCCAAGTATGTTATTTGGGCTTTTAAGAAGGCAGGATAGATGATCCTTTCCATATGTACTCATTGAGTAAAAGGACATGGCTCTCTGTCTGGCAGCGGGGAAGGATAAGCCCTTTGAAAGATATTCCTTCAGCTGCGATCTGTAGCTCTCAGGCTCGTCAGCGAGGATGCGGGCTGCTTTGGAAAGATTTTCAATGCTTCCGGCCTCGCTTCCGAAGCATAGCATATTAATGACACCCAGACTGTCAAGAAGCTTGACGGCGCCATAAGCAAAGTATTCTGCGCTCCCCATTGCATACGCGACAGGGAGCTCGATTACCAGATCTGCGCCGGAATGAAGTGCCATTTCTGCTCTGGCCCATTTGTCAACTATTGCCGGCTCGCCCCGCTGTGTATAATTCCCGCTCATGACAACAACGGCACAATCAGCACCGGTCTGCTCGCGGGAGGCCTGAAGCTGGTAAAGATGGCCGTTGTGAAAGGGATTGTATTCAGCTACGATTCCGATTGTTTTCATTTAGTCCTCTAGCCCTGGCTTAGTGCCGGTCATACTTCAAGCAGGCCTTCCCTGAATTTCATAAGGTAGTTCATGCAGAATTCGTCCTGTCCAAGCAGCGCTTCTGTTGCATAAATAAAGGACATAAGCTTGTTATCCAATGGATTTAGGATTGCGCCGTCCATGCCGGAGGTCATTGCTGCAATGAGAAATGCCTGATTCATTAGTTTTCTTTCAGGTATTCCAAAGGAAATGTTGCTCAATCCGCATGTGATATGGACTTCAGGGAATTCATCACGCACTCTCCGTATGGTCTCCAGAGCAACATTGCCGTAATGAGTTCCTGTACCGATAGGCCTGACCATCGGGTCGATATAAATATCGCTGATCTCGACTCCCTTCGATGTGAGCGAGGCTATCAGCCTGTCGGCTATCACAAGCCTTTCATCCGCCGTCTCAGGCATCCCGCTGTCATCCATGCACAGAGCCACTATCCCGGTATTGTATTTAAGAATAAGGGGTAGTATGGAGTCGAATCTTTCCTTCTCATCGGTTATCGAGTTAATGATGGGTTTGTTGGCCTTAACGGCTTTCAATGCCCTGTCTATTGCAACAGGGTTTGGAGAATCAATGGACAAAGGGGCGTCAACTGCTTCCTGTACTGTATTTACAAGCCATTCCAGCTTGTCAGGCTCGTCATCCACGAACATTCCTGCGTTGAGGTCGATATAGGCTGCTCCTGCATCATATTGTTTTTTTGCCATATCCTGTACAAATGCTGTATCAAAGCTTTCTATTGCAGCTCTGGCCGCTTTGTTGGTGCTGTTTATTTTTTCTCCGATAATGATCATTTTATATCTTCCCTTCAAATGAATGTCCCGTCTGAGCCGCCACTTGTAGAGGTGGGGCGGGGGGTCCATCTATCGACTCGTTATTAAATATTATACCCCAGCATATGGAACTAGACAAGAAAATCATACATGCATTGCGGGCATCGAATATCCTTATGTGTTTCCTGTGTAAGTTTGTTTATTATCACCCATGTGTACTATTGCAGATAGAAAACAATATCTGTATGATGTATAATTTAACAGTAGCCAGTAGGAAATCCCCTGCCCATATGCTGCCGGCTGCCTTTAGTGAGTGTGAATGAGGGGAATGGGATGGAAACAGTTTCGGAAGGAAAACGAATGAGGAAAATAGCTGTTGTAGTAATTAGCAATACGACACGTGAATATGACAGAGAATATCACTATTTTGTACCCGAAGCCTTTTGCGGGGGGCTTCTGCCGGGGATGAGGGTCATAGTGCCCTTTGGAAAGAGTAATAAGCTGAAGGAAGGGTACGTTCTCGGTTTTGCGGAAGACTCGGACTTCGGAGAACTGAAGGAAATTCACAAGGTCATAGATGATAAACCTGTTCTGATCCATTCTCTTATCAAGCTTGCACTCTGGATGAGGAAGCGGTATTTCTGCACCTACAGCCAGGCTATCAAGTGCATGCTTCCTGCAGGCATCGGAGTAAAAAGCTTGCAACTCATAACGCTGCGCAATGCAGATAGACCGTATATTGCGAAAGGACACTTTAAAACTCAAGGGCAGGAAGAGACTCAAGAGCCGGAGAGTGTGAAGCTTACTCCAAACCAGAAAATACTCCTTGAACTGCTCAGAGCAAATGACGGGTTGCTGGAAGCTGATGAACTAAAGAGGCTGTATGGTTCAAGAAGCGGATTTAATAAAAATGTTAGGGAGCTATCTGAAAAAGGTGTCGTCAGTATTGAGGAGAGGTATTCCTCACCTGTCAGGGAGAAAACGATCCGCGCCGCCAGTCTGGCTATGCCTGCAGAGGAAGTACTGGCGGATATTGAAAGCGGCCGGCTGAAAAGGATACAGCAGATCCGTGTTCTGGAAATGCTGATGGACAATGAATATATTGCTGTGGCAGATCTGGCCAGGTTTGCGTCTGTCACTACCTCCGTACTGGATACGCTTCGCAAATACGGGTATATATATTACAGGGATATAGAGGTCAGCCGGGATCCGATGAGACACAGGGAAGTAGAGCCAACAAAACCCTTTGAACCGACCCGGGAACAAGGGAAAGTGCTTGAGGAGGCACTGGGCTTGATCGATAGCAGGACATTTAAAGAAATGCTGCTGCATGGTGTGACAGGGAGCGGCAAGACAGAAGTTTATCTGCAGCTTATACAGCATGTGATCGAGAACGGCAGACAGGCTATAGTGCTGGTGCCGGAGATATCACTGACGCCTCAGATGGTAGATCGGTTCAGAGGCAGGTTCGGAGCACGGGTTGCTGTTATGCACAGCAGATTGTCACCGGGGGAGCGCTATGACCAATGGCGGCTGATCAGGGAAGGCTCGGTCAGTATAGTGGTTGGCGCCCGATCTGCAATCTTTGCACCCTTTAGTGATCTGGGGCTTGTTATTATTGATGAGGAGCATGAAAATACCTACAAATCCGAAACAACACCCAAGTATACGGCCGCCAGGATTGCAGCTATACGGTGCAGCAATGACGGCGCATTATTGATATACGGCTCGGCAACTCCTTCCACTGAGACCTACCAGCGGGCAATAGACGGGGAAATAGAGCTGGCGGTCATGAAGGGGCGCGCAAATACGATGGTCATGCCAAGGGTGGATATAGTTGACATGAGAACGGAACTGGAGTGTGGAAACAGGTCCATATTCAGTTCAGTGCTTTCTGCCGAAATTGAAAAAAATATTAGTACAGGACAGCAGACAATACTGTTTTTGAACAAACGAGGATATGCTTCCTTTGTACTATGCCGAAGCTGTGGAATCAGACTTAAATGCAGGCATTGCAATATAACAATGACGTACCATTCGGTGGATGACCGGTTGATTTGCCATTATTGCGGATATACGGTAAAAATGCCTGCAGCCTGCCCTAAATGCGGCAGCAGTCACATAAGGCAGTTTGGAACAGGCACCCAGAAGGTGGAGGAGGAGCTGCACAAGTATTTTCCGGAGGCTTCCGTAATAAGGATGGACATGGACACGACTACGGGAAAGCATTCGCATGAGGAAATACTTGATACCTTCAGGAAACAGAATATCAATATACTTGTAGGGACCCAGATGATCGCAAAGGGACATGATTTTCCAAATGTCACGCTGGTTGGCGTGCTGGCGGCCGACAGCCTTCTGGGAATGGATGACTACAGGGCGTCTGAGAGGACGTTCCAGCTTTTGACCCAGGTTGCCGGAAGGGCAGGCAGAGGAAAGCTGCCCGGACGTGTTGTGATTCAGACCTACAACACAGAGGATTACAGCATTACCACAGCCTGCAGCCATGATTACGGCTCATTCTTCAAGAAGGAGGCGCAGATCAGGAGCCGGCTGGGATATCCTCCTTTTACAGGTATCGGAGTGGCTGTGATCAGTTCTGTCAATGACAAGCTTGCATTTGAAAAGGCAAAGGAGGTCTGCAGCTTCCTGACATCAAGACTGGATAAGGAAGTTGGGGATGAATTGCTGCCGGGGCCTGCACGGGCACCTCTGTCAAGGATCAGGAACAGGTACAGATGGAGGGTAATATTAAAATGCAGGAGTGAGGACAGACTTGCGGATATTCTTGGTGAATTGACCGACCATTTTTCAAAAGGCAGGGATAAGGCTGATGTTGACCTCAGCGTCGATATAAATCCTGTTAGTATGCTGTGATATTATTAGCGGCAGAATATGTACAAGTCTTGATTTATTGCAGTATGCATGCCTGTTTGTTATAATATGAATAGCTAATTAATATCGGGAGTGTGCTTATGGCTATAAGAAATATAAGAAAAGATGGGGACGAAGTATTAAGAAAAAGAAGCAGAGAGGTTGATGAGATAAACGACAAGATCCTGACGCTGCTCAAGGATATGGCAGACACCATGTATAATGCAGACGGAGCTGGCCTTGCCGCACCTCAGGTGGGGGTACTGAAAAGAGTAGTTGTGATCGATATAGGAGACGGACTTGTTGAGCTGATAAATCCAGTGATTAAAAGCCAATCGGGACAACAGACCACTATTGAGGGCTGCCTCAGCATACCCAGCGTATGGGGTGAGGTTGAGCGCCCTTCCCGCGTTGTGGTGGAAGCGCTGAATCCAAAGGGGGAAAAGATCGTGATCGAGGGAGAGGGCTTTATGACCCAGGCTCTTTGTCATGAAATCGACCACCTGGACGGTATCCTTTTCAAAGACAAGGTCACAAGGATACTTGATAAGGAAGATTTGAAAAAACTTGAGTAGATACGGAGCAATTTAATCATGAGGATCGTATTTATGGGTACTCCGGATTTTGCCGTGCCTTGTCTGGAGGCCCTTGTTAACAGCGGATATAATATCGTAGGCGTGGTAACACAGCCGGATAAGCCTGCAGGCAGAAAGCAGAGCGAATTGAAGGCGCCTCCTGTAAAAGAGGTTGCCCTTAGCCTGGGCATTAAAAATATATTGCAGCCTGAAAAGGTGAAAACACCTGAATTTCTTGAATCCATCAGGCAATTGAAGCCCGACCTTATTGTCACAGCTGCGTATGGCAGGATACTGACCAAGGCGGTGCTGGACGTACCCGGGCTTGGATGCATAAACGTCCATGGGTCACTGCTTCCAAAGTACAGAGGTGCTGCACCTATACAATGGGCGCTTATCAATGGTGACACTGTGACCGGTATCACCACAATGTTTATGGACGAGGGTATGGATACCGGTGACATACTTTTAAAGAAGGAAATAGAGATAGGTCCTGATATGAACGCCGCGGAGCTTTTTGACAAGCTTAAGGAACTCGGTGCCCAGGCGCTTCTGGAGACACTGGAGGCTTTGAAAAACGGGACCCTGACCAGAACGCCCCAGGATCATTCCAAGGCCGTTAATGTGCCTATGATGACAAAGGAAGCAGGCCTTATCAACTGGAACAAAAGCGCCGATGACATTCACAACCTTGTCAGGGGAACATATCCCTGGCCCGGAGCCTACACCTTCTACAAGGGCTCAAGACTGAAGGTCTTAAAGACCACAGTCCTTAAAGAATGTCCAGTTGGCTCACCGGAGCAAGAGCTTATGGAGCTGGCAAAGAGAGAACAGCCCGGAAGGATATTAAAAATATCCAGGCAGTGCCTTGTGGTTGCTACAGGCTGCGGATGTCTGCTCATATCGGAGCTCCAGTTTGAAAACTGCAGAAGGATGGGCGTTTGCGAGTGCGGACATAATATGGATGAGGGTGAAGTACTTGGATAAGCGTCTAAAAAGCTTTATGGGCTATACTCTGCTGCTTTTGCTTGTTATTGGGATAATGGCAGCGCTTTTTTCCTACATATATCATTTCTTTTCCATTGACCTGTACAACAGCATAATCAATGTATTGATCATTATCTCCCTTGTGATGATGGTTTCATTGATTATAGCCATGACTGCCATATTTATCGCTTTAAAAACAAGAAAGGTTTATCCTGTCATGCTCTTTCCTGTGAAGCTGGGGATGAAGATCGTTATGCCTTTTGCGCTTTTTGTGACAGATGTGCTCAAACGGGACAAGGATATGATCAGGAGTCTTTTCATCGATATTAACAATCTGTTCGTTGAATCGGGAAGCATCAGAAGGAGCCCGGAAAAGATAATGCTTTTGCTGCCCCACTGTCTGCAGAATTCGGAATGTACCCGCAAAATAACAAATAACACATCCAACTGTGTCAGGTGCGGCCGCTGCAAGATTGGAGACCTTATAGAAATGGCGGAAAAAAGGGGAGTAGAGGTATTTGTTGTGACAGGTGGAACTGCCGCCAGAAACGCTATTGCAAGGGTCAAGCCTGAGATCGTGTTATCTGTAGCCTGTGAACGGGATCTTGCCATAGGTATTTCCGATGTCAACAAGATACCTGTAATAGGAGTGTTGAACAAAAGACCCAACGGCCCATGCTTCAATACGACAGTGGATGTGAAGATCCTTGAAGAAAAACTGGACATGATGATTGCCGAACCGACTGGTTTGCAGGCCGCTGACAATGACTAGATTACGACTGTGAGAGCAATACTAAATGATACGGGGATATTGAGGAATTTTATGAAGCTGGATCATGCAAGAGAAACTGCATTGAAAATTCTGTTTGAAATTAATGAGAAGGGCGCTTATTCGAATATTGAACTGAACAAGCAGCTTTCCGGCAATGAACTCGGTGAGCTTGACAGAGCATTCGTTACAGAGCTTGTCTATGGAGTGGTCAAATGGAAGCTGACACTGGACAAGCTTATTGCTGCAAATTCGAATATCAGGATGTCAAAGCTGTCGCCCTGGATATTGAACATATTGAGACTGGGAGCGTACCAGCTGCTTTATATGTCAAAGGTACCGGCATCGGCCGCGTGCAACGAAAGCGTCAAGCTTGCCGGAAGATACGGGCATAAGGCGTCTGCCGGCTTTGTAAACGCCATCCTCAGAAAAATTGCCAGAGAGGGCCTGAACAATATCATTCCCGATAAAGCCGATAATTTAACAGAGTATCTTTCTGTAAAGTATTCGTATCCCCAATGGCTTGTTGAGAAGTATACGGAGCTTTTTAGCGCCGAATTTGCGGAAGAGCTTCTGGAAGCGGGCAACAGATCGCCCGAGCTGACTGTCAGGGCGAATACTCTGCGGGTCAGTGCCGGAGAACTGAAGGAGCAGCTTGAAAAAGAAGGGGTATTTGCAGAAGCCGGCCGGTTTAATAAGGAGGCCTTGGGTATAAAGAGCCCCTTGCCTGTAGGTAGGCTGGAATCATTCAAAAAGGGGCTGTTTCAGATACAGGATGAGAGCTCGATGCTGCCCGCAGCTGTTTTAGCACCTGAACCCGGAGATATTGTACTGGATGCATGCAGCGCACCCGGCGGCAAAGCCGTCAATATGGCCCAGATGATGCAAAACAGGGGCAGGGTGATCGCAAGGGACATATATGAGCATAAGCTCAGGCTCATTGATGAGGCAGCTGCAAGGCTGGGAACAAGCATCGTTGAGAGTGAGCTCCGAGATGCCGCTGAACCCGACCCGATGCATGAGGCCTATTTCGACAAAGTGCTACTGGATGCGCCTTGCAGCGGCCTTGGCATCGTGAGAAGGAAGCCGGATATCAAATGGGCAAGGGAAAGCAGCGATATTGAGAGCATCACGTCATTGCAGGAGAAATTGCTGCGGAATGTATCAAAGGCTGTTAAACCCGGAGGAATATTGGTATATAGTACATGTACAATATTACCCGAAGAAAATGAGTATATCGTTCGAAATTTTATAGAGAGCAGTACAGATTTTTGCGAAGATATGATAGCGCCTTATCTGCCGTCTGCACTGGCGATGCATGCAAAAGGCTGCATGCTGCAGGTCTACCCGAACAGGGACGGGATAGACGGATTTTTTATTGCAAGGCTTAAACGAAAGGCTTAGAAAAGTACTATATGGAAAATGACAAGGAGCACCGCAATATGTCTGAGACAAGACCGACAGCCAATGGGAACGGACTATCGGAGAACGGGTATGAATCGAAGAAAAATGATATAAATATAGGGCATATTGAAAAGAAATACCTGCCCGACATGGATATCAGTGAGCTCCAGCAGTTTTTACAAGGCATGGGGCAGCAGAAATTCAGGGCAAAGCAGATATTCAGCTGGATCGCAAGAGGAGCAGTGGATTTTGATGAAATGTCAGATCTGTCAAAACAGCTGAGGCAGGAATTGAAACTTTTTGCTGTAGTATCCGGTCTAAATATCAGAAAAAAGTTCGTATCCTCAATTGACGGCACCACTAAGTATCTGCTGGAGCTGAGTGACGGCAATATTATCGAGAGCGTTCTGATGAAATACATCCATGGCTATACGGCATGCATTTCATCCCAGATCGGCTGTAAAATGGGATGCAGCTTTTGTGCTTCGACAATTGCCGGCTTCAGGAGGGACCTGACAGGCGGGGAAATGCTTGAACAGATACTTGCCATTCAGCGCGACAGCGGTGTCAAGGTGGGAAATGTAGTCATTATGGGGATAGGAGAGCCCTTTGACAATTATGATAATATGTTGAAGTTTCTCAAGCTCATTCATGACCCCGAGGGATTGAACATAGGCTACAGACACATTACCGTTTCCACCTGCGGACTTGTTCCCGGGATACTGCGCTTTGCCGATGAGAATATGCAGGTGAATCTGGCGATCTCACTACATGCGCCCAACGACCAGATACGCGGGAGGATAATGCCGGTTGGAAGGAAGTACTGTATTGACAAAATCATTGAAGCATGTAAGATATATACAGAGAAAACTAAAAGAAGGGTAACGTTTGAATACGCTTTGATAGAAGGGGTCAATGATTCCCCGGATAATGCGGCAGAACTCGCTTCAATGCTCAGAGGCCTCTTGTGCCATGTGAACCTGATACCGGTGAACTCAGTGCAGGAAAGCGGCTACCGTCAAAGCGGACGCAGACATATTGACGAGTTTGCAGCTCTTTTGACAAAAAGAGGAATAGAAACAACCGTCCGCCGTGAGCTTGGTTCGGATATAAATGCAGCTTGCGGACAGCTCAGGAGAAGCGAAATGGAAAAAGAAGACCGCAGGGCCTGAGATAATACGGTGGGTGCAGTATAACAGGGTGAGAATAGGGGTGGATAACCCTTGAAAAAAGGTGTTGATAGCTTGAAATTTGCCGCAGATACCGACAGAGGATTATTACGTGAAATAAATGAGGATAGCTGCAGGATCATCCCGGGGTGTTTATCATCCCCGTATGTCTTTATCATAGCTGATGGTATGGGCGGACATAAATGCGGAGAAGTTGCAAGCAGCATGACAGTTGATTACATAGGTGAGCTCATACGTAATAATAGCTGCAGATTTGGGAGTGAAAGCATGCAGCAGGAGCTTAGCAGGATTGTGGAACAAGCCAACAGAGCGGTGTATGAAAAATCCCAGGACAGCGATGAATTCAGTGGTATGGGTACTACACTGACGATGGCTTTGATCGACGGCAAAATGCTGACTGCGGCACATGTGGGCGACAGCAGGCTTTATTTGGTACGCGCAGGAGAAATAAGGCAATTGACTGAGGATCACTCGTATATCGGCGAATTGCTCAAGAACGGCACATTGACCATGGAGGAAGCAGAAAACCACCCGCGCAAGAATGTCATCACAAGGGCGATAGGTTCTTCGCCCGAGATACTTGTGGATATTATTAATCAGGAAATCAGGGAAGATGATATATTTGTTCTTTGCACAGACGGTCTCACAAATATGATATGCGAAAATGAAATATACGAGATCGTCAGAGACAATGAACCCGAGACCGCTTGTAAAAAACTTATTGAAGCGGCAAACAGGCAGGGCGGCGATGATAATATCACCGTTATTGTAATCAAATGTGAGTGAAGGTGTTAAATATGGTCGGACAAATATTAGGAAATAGATATCAATTGCTCGAAAGGATCGGCGGAGGCGGCATGGCTGTTGTTTATAAGGCGAAGTGCCTGCTTCTGAACCGCTTTGTAGCTGTTAAGATACTGCGCAGTGAATTCACAGACGATGACGAATTTGTTAAACGCTTCAGGGTAGAAGCGCAGGCAGCGGCAAGCCTGAATCACCCCAATATCGTTTCCATCTATGATGTCGGAAAGCAGGAAGATACACATTATATCGTCATGGAATTCATCGATGGCATCACTTTGAAGGAGTATATTAGCCAAAGAGGCATCCTGCCATGGAAAGAGGCTGTAAATATAGGGATACAGATATGTTCGGCTATAGAACAGGCACACAAGAATTTTATCGTGCATCGTGACATAAAACCGCATAATATACTGATCACAAAGGAAGGCATAGCAAAGGTTACAGATTTCGGTATTGCCAGAGCTGTTACTTCTGCCACCATTACGATGGTCGGCAGCACGATAGGCTCTGTTCACTATTTTTCTCCCGAACAGGCAAGGGGAGGGTTTACAGACGAAAAATCCGACCTTTATTCATTAGGCATCACCATATACGAGATGGTAACAGGAAGGGTCCCCTTTGACGGGGAATCACCTGTGGCTATTGCCCTCAAGCACATACAGGAAAAGCCTGAGAAGCCGATCGAAGTCAATCCCTCCATACCCAAGGGCGTCAACGATCTTATTTTGAAAGCTATGAAAAAGGATCAGAACCTGAGATATCAGAATGCTTCCGATATGCTTTCAGACTTGCAGAGGACACTTGTAGAACCAAATGCGAGAATTGTCGGCAGCAATGCCGTGGAAGAGCTTCCAACAAGAAAAATGCAGGCCGTCGGTGCCGATTTGGATATAGAGGATAAATCCGAGGATGGAGATGAAGCCTTAATGGAGGAAGATGATACAAAAACAAAGAAAAAGAAGGACCGGCTCAGTACATGGCTTGGTATTGCCGCCGGTCTTGTGATCACCGGACTGATAGTCTTTATAGGCATCAAGCTGGTCATTCCCGCCTTTATTCCGGAGCAAGTGGAGGCATATATCATTGAAGACTATTCAAACATGGATTTTGAAGATGTAAAGGCCACCCTCAGCCAGCATGGTATAACTGCCGAAGATGAAAGGATATACAATGATACTGTCGAAAAAGATATAATTATTAAGCAGGACATTGCGGTCGGGAACAGCCTGAAGCCCGGGAGCGTAATCAATTTTACAGTCAGCAACGGCCCCCATCTTGTGGAAATACCAGACATTTCAGGTGATGAATCGCGGGTCGCAGAACAGATAATAGTCAACAGCAACCTTGTGCCGGAAGTGATAAAAGAGCATAATGAAACCGTAGGAAAGGGTCTGGTCATAAGGACTGAACCCTCTGCATATGAGATGGTCAAGCCGGACACGACAGTCAAAATCATAGTCAGCCTCGGACCTGAGCTGGAAATGGTGAAAATGAAGGATCTGACAGGACTGACAAGGACAGAGGCTGAGAACTGGATTCTAAAAAACAAGCTCAAAATAGGAAAGACTCTTCCGGAGGATATAGTAAGCGAGGTTGCAAAGGTAGTCAAGCAATACCCATTGGCTGATACCGAGGTAGCTGAGGATACGCCTGTGGAGCTGACCTTCGGTATCGATGACCAGTTACCGGTGGAGCCTGGTACTTACCAGCCGACAGAAGAACCGGATACTCAGCAGGAAGAGCAGCAGCCTGTGAGTGGGTCAAAAACGAAGCTGATCACGATAACTCTTGATCCCAGCCGGATCTACGGTGATGATGTCCTGGTTTATGTTGAATCGACACCCTCCGATACCAATGTACGCAAAATAGAGGTCAATCAGCCTGTAGCAAGAGATCAGTTCCCGTTCAGCATCCCGGTTACAGTGGGCGAAAGCGGAACTACACATGTTATAGTATATCTGGATAACAAGCTGGCGCTTGAACAGGATATAAAGTAAGACGTGAAAGCAAATCGGTACCCGCCACCAAGCGTTTTTAAGCCCGAGGGCTGAAAATACGCATAGAGGTGGGGCGGGGGGCTCATCTTTCGCCTCGTTATAGAAGTGGGGATATCTATTGACTCGCTAAATTTGATGCAATTACTGCAGGGGAGGTTCATATATTGCCGTCAGGCATTATATTAAAAGGAATAGGCGGTTTCTATTATGTATCATCGGAGGATGATATATATGAATGCAAAGCCAGGGGAATTTTCCGCAAGGATGATGTGACTCCTTTGACCGGGGACAGGGTCACATTTTCTGTAACTGACCCCTTGCTCAAAAAAGGAAATATTGACGGTATAATGGAGAGAACCACCGTTCTGACACGTCCTGCGGCAGCAAATATCGACCTGCTGGTGGCTGTAATAGCTGCAAAATCACCGGAGCCTGATTTGTTATTGCTGGACAAGATTCTGGTCACCGCCGCAAAAAAGGAAATAGAGGCTGTGATCTGTATCAATAAGATAGATCTCGATTCTGGAGATAACAGGGCAGAGCTTCGCAGTTCATATAATAAAGCGGGTTATACCCTGATAGAGACATGCCTGGGGGAAAACACAGGCTTCAGACGTCTCAAGGAGGATTTAAAAGGACATATATCCGTGTTCGCAGGACAGTCCGGTGTCGGAAAGTCAACTCTCCTCAACAGAATCGCAGACACTGTGATAATGCAGACAGGAGCCATTAGCGAAAAGATCGAGAGAGGACGTCATACCACAAGGCATTCGGAGCTCATAAGGCTTGCTGACGGAGGTTATGTTGTTGACACACCGGGTTTCAGCTCCTTTGAGCTGGCAGAGATTGTACATACGGAGCTTGCGCATTTATTCCCGGAATTTTTGGATCACATTTACAATTGTAGGTTTACGGGCTGCAGCCATGTAAATGAACCGGACTGCGCCGTTAAGGAAGCTGTGGAGCAAGGGAGCATAGGCAGGGGAAGATATCAGCGATATACCGAGCTTTATGCGATATTGAAGCAGGAATACGATATGAAATATAAAAAAACCAACAGGAAAGGGACAAGAAGCAATGATTAAAATATCTCCGTCCATTCTGGCTTCGGATTTTTCAAAGCTTGGCGAGGAAATAGCCAGGGTCGAAAAAGCCGGCGCCGATATGATACATCTCGATGTCATGGATGGACACTTCGTACCAAATTTAACAATAGGACCTCCTGTGATAAAAAGTCTCAGAAGCGTGACAAGCCTTCCGTTTGATGTCCACCTGATGATCGATAATCCGGAACGGTATATTGAAGCATTTATTGATGCCGGGGCCGATATTCTCTCTGTGCATGTGGAAAAGAATCCTCACCTCCACCGTACCATCGAAATGATAAAGAACCAGGGCTGCAGGGCATCAGTAGTTCTTAATCCGGCAACGCCGCTGAACACATTGGAAATGGTGCTTGATGAAGTTGACATGATACTTCTGATGACAGTGGACCCAGGCTTCGGAGGCCAGCATTACATAGAGGGAATGACCGAAAAGGTGAGGGAGCTGAAATTCATGGCTGTTCAGCGCGGCCTGGGATTTGATATAGAAGTCGACGGCGGTATTGACCTGGAAAATATACATGAGGTGACGGAAGCAGGCGCTAATGTGATCGTAGCCGGGTCTTCCATATTCAATGCACCCGATATTACGGAAATGATCAGAAGTCTCAGACAGAAGGCTTATGGTGGTCATGTATGACATGTGTCATATTCTGCGGAGGAGAGATCTCTGATTACGAGCATATCAGAATGTGGCCGATGTTTGGCAATACCTCAGGCAGGCAAATTGAAGAAGCAGGCTTTGTCATTTCTGCGGACAGCGGAGCGCGTCATTGCAGGACGCTGGGGATCGTGCCTGATATTATGGTAGGAGATTTTGATTCAGTATCGCAAAATGACTATGAGGCTTTAATAGATGCAGGCTCGAAGGCGTTACAGTACCCGGCGGAAAAGGATATGACGGACAGCGAGCTTGCCGTGGAAATAGCAATAAATAAAGGCTTTTACAGGGTACTGCTCTTTGGAGCCACAGGTACGAGACTTGATCATTCCATTTCAAACATTTTTCTGTTGAAAAAGCTTACGGATGCTGACATTGATGGAATCATAGTTAATGAAACCAGCTATGTAAGACTGATCAAGGATGAAATCCGGCTGGACCGGGTCGAGGATGCTTATGTTACACTCCTGCCTTTTGCCGGAAATGCCCTTGGTGTTTCGACCCAAGGTCTCTATTATCCGCTTGATGACGCCACTCTGGAAGTCGGTTCCTCATGGGGCGTCAGCAACAGGTTCACTGAGGACACAGCCTGCATAAAACTTAAACAGGGCTACTTGCTCATTTTTATTTCAGTTGAAGCATAGTGCATAAATAAAAAAGGATGACCGACAGGCCATCCTTTTGCAGAGACTGTTTATTTATACTCGGCTGCCAATGCTTCAAAGGCTTTCTGAGAATTCAGTATCGTTTTTTCGTCTACACAGTATGCAAGCCTGAAGAAGCCTTTACATCCAAAGCCCGTACCGGGCACTATGACCAGATTGTACTTGACCGCTGACCTGCAGAATTCAACATCATCCTCGATGGGAGACTGGGGGAACAGGTAAAACGCACCCTTAGGCTTCATGCATTTAAAGCCTGCCTTTTCAATTATTCCGTAAAGCATGTCGCGCCTTCTCTTATATGCGTCTGCGTCAACCTGCGCATTTAATGATTCTGGCAGTATCCTCTGAAAAAGAGCAGGGGCATTAACGAAGCCGAGGGTCCTGGTTGAGAAGATCAGACCATCCATTAAGGCTGATGCATTTTCTATCATCGGGTTGACTGCTATGAATCCGATTCTCTCGCCGGGGAGCGAAAGAGATTTGCTGAAGGAATTGACTATTACTGCATTCTTGAAGATAGAGAATATGGAAGGCACTTCAGTATTGTCGTATACAATTTTATCATATGGCTCATCTGAAATAATACAAATCCTGGTGCCGAATTCTTTTTCTCTTTTTTCCACCGCTTCATGTATTCTTTCGAGGGAAGCTCTGCTATAAATAACGCCGGTGGGGTTATTGGGCGAATTTATGATCATGGCCTTAGTTGCAGGCGTTATGGCATCGTATATTTTCTGAGGGTCGGGCTGGAAGGTGCTGCGGTCGGTGGTGACGATAACAGGCCTGCCGCCATGGTTGTCAATGTAAAACAGATATTCCGCGAAATATGGCGCCAGAACTATAACCTCCTCACCGGGGTTCAGAAGGGTCTTGAGTACGACGTTCATAGCGCCGCCGGCACCGCATTCCATGACTATATGTCCCGCTTCCAGAGGAGCACCCGTTGTCTGCCTCAGCTTGGCGGCAACGGCAGCTCTGACATCAGGATATCCTGCATTGCTCATATAGCCGTGCATCTTGGGAGTATCCGACATTACCGCTTTCCTAAGCGCTTCCTTTACTATTTCAGGCGGCTCAACATCAGGGTTGCCCAATGAGAAATCATATACATTGTCTGCACCGTATTGTTTACGCAGTTTTTCTCCTTCTTCAAACATAGCTCTGATCCATGAGGACCTGGTAAGATTGTCTTTTATTTTTTGTGAGACCATAATTTCCACTCCTGTTTCAAGGCCGAAACAACTTTTGATCCACGGCCTATGAGATTTTCTACTATGATATACCAAAAACGGGAAAATATCAATTGCTATCATAACTCGGCGAATAATGTGTCCCCGGGACGGCTCTTTCACTTTGATTTTAAACGTTCTGCCAGTGTTTGATCCGGGTTTACGACTGCCGTTTTGTAGTTTACATATATGACCTTGCCGGGCTTTGCACCTGAAGGCTTGCTCACATTTTTTATATTAGTGTAGTCAACCTGTACATTAGAGGACATTTTGGCTTTGCTGTGCCATGCCGCAAGTATGGCAGCTTCCTCGAGAGTCCTGTCGGAAATTTCGCGGCCGTTCCTTTTTATGATGACATGAGAACCTGGTATTGTCTTTGTATGCAGCCAAATATCATTGGATTGCGCTACTTTCAGTGTGAGATGATCGTTTTGCATATTATTCTTGCCTACATATATGTCAAATCCGTCAGAGGACTTGAAATGAAGCGGTTCTGTAATTGCAGCCTTCCTTTTGACAGCAGCCTTTTTCTTAAGCTGCATATAGCCCTGACCAGCAAGCTCCTGCCTTACCTCGTCGATTTCCTGCAGGAAGCTGCAGTTATCCAGAAGCTGAAGGACACTCTCGAGATAATCCAGCTCTGCCCGTGAGTCATCGATCTGCCGTGATGTATATGTGTATGTGCTTTTAGCCTTGGCATATTTCTTAAAATAGCGCTGTGCGTTTGCCTGCGGAGTCATGTCCGGGTCAAGGGGAACATCGATGTATTCGCCGTTTTCAGAATAATAGTTCATTAAGGCTATGCTTTTAGTGTTTTGCGGTATGGCATATATATTGGCTGTTATCAGTTCACCATAAAGCTTGAGCTTTTCTCTGTCCGCAACATCCCGCAGCGTTTCCTCCTGTATCGACAGCTTCTTGCTGCAGCGCTCCATAGAAATACTCAGTACCTTGTACAGGTCGGACTTTTTTTGCCTGAGGCGTTCGGCATTGTCACGGGTGGCATAGAATTTATCCAGAACCTGACTGATAGAGGATATATTCTCTTTGTGTGTATACTGCCTGATATCAAGACAGTGAAAATCGACAGGCTTGCTGTGCTGCTCATCTTCATAAATAACCGAGGGATCATAGCTGCCGTTTTTGATATCCTCAAGAATCACACCCAATGCATTTATCAAAGCTCTGCGCTCGGACTGCTCCAATGAAGCTGCGCGTTTTCTCCCTTCGACAGAGGCCCGGCTGCATATCTCGCGGCACAACAACGGACTGAAGCCCTTTATATTGTCCAGCAGGAATTTTTCGGCAGTCTGTGCTGATGTATCAAACAGGCCCAGAAGCAGTGACGGATCAAGGGATGCAGGGGAGAGCTTGTCCTGCGCCGGAGGCAGTACATAAGGCCTGGTCGGCATTACTTCGCGGACGCTGCTGATATCGGAGTCTATATGCTTGATTGAGTCCAGTATCCTGTTTTCACTGTTTAACAGTATTATATTGCTGTATCTGCCCATTATTTCAATGACCAGCTTCTTTTCCGATATGTCGCCAAGTTCGTTTGCAGCTTCGATCACCACGCTTATAATTCTTTCGAAATCGTTGAAGCCGAAGGATATTATTCTTCCGCCTGTAAGGTGCTTTCTGAGCAGCATGCAAAATACCGGAGGGGAGGGAGGGTTTTCCTTCACCGCATCGGTGATATGTATCCTCGGAAAATTCGGGCTGGCGCTGAGCACCAGCCGGTGATTTTTATTCCATGCCCTGACCAGCAGCACTATTTCGTCAGCTTCGGGCTGAAGAACCTTTTCAACCCGTCCGCCGGTCAGTTTTTCATTCAGCTCTTCTGTGATGCATTTTGCGACTATACCGTCAAATGGCAACAATAACACTCCCTTGTGAGTTTTTCCAACAGTTATACTGTAGCAAAATACAATTAATAATACAACCATGGAGATTTTTTCATCGGGATGGGATTATGATTATTTTTTACTTGACAGCAGGAAGAGTGTCTGCTATCATTATTGAGTAAAACAAAGAAGAAGTTATCCGCTTCTCACCCTACGGAGGTTTCCGACAGGGTCAATAGTGAAGGTATACATAGTATGACCTGGCTATATCAGTGGATTTCGAAGTTCTTCTTTGTGGTCCACTTTTTATTTTGCCATTATTTGCGAATACTTGAGGATCAGAATAACTTACTCGGAGGTGTTTGATTATCAGTAGTAAAAATGAATTAATGATTAATGAGGAAATCAGAGACAAAGAGGTACGTCTGATTGATGCTGACGGATCCATGCTAGGGGTCATGCCTGTCAAGGATGCTCAGAAGCTTGCCACTACTAAGAACCTGGACCTTGTTAAAATCGCACCGCAGGCTGCACCGCCCGTATGCAAGATCATGGATTACGGAAAGTATATGTTCGAGCTTGCGAAAAAGGAAAAGGAAGCCAAAAAGAATCAAAAGGTCATTAGTATGAAAGAGGTCTGGATCAAGCCAAACATCGAAGAACATGATTTCAGCTTCAAATCAAAAAATGCCTACAAGTTTCTCAAGGACGGGGACAAGGTGAAGGTAAGCGTACGGTTCCGTGGAAGAGAAATGAATTATACGTCTCTGGGTATCGAGGTGCTCAACAAATTCGCAGAAGCTGTATCAGAAGTGGGAACGGTGGAGAAAAAGCCGAAGCTCGAGGGCAGGAGTATGATAATGATACTCAATCCGAAGCAGTAACGGCATTTCATAAAACATTTAGTGATCCGGAAGGTTTACGGATACAAAACAGATAATAGGAGGAGTAAATATGCCAAAGGTTAAGACGCACAGCGCATCCAAGAAAAGGTTTAGAATAACCGGAACAGGCAAGGTAAAGATGAATCACGCATTCAGAAGCCACAGGCTTGTTTCCAAGGCAAGAAAGGCAAAGAAACACCACAGGCTCGGAGCGTATGCTTCTTCTGCCAATGAATCTACTATAAAAATGCTGATACCGTATAAGTAAGAAGGAGGAAGAGAGATATGTCTAGAGTCAAAGGTGCATTAAGAACACGTGCAAGACACAAGAAGATACTGAAGCTGGCAAAAGGTTATTTCGGAGGAAAGAGCAAGCTTTTCAGAATAGCAAACCAGGCAGTCATGAAGTCCCTCTCATATGCATACAGGGACAGAAAGGCCAAGAAAAGAGATTTCAGACAGCTGTGGATCTCCAGGATCAACGCTGCTGCAAGAATGAACGGCATGAGCTACAGCAGGTTCATGAGCAGCCTGAAAAAGGCGGGGATCAACCTGAACAGAAAGGTCCTGGCCGATATGGCAATAAATGATGAACAGGCTTTTGCACAGCTGGTAAACAGCGTAAAGTAAAGTGAATACAAAATAAAAGGGGGCTGAGAGGCCCTCTATTATTTTTCAAGGAGTCTTGTATGATAAGGTTGACAGGCAGTCAGAATCCTTTGATAAAGGAAGTCAGGTCACTGAGGAACAAAAGCTCCAGGGATGAAAAAGGCCTCTGCTTTATTGAGGGAGCCAGATTTGTTGAGGAAGTTGTAAAGGAATATTTGAAGGGAGCTGCGGATATAAAGTATATCGTTGTGTCGGATTCATTTGCGGACACGGCTGATAAGGACGCATTGACTGATCCCTGTGTGAAAAGAGGCGTCAAGGTCTACCATATCCCTGATGCTCTGTTTGAATCCATTTCCGATACAAGGAATCCTCAGGGAATCCTTGCTGTAATGGGCATTCATAAAAAGCACCTTAGGGATGCTGAAGTTTCGGGAGGGCTGCTGGTCATACTTGACGGCATCAGAGATCCGGGAAATATGGGCACGATCATCAGAACTGCCGATGCGGCAGGGTGTGCGGGTGTCATAATACCTGACGGCTGTGTGGAGCTGTTCAATCCCAAAGTGCTCAGGTCAACGATGGGTTCTGTTTATCATCTGCCCATATGGCACTGTGGAAGCATACAGGAAGCAATGTCGTTCTGCAAGGAAAATGGTTTTTCATTATATGCCTCCCATCTGGAGGGGGCTGTCAGTATATATGATGCGGACCTGTCAGACAATACAGCGCTGATAATCGGCAGTGAGGCTGACGGGATAAGCGCTGAGGCGCTGCATCATGCAGATGTGCTCGTCAGGATACCTATGGATGGAAGGGCTGAATCGCTGAATGCATCGGTTGCCGCAGGGGTAATGATATTTGAGGCAGTGAGGCAGAGAATAGCAGGGAAGCACAGCTAGACGTTCAGAATACATTATCTCTGCTCAGGCTTTCTTTTTCCGGTATATGGTTTATGAACCTTTTTAGTGCCGCGGCTTCGGACATTGATAGGGAGCTGTCCCTTGCTTCAATAAGAATCTCCAGTCTGGCCAGAGTAACATCTATGTTGTCGATTTCCTGGTGGTCTATCAGCGATGACCATGTCCTCTTTATGGACCCCCAGTCACTGTTCAGCCGGCGTATTTTGTCCTCAGCCTGTTCCCAGCTCCCGGACCTGGTGCTTTTTAGGATTTCATCTATTGTATTTGCAAGCTTGACCGAGTCATCATAAAGCAGCTTATGTGCATAGAGGCTGGATACAATGATCAATGCGGTAAGAATGACAAGTGAAGTGATGATTTTTACTGACATTCCGTTTTTCATTTGCCGTTTGAAGCTCCTTTCTCACGGGGCTGTAAAAAAAGGCTGTCTTCTTTACTCGTTACACAGGCATAAAATATATCAGCAGGACTGTCGTACTGTCTTTTGGCAAGCTCATCCAACAGCCATCGACGGGTTTTTCCTGCAATTTTCAGATTCTCGGAAAGCACACGTCCATCAATAATTATATCTATAGACAGACCGTCGTATTTTGTCTTTATCTGCATATCTTCAGGTGTCAAAGGCCGGTTCTGTGATTTGGGTATGATGCTTAGCTGCCCATTTGTCTCAAGGATGGCATACTCTACATCGGTTATACTGGAATAATTGCTTATCCGCAGCTGTTCAAGCAGATCATTCAAGGTGTACAGCTCTTTTCGCAGAGCTGATTCGACGATTTTCCCCTTTTCTACTAATACCCTGGGCTTTCCGCATATTATTGCTCGTGCGCGTATGCTTTTTATTGATAGGAAGGACATCAGCAGCTGAGCTATAAGCAGTGTCAAAATTGGTATGATCCCGTTGATCAGCGGTATTCCCGTGTCCTGCATCGGCACTGCTGCAAGCTCTGATATCATTATGGCAATTGCCAGCTCAAACGGCTGGAGCTGACCAATCTGTCTTTTTCCCATGATCCTCATTACCACAACGACAATAATATATAGTACCAGGGCCCGTACGAATACTACAAGCATCTAAAACCTCCTTGATAAACATCTATATTCTCTCCGATGATGAGGCGGTTTATTCAAATTTAAATTAAGTGAATATTGCTTATTTATTTGTAAAAGATAATCAGGAATAAACAATAAGGAGGTTAAGTATGTCATTAACATCAAAGGAACTATTGCTTGTGCAGGACAATATCAAAATGGCAGAGAACTCTATCAAGTTCATGCAGGCATGCGCCGATACGGCGACAGATCCGCAGGTCAAAGGGCTGTGCCAGAGTATGGCGAAGGAGCACCAGCAGGATCTGCAGGTACTGATCAAGCATATTAACACGACGGCTGTACAATAGGAGGGATAAAATGAAAATAGGTGACAAGGAAATCATGCAAACGCTTCTGAACGAGCATAAGCTATGCGCTTCATCATTGACGAACCTGGTGCTTGAGAGTTCGAACCAGACCCTGCGCAATGATACCGCAGGCATTTTGAGCAGGACGTTTCAGCATCAGAAGAACATTTATGACCTTATGACTCAAAAGGGATGGTACTCGGTACAGCAGGCAAGCCCGCAGGATGTGAACACTGCAAAGCAGGAAGTCGGCAAGATACAGACAAATGTAAATTATATGTAGCACATTTTAAAAAGAGAAGCCACAGTTATGTGACTTCTCTTTTTTTTAGCTGATTACATTTTTAAGCAAATGCTTATTTCTTTTCGATCTGGTATGAATTGCCGGTATATGATTCAAATACCTTTTTGACAATATTTCCGCCGATCTTGCCGGCATCGCGCGATGCGATGTCTCCGTTATATCCCTGTTTCAGATTTACACCAACCTGGTTGGCTATTTCATATTTCATCTGATCGAAGGAAGTTCTGCTGTTGCTACTATTGTTATTTGCCATTATATCACCTCCTCAATGACTAGTTTGTCAAAATCGGGGGTGAATATAACTTGTAAGATATGGGTGAATCAGATCAGCTTGATTTCACCATCCTTCAAATAGAAGGTTTGAGCAATAACACCGGGAGATGCCTCCGCATACATGCCCCTCAGAATAATGGAGCAATTGGGATAAAGCCGCCTTGTCACTGAGATTTCTCCTTCACCCTTTGTCTTGAGATATGCGGCGATTTGCTTTCTTTCATCTTCCATTTGCTTTATTTGATCTTTGAGAAGGAAAAGCTTGTCGGAAAGACTTTGTGCAGAGGCGTCACTCGATGAAGAGGATATCTGCAATTTAAGATTTTGAAGCTCATTTTTTTTGAGGCTGATTAGATGGAATACTTCATCCAGCCTTCTTACAAGGGCCTGCCTGTCAAACCCGGTAACCTCAAGAGTTGTTCTGCGTTCCATGTCGGAGCCGCAAATAGGTACCGAAATGCGTATCTCGGACTTTATACTGCCTCCGATGACCTTGCCGTTGGATGAATCAAAAATGACATCCTTTGCAATGATTTCACTGTTGATGCAGTAATAGCCTATATGTGCCGTCTCTCCGCATATGAGACGGACGTTGTCTGTAAATTTTACAAATATATTTTTTGCGGCTTTTATTTCAAGCATTTCTTTGGAAGATATGCCGCCCTTTATAAAAATGCTTCCGTTTGTGCTGACCAGGCTTTTTATGTTTCCCAAACCGTATTGACCGTTGATTTCAATATCTTTTGTGGCCTCCACAGAAAATCCGTCGTTGATTGTTCCCTTTATGGTCACATAGCCGTCAAACTTTATATTGCCGGTGGCAACACCGGCATCTCCATCTATTTCAAGGTGGTTTGATACGCTGATCCTGCCGTTTGTGTAGTTGACAGCACCGGCCAGCTTAGAAACCAATGTGGTTTTGCCGGGAGACTGTATCTCGGATATGGAATTTTTATCATATATAAGGGGGGCGGTTTTGCCGGGCTGTGGATTTATTGCTTCACCTCTGACGGTTTTTCCCGGTGTGCCGTTTGTTGCTTCTATGCGTTCTCCAAGCCAGTCCCCCGGGTTGACCCTGTTTATGAGCTTCATATCATAAAAGTCGACTTTGCCGCCTTCTCCGACTTCCGGTCTGGCTTCCGCCATTTCATACATCATGATTACAGCATCCTGACCATCTATTGCCGGTATACCGCGAGCAGCGACATAAGGGCGGCCGGGTGAGAGCTCGCCATTAATAAAGCTCAGATCTATCCCAAAGACGATCCTGTTACTATCAAGCAATGTCGAAATTTCATTGCTCAACGCTTCCTTCGGGGCAGCTGAAAGCTCCTGTGAAGACATGTTGAATGAGACTTCTGCTGTGAGGCCATCTGAAGAGATGTCGAGCTGAATCTTTTTTTTGAGTTCACCGAATTTTACCGGATTGGAGGGTGCAGACATGATCGCACTGCGGAGGGCACTGATATCGGTCGGCATTATTTCAGGATGGTTTGCCAATATAGGCGTTATCTTGTTTATGGGAAATCCTTTTTTGTATGTTTCTATCATAACGCTGCTTTCCGCCAGGAAGATCCTAAGGTATTCATCGCTATATAAAACACTGCTGGCCATGTACGCACCTCCTTTTCAATATTTTGAGCTGAATATATTTTGCAGATCGTTCTTACATACTATATTATTACCCTGATTTCATGCCTTCAAATAATATATCGGACATTTTTGCAGCATCTCGTAACATAATTATTGAAATCGTGCTTATATTATTGATAGTGGACAAAACCATGCTGATGAATGTATTTTTACAAAATTAACGACGGAGATGATCAAACTGCGTTTTATAAAGAATGTACTATGCCCTTTTATCATTCTGCTTCTGATTTTCACATCTATGATACAGATAGTCCAGTGTGACGACGAACTTGAGCCGGAGCCCGGCATGCCTGTTTTCAAGGATGCTGCGGGCGAGAAAGGTGCAGTGGCAGTTACAGACCAGGGCTCTTTGGATATTGCGCCGCCGGTTGTCAATGCGCTGTCGGCAGTGGTGGTAGAGGAATCTTCCGGAAGGATCATATACAATAAAAATGCGCTGGAAAAACGTTCAATTGCCAGTACAACAAAAATAATGACAGCACTTGTAGCATTGGAGAACGGAAATCCGGAAGACAAGGTAATAGTCAGCAAAAGAGCGGCTGCCATCGGCGGGTCCACAGCAGGGCTCAGAGAAGGAGAACAGTATACGCTCAGGGAGCTGCTTTACGCAATGCTGATGATATCAGGCAATGATGCTGCCATAGCGATTGCGGAGCATATCGGAGGGTCTGTTGAGGATTTTGCGGTTATGATGAATGACAGGGCCAGATCCCTTGGAGCTGTAAATTCACATTTTATCACACCCCATGGACTGGACAGAACGGATCAGTATTCAACTGCCTATGATGTGGCTCTGATCACAATAGAGGCTCTGAAAAATCCTCTTTTCTGTACAATAGTTTCAACAAGCAGTTCAAATATCCCAGGGCATAGTCTGTATAATACAAACGAGCTGCTGAGCTCATATCCCGGAGCGGATGGAGTCAAGACGGGCTTTACGGGACAGGCGGGGAGATGCCTGGTCTCGACTGCAAAGAAGAACGGTATGCGCCTGATATCGGTAGTTCTAGGATCGCCTACGAGAAATGCAAGGGCCAATGCATCAAGGAGCTTGCTGGATTACGGCTTTAATAATTACAAACTGTACAAGCTGGCGGAGCAGGGGGAAATCTATGCAAGAATACCTGTTTACAGAGGCATAGCAGGCTATGTGGCACTTAAGGCCGAAAGAGACATTATTTTACCGCTGAATAGGGAGGAGGCAAAATCGATAAATGTCAGGGAGCATGTGCCGGATGTGCTTAATGCACCGGTTTATGCAGGCGCAGAGACCGGCTATGTTGAATATGAGCTCAATGGAAAGGTGCTTGAACAGAGCATGCTGGTGGTTGCGGAGGATGTAAGGAAAACCAATTACGCAGACTACCTGAAGCTGATATTCGAGACATGGAGCACCATGATGCGTGAGGGGATATTTGCAGGCTTGTGACTACATCTTCGCTTGAATATGAATACCGTTTTCGTTCCAACGAGGCGACAAATGTGCTCCCGCCTCGTTGGAACACTGCTGATGTAAGAAAATTTTTCTACAAACGAATAATTTTCTTTGATTGAAGTGTTATAATTACTTCAAGAGAGAGGTAATAATGAGGACTGTAATCATATCGCTCAATTCAAAATACATTCATTCATCCCTTGCTCCGTGGTACCTCAAGTCATCCTGCAGCCAATACGGGCAGGATTGCGGAGAGGTGCTGGTATCGGAACATACGATAAATGAAAATCCGGATTCGGTATTAAGCTCCATCTATCTGATGAAGCCTGATATCGTTGCTATCTCATGCTATATCTGGAATATATCACAGGTCCTTGTGCTTGCCTCGAACCTGAAGAAACTGCTGCCTTCATTGATAATAGTGCTAGGTGGTCCGGAGGTCTCATATGATGCTTCGGAAACGCTTAAATGCAAACCATTTATAGATTTTATCATCAAAGGTGAAGGTGAAGCAGCGTTTCCTGAACTGGTATCAATGATATACAGAGCAAGGGAAAGCAAGACTGCCGCAGCGGTGTTTTGCGAAAGTGAAGCGGCTGAAGTCAGCGGGCTTGTTTACAGGTCTGGAGATAAAATAGTCGAAAATGAGTCAGCGGTCATAAACGACCTGAATAGTATAGCATCTCCGTATACCGATGAGATGATTACTTCACTAAAGAATAAGATTGTATATTTTGAGTCTTCAAGGGGCTGCCCTTTTTCATGCAGCTATTGTTTGTCTTCTGTAAATGAAGGCGTCAGAAATTTTTCACTCCAAAGGGTTTATAGTGATCTGGACAAGCTGGTCAGTTCAGGCGCAGGTCAGATTAAATTCGTGGACAGGACCTTTAATGTCAGCCCAGGAAGGGCAAAGGAAATAGTCAGACATATAATCGGGCTCAATAAGAGACTGACAGGCGGAGACAGGGCAGTATGCAATTTCCATTTTGAGGTGGGGGCGGACCTGTTTGACGACGAGTTCATAGAATTGCTGAACAGCGCGCCCAAAGGCCTGTTCCAGCTTGAGGCGGGCGTACAGTCCACAAACCCGGAGGCTCTGGCTGAGGTATGCAGAAAAACCGATCTGAATAAGTTGTTCCTGAATATCAGCAAAATAAAAAAGAGTGGCAATGTCCATATTCATGCCGATCTTATTGCCGGCTTGCCATTAGAGGATTACAGCTCCTTTGGGAAATCCTTCAGCAGGGTGTATTCGGCAAAGCCTCACCAGCTTCAGCTGGGATTTCTGAAGCTTCTGAAGGGTACAAGGCTGCGGGCGCAGGCGAAGGAGCACGGCTGCATTTTCCGCGAGACGGCTCCATACGAAATACTTGCCGGGAATTGCATTAGCTATGATGAGCTGATCAGGCTGAAGGGTATTGCGGAATTGGTTGAAAGATATTACAACAGCGTTAGGTTCTCATTATCACTGGATTTCCTCATTGAAAGATACTTTAGCTCGCCATTTTCTTTTTATGAGAGCTTTTATCAATTTCATATCGATAACGGCTATATGGACATGCAGGCTGCACTCAGGGATCAATACAGGATATTGAATGATTTTCACAACATCACTGCTGCATCAGAGGAGGATTTATTTTTTAGAGAGCTGCTTCGTCTTGATTTCCTTTTATCCGACAGCTCCGGAACTTTGCCGTATTTTATGGAGAGGCGTGGTTCATCAGAGCTAAAGGAGAAATATTTTGAATTTTTACACAATACAGAACTGATTAATCGGATCATACCTGAGACAGCCGGCATGACACCTAAGCAGATCCTAAAAAATGTGCATTTTGAACCAATGTATCTGGAGTTTTCAGGAGCTCGGCAGGAGGATGAAATGTCCTTCAGGCTCTTCAGACCGGTAAACAACTCTTCTGTTTACGTTTTTAACTATTTTTCACGTGATATAGTTACAGGCCGTTATAGTTTTCATTCTCTTAAAATCTGATCATTTCCACAGAATATTTCCACACGCTTTTCTTATTCCAATAATTGGTGTATTATTTAACCAGATGTAAAATTATGTTATAAATGAGTATGTATGGGTGCTGACAATACGGATCAACGAGGTATTTATGAAAGGTGCTGTCGAAGGAAGAGGTCGTAAAGAAGGCTGCAGTGAGGATTTCGGGGATGCTCAAAAAGGCAGTATTACGGTTGAAGCAGCAATAATTGTACCGCTTGTAATATTTAGCCTGGCGGCTGTGATTTATATGGGACTGCTGCTGTACCAGAGATCTCTTGTCCAGTCTGCGGCTGAAATGGCAGCTAACCAAGGAGCGGCGGCATGGGCCTCCGGCACCGAAGAGATTGAGATGTCCAGGCCGACAGATCCGGGGACGGGAAAATTCAAGCTGTACAGACGTATTTATGACAGTGACAAGGAGCAAAGACTGAAAAGAATAGAAGATTACGCGCTGGCATTATCCTCGCGCAATGAAATAGTACCTGCATCCGGCGCGGTTGCCGAGGCCGAGATAATCGATGCTTTTAATAGAAAACTGGAGGTCAGGGTGGACAGGTATTATAAAATGCCTTTGGGAAAGCTAGCAAAGCTCTTTGGAGGCAGTGACACCGTCGCAATATCGGTCAAAGCCGTTTCAACAATAAACGATCCTGCCGAATTCATCCGTACGGCAGACATGGTGATAGATATCGAGAAAAAGCTTGAAGAAAAGTTTCCTGAGCTTAAAAAAGTAGGCGAAAAAACCAGAGAAACTCTGAACGATATGAAGGACAGGCTTGGAAGCTTTATGGATTGATGCGGAACTGTTAAAGGCGGACGGTATCACAAGATCGGCGATATGGCATGTCTTCCGAATTACGCGGGCAAAATGGGGGAGCAATAATTGAAGAAGGGTATATCGGGTCAGATAAGTGTATTTTTTGCTATCGTCATGACAGGTGTCCTGTTACTTGCAGGCCTGCTTACAGACATTGCGCGCATAAACTCAGGGCATGCCATGGTCAGACGGGCTGCGGAGTCGGCAGCGGCTTCACTGCTGGCTGATTACAGCAGCAGGCTGAAGGACGATTATGGCATATTTGCTCTTCCTTGCACTGATACTGCTGATATTGAGGACAGGTTCGAGGAGTATCTTGCATGCTGCCTATCCATACCAACCGGTGAGGAATATTACATGGGCAGCACTGATCTGTTTGGTTTCAGGATAGAAAAGATCAAGGTCACCCCGATTTATAACCTGAGTGAAAACGGCGTTACAAAAAGACAGATCCTTGAGTATATGAAGTACAGAGCTCCGGGGGAGATTGTCGAAGGCTTCATTGAAAAACTTGCGACAATAAAGGATGTAGGAAAGATGTCAAATGCCTACAAACAGAAGGTGGGTATAGATAAGCTGCTTGGCGGCATGGACAAATCACAACAAAAGCTCAAAAAAAATGTTGACGGGGCCGGCGGAGAAATTGAGAAGTTCATTAATGGTTTTAACCTGAATGGAAGCTGGGAATCGGCATTCAATGATTTCAACAGCATGAGCGATACTCTTCAGTCGCTGGAAGCCAGTATCGATTCTCTGGACAGCAGTATAAGCGCTCTTGAATCACAGCTTGCCGAAGAGAAAAAAAACAGCGGCAAAAGTGAAGATAATAAAACAGACGATGAGGATGATAAGGGTGAAGGCGACAGCAATGAATCAGGCAGCGGATCAGAATCGGCAGACAGCTCGGGATCGGACGGCAGTAATGAATCAGGCAGAAGCGAAATAAAAAAACAGCTGGATAGTCTGAAGGATGAAAGAAAATCTTTAGCCAGCAGTAAAACCGACATCACAAGCAAGCTGGGCGATCTGTGGTACAAGCTCCGCAATCCAATGGCCAATGACTATAAACGGGCAAACGATTCTGCCCTTAATGAAATCACAAAGATTGCTGAAAAGGGTAAAAAGGCACAGGAAGCAATCAGTGTACTTGAGCAGTTCCTTGACAATAATTTCTCAGGTGAGGCAGACTCATTATCCGTTGAATTTAAAGAAGAGCTCCAGACTGAACTGAATGGTATGAAAGAGCTTATACTGGAGGGGCAGAAGGCCGAGGAAATGCTCAAGGATATCGGCAGCAACAGTAGTGTCCTAGAGAGCATAACCTCCCAAATGGATGAGGTGAGGACAAAGCAGGGAGGCTTGACATCCGGAGGACTTCCGGAAGCAATTCTTGAGACTGTGGCAAATTACACCGGTATCGATTACGATTACTCAAAGCCTGAAAAAGGGGATAGGAAGGAGGATCCCAGGAAGGGAAAGGCGGAGGAGCTAAAGGATGCCATAGTAAGCAAGCTGCTCAAGGATATTGATTATGAAGCTGCCGGTGTAGCAAAAGAAAGCCTTCCATCCTTCACAAAGGTAATAACGCCTGACTTTGGTTCCGAGGATTCCGATTATATCGATACTGACGGGGCGACAACTGGTATTTCCGGCAGCAATAATGGAGCGGCGCTCTATAACGGTGATCTTGAGCATGTTGGAGATGAGGCCGACCTTTATGACGAGGAAGGAGAGTTTCAGGAAAACGCGCTTGAGTTGATTTCGAATATTGGTGAACTGGTTGAAGAACGAACTGTTGACCTTAGAGATAATATTTACATGAACGAGTACATCATGGGGACGTTCAAAAACTCTGTACCAGAGCTGATTAATGGCGACAGGACAGTGAAGGATACAAACCTGCATGGTGATGAAAAGGAGAAAATAGATACCTTCTATGACAGTGAGGTCGAGTATATATTGAACGGCAGATCCTCCCAGATGCTGAACAATGTTATGACAAAGGGTGAGCTGCTGCTGGTCAGGATCGGATTGAACACACTGCATGTATATACAGATGGGGCAAAAAAATCGAAGGCGAATGTTATAGCAACCGCTGTAGCAGGTATTTGGACCGGAGGTGCAGGTATACCTGTCATTTCAAATCTGATCATGTGCGGCTGGGGTGTCGGAGAAGCAGTGATCGATGTAAACGATCTGATGGAGGGAAAATCCGTACCGATTTTCAAAATGAAAGGTGACTGGAGGCTGGATATAGGAGTTGCATCTAAAGACGGACCTAAAACCGATGAAAGGCTGTGTTTCAATTATCATGACTATCTCAGGGTGTTTTTGCTGACTGTCGGGGAAGACAGGAAGCTGAGCAGGATAGAAGACCTGATCCAGCTGAATATCGGCAAATCAAAGGGGGATCAGGACAGCTTCAGAATGTCGGAATGTAATACTTATTTCCGTATAGAGGCGGAGGTTTCCATGAAATATTTGTTTATTACACAGCCCTTTGTTAAAAAGGAATTGAAAACCGGCGATGGAAGGTATGTACACAGGGTACTGCTGTATGAGGGATACTGATATGTCTCAAAAAATGCTTCCTTACTGCAGACAGAATGGAAGTATCACTGCAGCTGCAAAAAGGACTGCCGGCAGACTGTCGACGGCTGGCGGTGCTTCTAAAGGTGCACTGACGGTTGAAGCGGCTATAATAATGCCATTAATACTTTGTGCATTTTTCTCTGTTATTTTACTTATAAAAACCGTGTGTACTTACGAGATGATCCAGCATGCCATTGACGAGACAGCATCAGAGATAGCAGCGTCGAGCTACATATATCATATAAGCGGAATCAGGGATCTGCATGATACGGTTCGAAACAGTGTCAACGACAGATCGGATGTGGTTGAGGAGCAGCTCGGAAGTGTGATCGACGCATACAGCAGCCTGAAGGGAATAGGCTCAGGTGTAAATAATGAAGGCGTTACCGGCCTGATTGATAGTGTGGATGCAGTAGAAGACACAAAGAAGAGCTTTTCTGAAATATTTGACCATACGAAAAATATCGCATCTGACCCGGTGGATGAATTGAAAAGTATTGCATTCTATATAGCTGGGGGCACCTTTGATGATATAAAGACACAATTGTACATTCCCATAGTTAGGCTTTATATGAAAAAGCATCTCGTGTCTGAAAGCATTCCAAATATAGATGAACGTCTTCGTGCATTGGGTATAGCTGATGGTTTTAGCGGTCTTGATTTCAGTGAATCCTCCTTTCTTTCCGACAGGGATGAAAATATTGATATCGTTGTCCGATACCGTGTAAAATTACCGCTGCCGCTGCAATTTTACAGAGATCTTGAGTTTGTTCAGCGTGTCAAGGTAAAGGCATGGATGGGCGGTGATGAGAAGACCGGGGTCCTGGGCGCAGGCGCGGTTGCAGAGGGGGAGGATATATGGTCCTTGAACAACTTCCAGAGAGGTCTTAAGTTGAGAAGGAAATTTGGAGCAAATCTGCCCAATAGCTTTCCTGTAATAGCCAGGTACGAAAATGGCAAGGCAGTAATGATCAAAAGCATGGATTTGACTGCAGACAGCTACCGGACTGCATCAAATACCGAAAAGACGCTAAAAGGCTATATAAACGAGCTGGCAGAATACAAGGGTATGGAGAAACCATGGGGAAGCGACAATATTCTGATAAGGGGAGAGGATATTTCACAAAAGGAATTGTTACTGATAATACCGGAGAATCAACCGGGTGAATCCAATGAAGCAGCTTTGCTCAATATGAAGGAGTATGCCGGGTCGAGGGGGATATCGCTTGTTGTCAGGAGATATGGCATGAAAAAAACAGCGCAAGAGCAGGGAGAGGCCGGTCAGGAACAAGAAGGTACGGAAGCGGCAGGAACGATGCCGGCCAAGCAGGAGGATGGAACGGTCAGGAATGCAGATGGACAAACCGCTGAAAATGCAGCAAATTAGGCGATTGATACTCATGGAATGTATTGAAGGCTGGCCGATTTTATCTGCAGTGCAGCATCGCTTTCTATATCCAAAACTATATTGAGTTCTGTTCTGCCGGGACAGTCCAATGTAAAGTCATACACTGCCGGAGCACGGAATGCAAGGTCAGGATATGCTTCTTCATAGTCAATGATCAGTCTGCAGCTTCCTTTTTCAAGCAACAATGACGATGAGTCATTGTCAAATGAAGCGACTCTAACAAAGCTGCCTTCATCTCTGCTGATTTGATAGATGTCTGCCACAAACGCTTTTAAAGGTTCACCTGTCAAGCCGTCGGTCACAGAAATCCTTAAAAAACAGACATCATTACCCTTTGCGTCTGTGGTATGCCTATACATTTTGTTTCCATGAAGAAGCATAGCAGCCTGCCTTAGGTCTCTTTTAGAGTACTCTGACGCCGCACGGCCTATCTGCAGATATAGTACTGCAAAAAGAGCTGTCAGCACAATCAATGCTTTCCATGAGGCAGGTTTCTTCATCAGCTTGTACATGTCAGATTTATGTTCACTTGATACCTTTGCCCGATAGCCTGATAAACATAGTATTATTAATATTAGAACAACTGACAGGAATAAATGCTTTATCAATGAATCGGCAATATGTGCCAGATAGCTAGAGGCCAATTTGAAAAAATCAGCGTCAATTGAGCTTAATGTGATCTCCAGGCTATATTGGCCTGCCCTTTTGAGTAATAAGATAAAATAAATTGATGTAAAACATATTACACTATGAAAGAATGCTGCATATTTGAACCAAACAAGAAATACTGCTTTTTTCTGAATATGAATCAATATTGATATTATTGAAAACAAAACCAATGAAATTATCAAGATTTTATCTATGCAAAAATGAAGCAAACTGGCAGTTTTCAATATACCATCGGCATCTTGCTCATTATAAAACATCATCAGCAAACGCAGATTCACCCTGTCGATTTTTGAAAGCGCCAGCAGCGGTGATGCCGTTATTTCTTCAGGAGCCTTATGAATATCGCTGACGGTATATTTAGGAGCGTCTGATATTGTACTTGCTGAGTCTGTTAACTCGTTGAGCTGGCTGAGATATATATAGGGAAGTGTGTCTGCAGTGCCTTTTATGTAGTCAAGCAAGCCCCCTACCAATGAATTTATATTAGCTAATACCAGTTCTTCATTTACACGATTTTCGACATATGGACCAATAAGCTCGCCGTATCCCGATATTTCAAGGTACTCATATATTTTATCGTTAATAAGGCCGGTTGCACCCAGCCTGGTCAGGGATTTGCTGTGATAGTCAAAATTGAATATTATAGCTTCAGCTGACGCTGAGAAAACTCCCAGAAACAACAAAATTCCTGAGATAAGTCCGATCAAGGGTATGATGGTTTTCTCCGCCGCTTTCTTCCTTATCATACCGAAGCTCCTGCTTTTAGATTGACATAATATATCATTTATTTAATTATAGCATTTAGTTAAAACGCATGTATTATGTAAATAAAGGAAGGTAATAGGCTTGTAAGGTTAGTCCTCGTGGTATTTTAGCATATGAGCGCTAATATAATTTAATGTGGTATTTGTCGGAGGCATTCCGGCGATGATCATGTTCAAGAGGCTGAGCCGGTATGTTTCACAGGACAAGGAGGCAGACATGATGGGCGATAGAGATATTTCCGGAGTTATTGAAAAAGACAGACAGGAGAGATCAAAAAACTATTTTGAGGGGACATTTCTTGATTATGCCGAGCTGGTAAGGAAGGATCCCGAGCTTGCCATACTTTCTCATCAAAGGCTGTATAACCTGATTTCAAAAGCGGGCGTTGAGGTTGTCAGGACTGATGAACACCCAAGACTCAGGAGAATATACGGAAATGATGTCATAAGAAAATACAGGTTTTTTGAAAACTTTTACGGTATAGATAAAACTATAATGAATATCGTTAGATATTTTCATTCGGCGGCAATGGCCGGCGAGGAAGCGAGGCAGGTCCTTTATCTTGTAGGGCCTGTAGGTTCCGGCAAATCCTCGCTGATGGAGGAATTGAAGAGAGCGCTTGAGTCAAGTCCTGAAATATACGCGCTGAAGGGCTGCCCAATGCGGGAGGAGCCGCTTCACCTGGTGCCAAAGCATCTTAGAAAGGAATTTGAAGAAATACTGAAGGTAAGGATTGAAGGGGACCTTTGCCCCGTCTGCCGTTACAGGCTGAAGAATGAATACAATGGGCAGTACGAGCTTTTCCCGGTCATAAAAACAGGGTTTTCCATCAGGTCAAGAAAGGGTATCGGCGTTGTGCCTCCTGTAGATCCCAATAACCAGGATACCAGTGTCCTGATAGGCAGCGTTGATATTTCAAAAATAGACTTGTTTCCCGAGGATGATCCAAGAGTCTTGTCCCTGAACGGCGCTTTTAATGTAGGGAACAGGGGACTGGTCGAATTCATTGAAGTGTTCAAAAACGAGACTGAGTACCTGCATACAATGATAACAGCGACACAGGAGAAATCTGTGCCATCTCCCGGAAAGGGGCCGATGATATACTTTGACGGCGTGATACTGGCCCATTCCAATGAAGCGGAGTGGAACAAGTTTAAATCGGATCACACCAATGAAGCCATTCTCGACAGGATCGTCAAAATTGAGATACCTTATTGCCTTGAGCTGAATGAAGAGATGAAAATATATGAAAAAATATTGAAGAAGAGCAGGTTCAAGGCCCATATCGCACCGCATACCATAGAAACAGCCTCAATGTTTGCTATTCTGACACGCCTTGTACCATCATCCAAGATCGACCTGATGACCAAGCTGAAGATATATAACGGAGAAGAGATCGTTGAAAAAGGTATGACCCGCAAAATAGACATTATGGAGTTGAGGGAGGAGTCGTCAAGAGAAGGAATGTCGGGCATTTCCACCAGGTTCATAATGAAGGCCCTGGATATGGCATTGTCAGAGTCCGAGCATGACTGTATAAACCCGATATCGGTCATGGAGACAATAATCAAGTCGGTAAGAGAGCTGTCGATAAGCGATGAAGAAAAGAGCAAGTATGTGAGGTTCGTTCAGGATTCCATAAAGAAAGAGTACAATAAAATACTTGAAAAAGAGGTCACGAAAGCCTTTATCTATGGATACAGAGAGCAGGCCGAAAGCCTTTTCAACAATTATCTCGACCATGCGGAGGCTTTTATCAACAGGACCAGGATCAAGGACCCGAATACAGGCGAGGAGCTTGAGCCGGACGAGAGATTCATGAGGTCGATAGAGGAGCAGATAGGGATCACCGAGGCATCTGCAAAAGGCTTCAGGGGCGATGTCACGGCGTACATGTTCTTTGTGATCCGCAGCGGCGGAAAGCTGAATTACAGCAGCTATGAACCGCTCAAGGAGGCAATAGAGAAAAAGCTGACATCGTCGGTGAAGGAGCTTAGCAGGATCATTACAAGAGCAAAGGTGCGTGATGAGGAACAGGATAGGAAATACAACACAATGGTCGAGGAAATGAAGCGCAATGGATATTGTGACCATTGCTGCAATGTTGTGTTGAAATATGGTGCTAATAATTTATGGAAAGACTAGATCGCTTTGAGAGGTCTTATATGGCAATTATAAAGGAATATGACCCCGGTGGAAGGGAACGTTCCTCTGAGGACAGGCGCAGGCACAAGGAGCTTGTTGAGGAGTCGATAAAGAAAAACATCGGCAATATAATTTCTGAAGAAAGTATTATCGGACAAAGCGGGCAGAAAAAGATAAAGATACCTGTAAAGGGTATAAAGGAATACAGCTTCATTTATGGAACCAACAAGCGGGGGGCAGCGACGGGCGACGGTGATGAAAAGCGCGGGGATGTGGTAGGTGAGGATGGTGAGGGCAGGAATTACGGCCATGGAAGTGCAGGAGACCAGGAGGGTGAGGACATATACGAAACCGAGATCACTATCGAGGAGCTGGTGAATTATCTGTTTGACGACCTGGACCTTCCTGATATCGACAGGAGAAGGCTCTCGGATATAGAATCGCTGAAAGGCTACAGAAAGCTGGGTTATCAGAAAAAAGGGATACAGCCTCGGCTGGCAAAAAGGAGAACAGTTGTTGAGAAAATAAAAAGAAAGCAGTCATATAAAAGAAATTTGACGGATATTCGCAAGGAAAATACGGATGTATCCGTTGAGAGCTTTAATAACATGAATGGAAAGGCTTCTGCGGATATAAACAATGCCGATACGGAAGAAAGGTTCCCGTTCACACAGGACGATCTGAGATACAGAAGGCTCAGGGAGGTAAAACGGAAGGATTTCAATGCTGTCGTTATTTGCATAATGGATGTCTCGGGTTCAATGGACCAGACCAAGAAGTATATGGCCCGCAGCTTCTACTTTTTGCTTTATCAGTTTCTCAGGCTCAAGTATTCAAATGTCGAGGTGGTTTTTATTGCTCATACCACAACGGCAAAGGAGGTCAGCGAGCTTGAGTTTTTCCACAAGGGAGAATCGGGAGGAACATATATCAGCAGCGGATATGAAAAAGCGCTTGAAATCATTGAGCAGCATTATAATCCGTTGAACTGGAATATTTATGCATTCCATTGCAGTGATGGGGACAACTGGACCGAGGACAACAAAAAAGCTGTGGAGCTTGCACAGAAATTGTGCGAAAAATGTAATCTCTTTGGCTATGGGGAGATCGTCCCGGGGTATTATTTTGCCGGAAGCACTGTAAAATCAGAGTTTCTGCGGCACATTCATGCGGACAATTTCGTTATTGTAACTATGTCAAGAAAGGATGACATCATTACGGGATTGAAGAGATTACTTGAAAAGGACGGAGAAAAAGAGACATAGCATTGTAATGCAACGCGGCAAAGCGATGGGAGTTGAGATATGTCTGATTATAGCATTAAAGAGCTGGAAATGTGGAACCGCCGCATAGAAGAAATAGTATCTGAAACGGGATTAGATTGTTATGAACAGGAATTTGAACTTGTAAGCTATGAGGATATGTCCGCATATGAAGCATACAGCGGGATGCCGTCACATTATCCTCACTGGAGCTTTGGCAAGGCATATGAGAGGATAAGGACACTCAATAAATACAATCTGTCCGGCCTGCCTTACGAAATGGTGATCAATTCAAATCCATGCATTGCCTATTTGATGAAGGATAACTCATTATTGCTGCAGATATTGACTATGGCACATGTATACGGACATAACGACTTTTTCAAATGCAACCGGCTTTTCAGGACCGGTACCAGGGCGTCATATACTGTTGAAATGTTCAAAAACCATGCCGAACGTATCAGAGAGTATATCAGCGACCCCAGTATCGGGTATGCCCGGGTGGAGAGAGTGCTCAATGCGGCTCATGCTCTCCGGTTCCAATGCTCAAGAACAGTCGGAGCAAAAAAGCTTGACTGCGGTGAGATAAAAAAGAGGCTCCAAAGTAATAACAGGAGGACTGTTACCGATTTTCCGCTGCTTGAGACTAAACCGGCAAATACCATGGAACCGGATCTGAAACATTTGCCGCTGGAGCCGGAAGAGGACCTTCTGCTTTTTCTGGGCACATATGGCAGGCTGGAGGAGTGGGAGAAGGACATTATAGATATCGTGAGGGAGGAGACGCTTTACTTTATTCCTCAGATAGAAACCAAAATAATGAATGAGGGCTGGGCAAGCTTCTGGCACTACAATATACTAAGCAGGCTTGAGCTGCCGCAAAAGCTCTACTTTGAATTCCTGAGAAGGCACAACCAGGTTATCAGGCCGTATGATGGAAGGATCAATCCATATTACATCGGGTTCAAAATATTCAGCAGCCTTCAGGAAAAATACATGGATGAACCACGAAAAATATTTGAGGCAAGAGAGATCGAGAGGGATGAATCCTTTATCAGACGCTACCTTACAAAGGACCTGTGTGTTGAAATGAGATTGTACGAGTATGTAAAGGAAGGCAGCGAATTTGTTGTTTCAGAGGTTTCAGACGATGAGGGATGGATGAAGATAAGGGATACCATCGCAGCCTTCTCCGGTCTTGGAGGCATACCGGTGGTATTGGTCAAGGAGTGGAACCAGAAGGAAAACATTCTGATGCTGGAGCACATTTATGATGAAAGAGAATTGGATTTCCAGTATGCCAATGAGACGTTGAAGCACCTTGTGGACCTTTGGGAGGGGAAGGTGATACTCAATACGACAGCTGAAGGCAAAAAAAGATCAATTATGTGCGATGAACAGCAGAAGATCGTGCTGATAAACAGTTGACTCGGCTGAAACATAGATTTATAATTAATACACAAGATGCAAAAAGCATCCGCGGGGGATTAACTCAGCGGGAGAGTGCTATCTTCACACGGTAGAAGTCATTGGTTCGAATCCAATATTCCCCACCACATTTCGTCTGAAAACCCGCTAAATAGCGGGTTTTCAGCATATTTACACTCTTCTTCGATTCACTTGTTTGAAAACAGAAACTTTGATGGATGGCAAAAGCAGAGGGCACTACTCACTTTTTCAACTTTTGAACGATTTTTTATGTGAAAAGTTCTCATTTTCATTGTTCATTGCCCATGGGGATATGAAACAGGCTTTCCAGAACATGGTTTTGTTCAAAAGCTGCAAAAACGAGTAGTCCCATATGGGTTTTCTGTATAACTAAATACATTTTGAAAAATTCCTGTCATCCGGTTTTCAATATGGTAAAATAAATATATAATGCGTTTTATGGGATCAATACAGTGCAAGTGAGGTCATACAAATGAAAACTATCATAATTTTACTTATCGCATTGGCGATACTGCTTACAGGATGTTCCCAGGGAAATATGACGGAGGATGTCGAGGGCGAAGCGTTTGCAGAGCAGCTGTCCGCTCCCTCTAATGACAGCGCCGCAAAGAATTTTGAGGGAGAAATCATTTTTTATCCTGCTTACGATGAAAATTATAAGACCGCAAACAATGAAATGTTTGATTTTTGGTTTGACATACCTGTTGGCTGGAAGGCTGTGGATAAATCTGACGACGGATCGGAATACAATATCATCAGCAATAATGACAAGGTGAAAATAAGGATTTTCGGCATATTGGCAGATGAGGCGGGAGAGGATTACTATAACAGATTAGCAGGCAAAAGCGGCGTGATTTCAGATTTCATATACAGGGATGCCTGGATCGGAAAGAAAATAGAGGTATCCTCAAACGAGACGTATTATGTCCGGGTCGACGGCGACAGCTACATGGTATTCCATGTGGATTCTTCCGAAGATCCTGCATGGCTGACCGACAACATGGAAATAATCAATAATATTGCTATGAGCGCCAGAACGGCGAGAGAAAGCCATGGCAAGGAGAATAACGAGGGAAGCTCCATCAATCCGGATGATCTGAAGCTGGGCGATATAGATATCGATATGCCATACGAGGAGCTGATCGCTGCCATAGGGCAGGAGCCGTTGGAAGTGATTGAGGAGAATTATGAGGGAATGAGCACCAGGACGCTGTTTTTTCCCGATGATACCCAGGTTTATGTTGTAAACGACGTTGTATTTACCATTAACGTGACAAGCCCGAATTATATTACACCCAGGGGACTTAAGCCCGGTGACAGTGAAGAGAAGATACTTGAGCTTTATGGAGAGCCGAATAAAAAGGAAGACGGAGTATGGGGCTATAATATAAACGGATATGAGCTGTTTACTGTTGTAGCTGAAGAGGGCGTTGTCACTCAGATACAAATGGAACAGGGAGCGTGGGCCGCAGAGGTTTTCTGAGATAACGTCAATAGCACCGCTGCAATAAGAAAATTCTAAAGAGGAGTGTCAAGTATGGAGTCAGATATGCAAAAATACAGGATAGCTGCCGATTACATAAGTGAAAGGATAAAGCTGACACCACAGATCGCAATTATTCTGGGCTCAGGACTTGGACCTCTGATTAATTCAGTCGAACAGCCTGTAGAGATCGACTACGAAGATATACCAGGTTTCCCGCATACGACGGTAAAGGGACATCAGGGAAGGCTTGTCTGCGGCATACTGGGCGGGAAGCACATTCTTGCAATGAAAGGGCGTTTTCATTACTATGAGGGCTGGGACATATCACAGGTTGTTTTCCACATAAGAGTATTCAAGCTTTTAGGAATATCGAATCTGATAGTCACTAATGCTGCCGGCGGAGTAAATACTTCCTTTACCCCGGGAGACCTGATGCTTATAACAGACCACATCAGCCTGTTTGCACCGTCTCCGCTGCGGGGACCGAATCAGGATGAATTCGGACCAAGGTTCCCCGATATGTGCAATATCTATGATCCAGATACTATCGCTCTGGCAAGGGAGGTTGCAGATAAAAAGGGTACCATCCTCAAAGAAGGAGTTTATGCCTTTACCCAGGGGCCGATGTTCGAAACGCCGGCGGAAATAAGGGCTTTGCGGATGCTTGGCGCTGATGCGGTCGGAATGTCGACGGTGCCTGAGGTAATCACAGCGCGGCACTGCGGCATGAAAATCCTTGGAATATCATGTATCACAAATATGGCCGCGGGAGTGCTTGGGCTAAAGCTGAACCATGAAGAGGTAATGGACACTGCCGGAAGGGTAGGTAAGGATTTTGCAGGGCTTGTGACGGGAATCATCGGGGCATGGAAAGCCTAGCTGTAATTACAGGTAAAATGATTGTAAATGATGGTTGATAAATTCAATATAGCAGGATATAATGAAAGAGGACAATTGGATGCTAATTGTCCTCTTTTGCTGTATTCAGTTAAGCAAATTGCCGGACGGTACATATACAGCGGCGAAACAGCGCAGAAGCGCTCGGAAAGGGAATGATCAGGTGGATAAAGAGATCCTGAATATGGAGGAAGCAGCTGAGTTTTTTAATGTCAGTATCAAAACCTTCATTAAGCTCCTGAAGGAGGAGAAGGTTCCGGCAAGGAAGATCGGAAGAGAGTGGAGATTCAGCAGACAGGCCCTTGTTCAATGGCTGTCCAGCGGAGACTCGCAGCAATACTCTTCAAGCGAAAGCGAAACTAAGGAGTTTTTTGACCGGGTTGCGCCGCAATGGAGCAGCATGCGAAGCGGCTATTATGATGAGGATGTGATCAGCAGACTGCTCAATGCAGGGCTTTTGAGAAATGACATGGTGCTGGTCGATCTCGGCGCCGGAGACGGATACCTTTCCAGGGCGATTGCATCCGAAGTGTCATCTGTCATTGCAGTAGACATATCAGAGGTAATGCTGAACGAGCTTTCAAAAAAGGCGGAAAAGCAGGGAATAAAAAATATCAGGACAACACTTGGCGATGGGTGTGACATACCGCTTTCCGACAGCAGTGCGGATATCGTATGCGCAAACATGTTCCTTCATCATATTGATGAACCGATAACAGCAATTAAGGAAATGCACAGGCTACTGCAGCCTGGGGGCAGGGTCTTCCTTGCCGATCTGAGAGAGCATGGCAACAGGGAGTTCAAGGACATTATGCATGATGTGTGGCAGGGATTTTCCGAAAATGAGATAACCGGCTGGTTTAAAAAGTGCGGCTTCAAGGTCGAGCTTTTCGAAGCGCTCGATAAGAAAACATCCAGTAAAAAAGCTGATGAGGGTGTTTTTATTATGATTGCGTCAAAATAACGAGGCGGAGGCAGAGAAATGGGAAAAATAATTGTTGCAGGTTCCATTGCATTTGATCACATAATGGATTTCCCGGGATATTTCAAGGATCAGATAATACCTGACAGGATAGATGAGCTTAACATCAGCTTTCTAGTAAAAAGCTTAAGGAAAGTACGGGGAGGTACTGCGCCGAATATAGCATACAGCCTTGCCCTTACTGGACAGAAGCCTGAAATACTTGGTACGGTCGGTTCTGATTTCGACGGCTACAGGCAATGGCTGGAGCAAAAAGGAGTTGGTACCGGGCTTGTAAGGGTCAAAAGTGATGATTTTACTGCATCCTGCTTTATTAACACGGACCTTGCAAACAATCAGATTACGGGGTTCTATCCGGGCGCCATGGCCTTTGATACAGATATCAGCATGCATGAAATTGATATGAGTGATGTAGATATGGTTCTGATCGCACCAACCGAACCGGCCGCAATGAACAAGTGGTGTGATGAACTGCAGAGAATCAGTGTACCCTATTTGTATGATTCGGGGATGCAGATACCGAGGCTTGAGCCCCGGGAGCTCATGTACGGCATAATGGGCGCAAAAATAGTCATATTTAACGAATATGAGTATGAGATGATGAACAAAAAAACAGGACTGACCATAAACGATATACTTGACAGCGCTGAGATCGTTGTTGTCACTCTTGGAGAAAAGGGCTCGGAGCTGTGGTCAAGGAGTGAGCATGTGCGTGTATCGGCCGCCAGACCCGAAAGAGTGGTCGATCCTACCGGAGCCGGCGATGCATACAGAGCGGGACTGCTGAAGGGTTACTTTGAAGGTGCGGAACTTAAAAGGATGGGCAGATATGCAAGCATCACATCGGTGTATGCAGTTGAACATAAGGGCGCAACGGAACATAAATACACAATTGATGAGTTTATGAATAGATACAGAGAAAATTTTGGAGAATAAAGACAATATTCAAATAATATATGCATATAATGCGGCTTTGGAGGTAATAAGAATGGTAAAATGCGATATCAAGGACAAATCACTGGCACCGAAGGGCAAATTAAGGATCGAATGGGCAGACAATCAGATGCCTGTTCTGAAAATGATCCGGGAGAGGTTTGCAAAAGAGAAGCCCCTTGCAGGCAAAAAGATGAGCTGCTGCCTTCATGTAACGACTGAGACGGCAAATCTTATCAGGACCTTGAAGGAGGGCGGTGCCGATATAGTGCTGTGTGCATCGAACCCGCTGTCAACACAGGATGATGTTGCAGCTTCACTGGTTATGGACTATGGTGTGTCTGTATACGCAAAAAAAGGAGAGGACAGAGACACCTACTACAAGCACCTTCTTGCAGCTATCGAGCATGGGCCTGACATGACGCAGGACGATGGATGCGACCTGGTAGGGCTATTGCATAAGGATTACAGTGATACCTATCTGAAAAACGTGATAGGCGGCACTGAAGAGACTACTACCGGCGTTATCAGGCTCAAGAGCATGGAGAGGGACGGAGCTTTGCGCATACCGATTATCGCTGTAAATGAATCTGAAACGAAACATCTTTTTGATAACAGGTACGGAACGGGTCAAAGCACACTGGATGGTTTGTTCAGGGCTACCAACGTTCTGCTGTCAGGCAAGAATTTTGTCGTATGCGGCTATGGATGGTGCGGAAGAGGCCTGGCAATGAGAGCCAAGGGTATGGGCGCAAATGTAACTGTCACCGAAGTGGATCACATCAAGGCTATCGAGGCGGTCATGGAAGGCTTCAGAGTCATGAAGCTGGAGGATGCCATGAGCTTTGCCGATATCATCATTACAGTCACCGGCGATTTGAACGTAGTGGATGAGAAGCATATCAAGCTTGCAAAGGATGGAGTCATTATTGCAAATTCAGGCCACTTCAATGACGAGATCAATATAGATGCTATTGAGAAGTTATCAGCCTCAAAGAGGACGGTGCGTGACTTCGTGGAGGAATATACGCTCAAGGACGGCCGCAAGGTATTCCTGCTGGCGGAAGGCAGGCTGCTGAACCTGGCAGCGGCTGAGGGACATCCTGCTGTAGTTATGGATATGAGCTTTGCAAATCAGGCACTTGGCGCAGAGTATATCGTCAAGAACGCTGACAAAATGGATAAGCAGGTCTATCTGCTCCCGGACGAGATCGATCATGAAATCGCCCGTCTGAAGCTAGAATCCATGGGCATTTCCATTGACGTCCTCACAGAAGAGCAAAAAGCCTACTTATCATCCTGGCAGAGCGGTACTTAATTTGGTGCCAGGCACGACAGACAGTTATTTGGCCCGGGTCATTTGCTTTATTTGACCTGGGTTTTTATTTTTTACCGGTTGAATAATGTGGTAAAATATATATAAGATTTATGGATAATTTATTACAGGAGAGAAAGATTAGGAGAGATTAAATGAATATTTTGATTGAAGGTATCGATATACTGACGGGCGATACCAAAACAGAGTATATAAGAAACGCTGATATTGGTATCAGGGATAATATTATTGAGTTTATAGCACCCACATCAAAAGGACCGGCTGATTTCAAGGCTGACAGAAGAATCAGCGGCAGGAACAGGATTGCCATGCCGGGCCTGGTAAATGCCCATACCCACAGTGCCATGACAATAATGAGAAATGCGGCGGATGATCTGCCTTTGCACAAATGGCTGTTTGAAAGGATTTTCCCGATCGAAGACAGACTGACTGATGAGGATGTATATTGGGGTACCAGACTGGGTGCGGCAGAGATGATCAAATCAGGTACGACTGCTATTGCTGATATGTATCTGCATATGGATGCTGCAGCAAAAGGCATATTTGATACAGGTATTAAGGTCAACCTGTCAAAAAGCCCCTTGGAATTCCATTCCGATGAAGGAGGCCTGAAGGCCAGGGATGTTTTTGACGAGTGCAGGAGGTACTTTGGAGAGTGGGATGGAAGAGAGGATGGCAGGATCAAGGTTTATGTCGAGGTGCATTCAACATACCTTTTTGATCCTGCTTCGCTAAAGCGCGCCTCTGAGCTTGCCGGAGATCTTGGTACAGGGATTCATATCCACCTGCTTGAGACTGAGAAGGAGAGAAGGGACAGTTTTGCCCAATACAAAAAATCGCCTGTGGAGATATGCGTAGAAACAGGTATATTTAATGTTCCTGTTATCGGAGCACATCTGGTTCATGTATCAAAGGAAGATTTAGAGCTTCTGAAGAAATACGGCGTCAATGCTGCACACAATCCAACCAGCAACCTCAAGCTTGGCAGCGGAATTTCACCTATCCACGAAATGCTGGAGGCAGGGATCAATGTCGCTCTGGGAACTGACGGCGCAGCCAGCAACAACAACCTCAATATGTTTGAAGAGATGCATCTTGCAGCGCTGATCCACAAGGGCGCCGGCCGGAATCCCGAGCTGGTCACAGCCAGACAGGCCTTCATGATGGCGACTGTAAACGGATCAAAGGCCGTAGGCTTTGGCGATGACTCAGGTGCCATCAGACCAGGATCGAAGGCTGACATGATTTTGATCGATATTGATAAACCTCATTTATGCCCGGTAAATGATCCTTTTTCAGCTGTTGTTTATTCGGCACAGGCTTCGGATGTTGATACTGTGATTGTAGATGGTAATATACTAATGGAAAACAGGGAACTTAAAACGATAGACGAAGAGCGGGTCAAGTATGAGGTCAACAGAGTATCACAAAAGCTGCTGAATATTTGATGATCCTGAATAAAAGTCACAAAAAAACCACCTGAAATCATTCAAGTGGTTTTTTTGTGGAGCCAACTGCCGGATTCGAACCGGCGACCTGCGGTTTACGATACCGCTGCTCTACCAGCTGAGCCAAGTTGGCATCTCTTACGCAAAAAGAATTATACCCCATAACCAAGAAAAAAACAATACCGGATATTTGAAAAAAACGGTGGGGTTGATTACTGCAGGATGAGGAAGGTATAATAAATTCAAATCATTTTTCGAAGGAGGACATGTCAGAATCCGCTGTAATACTCCTTCTCAACGTCGTCATAGGAGTAGTTGTAGCCTGCATTTCTGACGATATCATGGGTTGTTTTTATGACCATTTCATGGGTCACCTCATGCTGTTCAACCAGAAATGTCAGGAATTCATTTGTCATGTCGAATAATTCGTCCCAGTTTGTAATATTCTTAAAATCCTTGACTTCACCCATATATAACTCCTTTTTGGTCCGTTATGTTCCTCACGAGAATTTTGCTGCGGCTTATGTTAATATCAGATAGTATTGCTCCCACTGACAAAATTTATTATAATCCTCGGTATGATATATTAACAAGGCTTTTCTGAATGATTGTTTCCGAAAGGATACAAATACTATGGCCATAGAATATATATTTTTTGACTGTATGGAAACACTGGTCGACCTTCATAAGCTTCCGACACCGAAGGATTATGCGATGTGGGCATATAGCGGTTCTGGTGTTGAAGAGCTGTGGGAGGATTTCGATGAATTCTTCAGATATTATTACCTTTCAAAGAAAGAGCTGGCTGCAAAATTACCGGAACATGCAGAATATGATATGAAAAGCCGGTTTCTGTATTTGATACGGTCAAGCCTGCCTGATCTGCCTGAATACATGATCGAACCAACTGCTGACAGGTTGTGTTCCAACTATTGGAGGAACTATAAACAAGGCAGCTATGTCAGGGATGATGTAAAACGAGCTCTTAAGCTTTTAAGCGGAGTATACAAATCAGGCGTTGTATCAAATTTCATGGTCATGGATGGAATTGAAGAACTGCTGAAGTTAACAGGCATCGATCATTATTTCAGCTTTGTGGTCACATCGGTATCTGCAGGGTGGAGAAAGCCGCATACTGAAATATATAATAAAGCCTTGTCACTTTCAGGTACAAGGCCTGACAGGGTACTATTTGTCGGAGACGATTTCATCAATGATTATACTGTTCCTGTCAGTCTGGGAATGAAGGCTGTCTATCTTGACAGATTTGAGCGCCGGCCGGAGCTGCCTGACAGAATCAAAGATTTCGATGAGCTGGCCGGGCTGCTCAAATAGTAATCAGCAGCTTTTCCAGACTTGGCAAATCCTTTGAAGCATGTTGAGCAGCCTGTACAAATAGCGTGCCGACAGGGAAAGAATTATTATAATCGTTCTTTCTTGCGAATATGGTCTTGACTGGAAGAAGCTAGCTGGCTTATAATAGAAACGTGTTATGTACTATTTTACGAAAGGAGTTGTGCTTGTGAGAGTTAATAATTTGGTTTTTGAGGTGAATGACATCTAACTGAATATGCTGAGGGATGTAAACGTTATCAGCCTTTATTTTTGGGCTTTTGTCTGCATTCGTTCAGCGAATTGATCGGGAATAACCTTTGTCTATAAAGTATAATGGGGTAAATGGCATGGTATGGTTATCGTGCTTTTTTTATGCCTGTTTGTGAGCTCCGCCAAGGTTCATGCCTGGCGGAGTTTTTTGTCCATTTGGATATGGAGCAGGCTGAAGGTTATTGCCGGTAATTTCGTATAGGAGACAGGAGGCAGAATTATAATGAAATATGTAAATGGCAAGGATATATTGCCAAAATCGTTGTTGGAGCAGCTGCAGCACTATGTAGAGGGAGAACTCCTCTATATCCCGAGGCAGGAGAACAGCAGAGCGGGATGGGGCGCTGTCAACGGTACAAGGATGATGATCAGGAACAGAAATACTGAGATATGTATGAAATATGAAGAAGGGGCCACGGTCCAGGAGCTCATGGATGCCTACCATTTGTCGGAGGACAGTATCCGGAAGGTTTTGAACAACAGGAGAGTTCTTCTCGCAGTTGAGTGACCAATGTAAGTGTCCAACGGCAGCATAGAGATATACTCTAAGTTAGAGAGATTCTCTAACTTAGAGTGATAATCATTTGCAGGAAACACTTTTAGACAAATTGATTTGATGACAGCTTGTTGATTATGAAGAAGTTATGCTATATATTTGTATTAATGCGTTATCGTATGTGCTGCAATTGTGGTTACTAGATTTTTACGAGCTTGCGGTAACGCATAATACTTTCGTAAAGAGATGATATCAGAAATGGATGATAATGCAGGAAAATATGTAATACATAATGGCGCAGTAAGGGAATACACTGACAAGGTCGGCTGTGAGCTGGCACAAATAACGGGCAGGGCAGCATATGAAGTGATCAGGATCATTAATGGGGTACCTTTGTTTTTTGAGGATCATTATGACAGGCTGACGGGAACATTCAATGCTGTAGGCAGGCAACTGAGCATTTCCTTTAGTCAGCTTGGAGATCTGATACGAATGCTGCTCGAAAAAAACGAGAGCAGAGACTGTAATGTAAAGGTCTCCATATTTTATGAATTAGACCAGCAGCTGATATATATCAGCAAAAGCTATTATCCGACACAGGAGGTAGCGGACGCAGGTGTAAATACAGGTTTGCTTCAGATCGAAAGAGAGAATCCGAATGCAAAGATTATAAATAAATCCTATAAAGAAGCTGTGGCAAGAAAAATTGCCGAGGGCGGTTTCTTTGAGGTGCTGCTTGCTGACAGTAAGGGAAGGCTTACTGAAGGCAGTAAGTCCAATCTGTTCTTGATAAAGGATGGGAGGGTTCTGACAGCTCCAGGCAAATATGTGCTCCGGGGAATAACCCGCAAATATGTTTTTGAAGCATGTCAAAATGCCGGATTTGAAGTAGTCGAGCAATTTGTTGCGGCCGATGAAATCGGGCAGACGGAAGGAGCCTTCCTTTCAGGCACATCAATAAAGGTGCTTCCTATAAAAATAGTGGAACGGCTGGAGCTTAATTCGTCTGCAAATCCGGTTATAGCAGCGATCAGGCGGGAATATGATACAATTCTTGAGAAATATATTGATGAACATGTAAAAATATGGTAATATTTATCTGCAAATTAAGGAATCTTCCTTTAAGCAGGTGATAGCTTGGAGCCAACTACTTATTCAAGACATTTCCTCAGAATAAAGCCCGATTACCCTGTTTTTGGAGAGATCAGGGTTGTAAGGATAGCAGGAAGACATGTTCTTTCGAATCAGGCAAGAGTGAGACTGGTGGACATTAGCTCCGGCGGTGTCGGATTTGTTTCTGTTCTGAAGCTGCCCGTTGACGAAAAAGTGATACTTGAGCTGTCCATAAAACTCGACGAGACCGAGTACCGGTCTGAAGGGTATATTGTTAGGTCATTGAATGCAGGTGTTTGCGAATATGAATATGGTTTTCGTTTTATGCAGCCTGCAATTAAGCTGCGGCAGCCACTTCAGAAAATATTCGGCAGGCTTTTGGCCAGCCAGGACAGGTGTATTATTATCAGGATGTCCCCGGGACAGTCAGATTAGCAGTTGGAAAATACACGCTATATATTGGAAAAGGTGTTGCAAAGACAATTATTAGCACTCTATTCATGAGAGTGCTAATTTCATATTGACAACGAAAGAAAAAGAGTTGTAATATAGTTATTGGCAATGAAATACACTTTTTGATCAAGGAGGTTTCGTTATGTCACGGGAGAATGGAAACATATCAATACATACTGAGAACATTTTACCAATAATAAAAAAGTGGCTTTATTCAGAGAAGGACATATTTGTCAGAGAGCTTGTGTCCAATGCCAATGATGCTCTCATGAAGCTAAAAAAGCTCATATCCATGGGAGAGGCACAAATTGGAGAGAATGAAAAATTTGCGATCAGAGTGATCATTAATAAAGCAGATAAAACGATCAAGGTCGTTGACAACGGTATTGGCATGACCGGGGAGGAAGTTAAGAAGTATATCAATCAGATCGCTTTCTCAGGTGCGGTTGATTTCCTTGAGAAGTACAAGGATAAGGCAGATGAGGGCAACCAGATCATTGGTCACTTCGGACTCGGCTTTTATTCCGCGTTCATGGTATCCGAGAAGGTGACCATAGATACTATGTCCTGGCAGCAGGACAGTCAAGCTGTCAAGTGGACAAGCACAGGCGGTATGGAGTTTGAGATGGATGATTCCCAGAAGACAGAGAGAGGTACGACTGTTACCTTGTATCTTGCTGATGATTCCTATGAGTATCTTGAATATTACAAGATGAAGGAGATACTTGAGAAGTATTGCTCATTCATGCCGTTTGAGATTTATCTGGAGAATGAAGAGGACGAGTCAAAAAAAGCGGATAAGGAGCAGAAGGCCGACGAGACAAAGGAAGCCGGTAAGGATGCTGACGATACAGCCGCTGACCAAAAGGCCAAGCCTATAAACGATACACATCCCCTCTGGCTCAAGGCGCCGAAGGATTGTACCGACGAGGAGTACAAGGAGTTCTACAAAAAGGTTTTCCACGATTTCAATGATCCCTTATTCTGGATTCATCTGAATATGGACTATCCCTTCAACCTGAAGGGCATATTGTTCTTCCCGAAGCTCAGGCATGAGTTTGAGACGATTGAGGGGCAGATAAAGCTGTATTATAATCAGGTTTTTGTCGCCGACAATATCAAGGAAGTCATTCCCGAATTTCTTATGCTCCTAAAGGGTGTCATTGATTGTCCGGACCTGCCGCTCAATGTGTCAAGAAGCTTCCTGCAAAATGACGGCTATGTGTCGAAAATCTCGACCCATATCACCAAAAAGGTGGCCGATAAGCTTACCGCACTCTATGAAAACGAGAGAGAAGCATATAACAAGTACTGGGATGACATAAACCCATTTGTGAAATACGGCTGCTTACGGGAGGAAAAATTCTTTGATCGTGTAAAGGACATAATCATATACAAGACAACAAGTGACGACTATATTACTTTAAAGGACTACCTTGACAGAAATGGCCAGAAGCATAAGGACAAGGTGTTCTATGTTTCGGATGAGAAGCAGCAGGCTCAATATATCCGTCTGTTTAAGGAACAGGGCATGGAAGCTGTCGTTTTAAATACTATGATCGACAATCACTTTATACAGTTCCTTGAGATGAAAGAGAGCAATGTAAAATTCACCAGGATCGATTCTGACCTTTCGGACAGTATGAAGGACGACAATGCAGCTGAGGCCGACTCTGATCTGGCTCACAAGCTGGAGAAGGTGTTTAAGGAAGCGCTGGGAGACGATAAACTGAAAATCAGCATAGAAGCTTTGAAGGCTGCTTCTACTCCCGGTATAATACTTCTTTCCGAGCAATCGAGACGTATGCAGGAAATGAGCAGAATGTACGGTATGAAGGGGATGGACCTTGGAGGGATGTTCCCGGATGAGAGAACCCTTGTGCTCAACAGAAGCAACACACTGATACAGACTGTGGTCAAGCTTTCTGACAATGAAGCTAAAAAGGATGATGTGAACCTGATATGCCATCATGTTTATGATCTGGCAATGATGAGCCACAAGCAGCTTGAGCCGGAAGCGATGACCAGGTTTATCGAAAGAAGCAACCTGCTGCTTGGAAAGCTGGCTGAACTTGAAGTAAAATAACAAGTCAATATTTACATTAAGCTATGAATTTATGTGAAGGCGTCTTGCATGAAAGCGAGGCGCCTTTTACCACATGTGCTGCGGATTGCGCGGCACATAGAAGTAAGTGATCCTTCATTTAGTTCAACACATCACGACTGGATTTTTTCCCTGAATACTTCAGCAGCAGGCGATAGAGGGACATTTCTCAATACCGCTATACCTAATTGACGCTTTGGAATAGTCTCATCTAGCTGCAATATGAAAAGCTCATTATTTGATACAAATTGTGCGGCACTTTCTTTTAAAACATATGCTATACCCAGTCCGATCCTTGATAGTTCGACCAAAAGGTCCATGCTTTCCAGTTCGATCTCGGGTGTTATTACACAGCCTCTGGAGCTGCAGTACAAATCAAGGTTTCGTCTTGTTGTGCTGCCTTTTTGCAGCAGCAGCAGCGGTAAGCCGGATAGCTCATTTATTGGGACGGTACGGTTTTTCAAATATCCGAAGCGTGAAGAAGCAATAAACACATCCTCTACCGTGCAGAAGGCTGTTGCTTCAATATCACTATCTTCAACCGGAAGGGTTACTATGCCAAGGTCAACAGCGCCAGACTTAATGGAATCGATTATGCCCGGGGAAGTTCTGTTTACTATTTTTACCTTTATGTTTGGATATTCTTCAATAAACTTCTGCAGCAACGGTATCAGAAGGTAACGAAGAATTGTGTCTCCTACACCGATTTTTACCTCTCCCAGGTTGAAGGACTGCATTTCCCGTATTTTGCCCTCGGCTGCCTTGAACAGGTTGTAAGCCTGGTCCACATGACTGTACAGCATCTCGCCGACTGCAGTCAGCTTCACACTTCTTGAGCCTCTGACAAAAAGGACACTTCCTGTGCTTTCTTCGAGATTTCTGATGGACTGGCTGACAGCGGACTGTGAAATATACAGCTTTCTGGCCGCGGCGGAAAAGCTGCCCGATTTGGCGGCAGTATGAAACACCTTATAAAGCTCAAAGTTAATATCCATAAGTTAACCTAATTCCTAACATTAAATATATTAATTTTACTTATAAATTATATCATTGTATAATTACTTTGTGAAGCTGCTTAGTGTAGTGGCTACAGGCAGGTCAAAATGGCAAAATAACAGGCGGAAGGCCTGATTTGAGGTGCTGATATATGAATAAGCTCGATGGGGCAGATCAGAGAAATAAGGTAAGGCGTATTTTTGCAGAAAAGAAAAAAGGATATGATGTAGAAGCTCAGGGGATATACAGGGATCTAAAAAGCAATCTGGATCTGAAAGGGCTGGAGCAGGTACGTATTATCAACAGGTATGACATAACGGATATAACTGACGACGAATTTGAAGCATCAAAAAATGTAATATTTTCAGTGCCTCCTGTTGATTATGTTTACGAAGATAGTATTACCCTTTCACCGAATGAAAGGGCATTTGGCGTAGAATATCTGCCAGGACAATATGATCAAAGGGCCGATTCGGCTTCACAATGCATACAGTTTCTTACCCTTGGTGTGAGACCGCGCTGTAAAGCTGCAAGGGTAATTGTTTTAAAGGGCGAGTTATCGGACGACGACCTTGGAAGGGTAAAGGAATATTGCATAAATCCTGTGGACAGTCGTGAAGCAGGGATGGAAAAACCTGATTCCCTTGACATGGAGATTGAATATCCTAGTGACGTTGCTGTTCTCAAGGGATTTTCCTCGATGAACACTGATCAGCTGGCAAATGTCCATAATGATCTGGGAATGGCGATGTCATTGGAGGATCTGGAATTTTGCAGGCAGTATTTCGCCCAGACTGAGCACAGAGACCCGACAATAACGGAAATAAGGCTTATTGACACATACTGGTCCGATCATTGCAGGCATACAACATTCCTTACAAGAATAAATGATATCAAATATGAAGACGGTCTGTTTAACTTGTTCCAAAAGTCGGTGTATGAGAGGTATATTACCTCGAGAAAGTTTGTGTACGAAGACAGAGAAAAGGACATTACCCTGATGGACCTTGCAACGATAGCTATGAAGGAGCTGAGAAAGGACGGAAGGCTGGAAGACCTTGACGTTTCAGATGAAATCAATGCCTGCAGTATTGTTGTTGATGCCAGGGTAAACGGCAGGAATGAGGAATGGCTGGTCATGTTCAAAAATGAGACCCACAACCATCCCACAGAGATCGAACCCTTCGGCGGCGCAGCCACATGCCTTGGAGGCGCTATCAGAGATCCTCTTTCAGGCAGGTCATATGTTTATCAGGCGATGAGGGTAACCGGCAGCGGTGATCCCAGAACATCCGTAAAGGATACATTGCCGGGCAAGCTGCCCCAAAGGAAGATCACAACCGGAGCCGCAGCAGGCTACAGCTCCTACGGTAATCAAATAGGTCTTGCGACAGGACAGGTTGCAGAAATATATGATGAGGGCTATGTAGCAAAACGGATGGAAATCGGCGCTGTTATCGGCGCAGCTCCCAAAAAGAATGTAATAAGGCTGGAGCCCCAGCCGGGTGATATTATCATACTGCTTGGCGGCAGAACAGGCCGAGACGGCTGCGGCGGAGCCACAGGCTCCTCAAAGGAGCACGACGAAAAATCACTGCTGACCTGCGGAGCAGAAGTTCAAAAGGGTAATCCTCCTACCGAGAGGAAAATACAGAGGCTTTTCAGAGATGAAAAGGTCAGCCGTATGATAAAGAGGTGTAACGACTTTGGCGCAGGAGGGGTTTCTGTTGCCATAGGCGAGCTTGCCGACGGACTGGATATCGATCTGGACAGCGTGCCAAAGAAATATGAGGGTCTGGACGGTACAGAGCTGGCAATATCCGAATCCCAGGAAAGAATGGCTGTTGTGATATCAAAACAGGACAGCGACAGATTTATCCAGGCAGCGGAGGATGAGAATCTGGAGGCTACAGTAGTAGCAGTAGTTACCGACACCGGAAGACTCAGAATGAAATGGCGCAATAAAACCATAGTAGACATCAGCAGGGAGTTCTTAAATACAAACGGAGTAAAGCAAAATATTGATATATGCGTTTCGGAGCCCAAGAAGAAGAGTCTTGATGAAGTATTGAACAATGATATATCAAATAAGGCAGATAATATTGAGGAAGCATGGCTGAATAATCTCAAGAAGCTTGAGCACTGCAGTCAGAAGGGCCTGGTAGAACGCTTTGACAGTACCATCGGAGCAGGTACGATTCTGATGCCCTTTGGAGGCAGATACCAGCTTAGCCCGGCAGAAGGAATGGCTGCGAAATTGCCTGTAATTGATGGAGATACAGATACCGCTACTTTGATGTCATATGGTTTCAATCCGGCAATCTCAAAGTGGAGCCCCTTCCATGGAGCTGTATTCGCTATAATCGAAGCAGTAGCAAAAATAGCTGCGATGGGCGGAGACTACAGAAAGGCCAGGCTGACGCTTCAGGAATACTTTGAAAAGCCGGGGAAGGATCCCTCAAGGTGGGGCAAGCCATTCAGTGCTTTACTGGGTGCGTATTATGCTCAAATAAAGCTCGGTATACCGGCAATCGGAGGCAAGGACAGTATGTCGGGCACCTTCAGGGACCTTGATGTTCCGCCGACGCTGGTTGCTTTTGCGGTTTGCGTAAGTGATGCAGGACATGTGGTATCAACCGAGTTTAAAAATACAGGAAGCCGGGCCGTTCTTGTCAAGGTATGCAGGGATTCATATGTACTGCCTGATTTTGAGCAGCTTGACAGGACATATACCAGAATTCATGAGCTGGCCAAGGCAGGCAGGATTATTGCAGCTCACTCTGTGCGCCAGGGAGGAATAGCGGAGGCTGTCAGCCGCATGTGCTTTGGAAATATGATTGGCTTTGAATTCGAAAATATTGATCCGGCAGAATTGTTCATGCCGGAGTATGGCTCTGTCATACTTGAAATTAATGCCGAAGATGATATCGATAATATGCTTGAAGGTCTTGAATACAGCATAATCGGCCGGACTACAGAGAGACCTGCGGTTTTAGTCAACGGGACAGCTATAGAACTGGATAAAATGGTTGAGGGCTGGATACAGCCATTGGAGAAGATATTCCCGACAAAAGCAGCTGTTGAGGTTCAAGGGATAGAAACCTTCAGCTTTATTGGCAAACAGGATTTTAAGAAATCTTCATTCAGCGGAAAAATTACCAAGCCCAGGGTCTTTATACCCGTTTTCCCGGGCACCAATTGCGAATATGATTCTGCCAGGGCTTTTGAAAAAGCGGGAGGAGCGCCGGATGTCTTTATCGTTAAAAACCTGACGCCTGAGTGCATCAATGAGACCATAGTATCTATGGCAGACAGGATCAAAAACAGTCAGATAATTATGTTCCCGGGCGGTTTTAGTGCCGGTGACGAGCCTGAGGGCTCAGGTAAATTTATTGCTACAGTTTTCAGAAATCCATATATCAAGGAAGCTGTAATGGAGCTGCTGCAAAAAAGGGACGGCCTGGTACTTGGTATATGCAACGGCTTCCAGGCGTTGATAAAGCTTGGGCTGCTGCCATATGGAGAGATAAGGGAAATGGATGCAGACAGCCCGACTCTGACCTTTAACTCTATTGGCAGGCATGTCTCATGTATGGTAGAAACAAGGATAGCATCTGACAAATCACCCTGGTTCAATAACGTCAAGACAGGTGATATACACACAATTGCCGTGTCACACGGAGAAGGAAGATTTGCTGCTTCCGAAGAGATAATCAGGGAGCTGGCAGCAAACGGCCAGATTGCAACACAGTATGTGGATACACAAGGTAAAGCCACATATGACGCAAGGTTCAATCCAAATGGCTCAATGTACGCCATTGAGGGCATTACAAGCCCGGACGGCAGGATACTCGGCAAGATGGGGCATTCCGAGAGAAAGGGCGCAAATGTCTGCATCAATGTACCCGGAAACAAGGATCAAATGTTGTTTGAAGCCGGTGTGAGGTATTTTGGATAATAGATAGTATGTACTAGGGTGTGGTGTGCAAAAACCTTAGCTTCTGGGCACATAATGCTATATGTGAGTTTCCATAACTCAACGATACCAGCATTATGTGCCCTTATTATTGAAAACTTACAATAAATTCTATAAAATTATGCCCAGAACTAAGAAAATTTGCACACCCATATGCCGGCTGGATGAAAACAGTTACCATGTGCTAACTGTCAAGTGCACACTGTTGTTTGTTGCCTTATATAAAATTATGACATATAATATTATCTTGATTGGCTCCAAGCAGATTTTGGTATAGATAAAATAATTGCATTTGTATTTTAAGCTGTTATGATGGCAAAATATTTTGATGAGCATAATGAGGAGGACTTTTATATGAATAAGAAAAAGCTTAATATATTGTTTGTCTCAGCGGAAGTGACACCCTTTGCAAAGACCGGCGGGCTTGCCGACGTGGCAGGCTCTCTGCCCAAGGCCTTGGCTGAGCTTGGGCATGATGTTCGTGTGGTCATGCCAAAATACCGGTTGATCAAGGGCGATTTTGATTATGTTGCCGATTTCCCGGTACAGCTGGACCAGTCTGTTGAGACCTGTATAATAAGAATGACAGAGGTACCTTACAAATTAAACGGAAGAAAAAAAGGCCTTAAGGTCTACTTCACCGACAGCTACAGACTATTTGACAGGGATGGGATATACGGACATTTTGACGACGGTGAACGGTTTGTTTTCTTCTGCAAGGCTGTTTTGAACATGCTGCCTGTTATTAACTTCAAACCGGATATAATACATTGCAATGACTGGCATACAGGTCCCATGTGCCTGCTATTGAAGGAGCAGTATTGCCATGACAGGAGATATAGCGGCATTTCAACTTTATTTACAATTCATAATCTTGAATACCAGGGCCATTTTTCAAACAATATTGTAAATCTCCTGAATTGCAGCTACGATGTCTTTGATCCTGAAAAAGCCGAGTTTTACGGTATGTTTAATTTTATGAAAACCGGACTTGTCTATTCGGATGCAATTAGCACTGTCAGCAGGGTTTACGCAGAGGAAATTAAAACGCCTCAATACGGTGAACGCCTTGAAGGGCTTCTGCAAAGACGTTCAGCTGATCTGTTCGGTATTCTGAACGGTTTGGATTATAACGAGTTTAACCCCGAGACCGATAAGCTCATTGAAAAAAATTATACTGTGGCCAATGTGAATGACAAGAAGCTCAATAAAACTGCCCTCCAGAAGGAAATGGGGCTGCCGGCGAGGGATGTTCCTCTGATTGGACTTGTATCCAGACTGTCGGGTCAAAAAGGACTGAACCTGATAATTGACCGTGCAGATGAGATGCTGTCAAAGGATATACAATTTGTACTGCTTGGAACCGGGGATGACTACTATCACGACCAGTTCAGGAGGATAATCGAAAGGTATCCGGGTAAAATAGCAGCTCATCTGGGATTTCATCAGGAGCTTGCCCAAAGGATATATGCAGGCAGCGATATGTTCCTCATGCCTTCAAGATTTGAGCCATGTGGACTTGGCCAGCTGATCAGCCTTCGCTTTGGTACAATACCGGTGGTCAGAGCTACCGGCGGTCTTGCGGAGACTATCTTGGACTATAACAGGGACCCTGAAAATGGTAATGGCTTCTCCTTTGTCAATTTTTCGGCGGATGAGATGATGGATGCGATAAACAGGGCTGTCAATGTGTATAATAAATACCCTGAAGAATGGAACAAGCTGGTTGTAAGGGCAATGGAGCAGGATTTTTCATGGAAGGCATCCGCAGTGAAATATGAAGAATTATACAATCACATTATTGACAAGAGGAAGAATGGATGACTAAGAAGGAAAGAGTTAATAAAGTAATAGAGAATTTGGAGAAGATGTATCCAGAGGCTGCCTGTTCGTTGGATTACAAGGATCCACTCCAGCTTATGGTCGCTACACAGCTGGCCGCTCAGTGCACTGATGCACGGGTGAATATAGTGACAAAGGATCTGTTTGAGAAATATAAAACGGTGTATGATTTTGCAAATGCTGATTTGGAGGAGTTGGAGCAAAATATCAGGTCAACCGGCTTTTATCATAACAAGGCGAAAAATATAATTGCTGCCTGCAGAATGATCATTTCGGACTTTGGAGGAAAGGTCCCGTCCGATATGGAAAGCCTGCTGAGGCTTCCCGGGGTGGGCAGGAAAACGGCCAATCTGCTTCTTAATGACTGTTTTGGAGTACCCGGAATTGTTGTGGATACACATGCCAAAAGGCTGTCCAATCGTATAGGCTTGACAAAAAACGAGGACCCCGAAAAAATAGAATATGATTTGATGAAGCAAATACCCAGAGATAAGTGGGGGAGCTTTTGTCATCAGCTCGTCTACCATGGGAGGGCTTTATGCAATGCAAGGAAGCCATTATGTGAAAATTGTGATATAAGAGAGTTTTGCGATTTTTTAAAGAATGCTGAAGTAAAACCTGGCAAAAAGCCAAATAAGTGACGTAAGTAAGTCATATTATCGAAAATTTCGATTTACTATTTAAAACTTTTGTCAACTAATATAAAATAAATAATTGTATGGGAGAGTTTGGTTCAAAGGCTTATATATGAGGTGAGGATTACTATGGCAGAAGGTTCCGAAAAAATTACCTCCGGCAGATCAAAAAGAAACTCTGGATCGCCAGTTAAGCAGAATAAAGGTACGGCAGGCAGGAAAGGCCGCATAATAAAGCTGACAGATGCCAAGCATGCCGATACGGCAAAACTGAAGGACCTGACGCAGGACAATGTGATATTTGCCATGGACATCGGTACACGTACGGTCATAGGTGTTATCGGCGTGCAGGAGGAACAATGCTTCCGCATTCTGGCCACGGAGGTATGTGAGCATAAAAGCAGAGCCATGATGGACGGACAGGTCCATGACATTGAGCAGGTTGCAGCTACCGCGTCGGAGGTTAAGAATAAGCTTGAAGCGAGGATCGGGTTCAAGCTGAAGCGCGTCGCTATAGCCGCAGCAGGCAGGGTCCTCAGAACCAGCCAGGTCAAGGTGGAAAAAAATCTAGAGCAGGGTAGTGAGATAGATTCCGATTTTGTAAGCAGCCTTGAGATAGAAGGAATACAGCGTGCGCAAATGATGCTGGATGAAGAATTGGCTGACGTGGATAAAACACAGTTTTATTGTGTTGGCTACAGTGTAATAAATTATTATCTGAACGGATATATGATATCCAAATTGACAGGACATAAGGGAAAGACAGCCGGAGTTGATCTGCTTGCAACATTTTTACCACTGATCGTAGTGGATAGTCTTTACTCGGTTGTCAACAGGATTGGGCTGGAGGTTGCCAGCCTTACGCTTGAACCGATTGCGGCTATCAATGCAACGATCCCGCCTGATCTCAGACTATTGAATCTTGCGCTGGTCGATATAGGCGCGGGAACATCAGATATAGCTCTTACCAGGGACGGCAGCGTTTATGCGTATGCAATGGCCTCGATAGCAGGAGATGAAATAACTGAAAGGATATCCCAGCGCTATCTTGTCGATTTTAGTACAGGTGAAAAAATTAAAATCGCCCTGTCATCAAAGAAGGAAAACATAGTTTTTACGGATATACTAAAAATCAGGCATACAATTGCTGCTGCGGATGTTTTGAGGGACATCGAAGAATCAATACAATTGCTGGCGACAACAATTTCCCAAAAGATACTTGAGTTCAATCAGAAGGCTCCAAATGCCATATTCCTCGTCGGCGGCGGCAGCAGGATACCTTTGCTTCCCCAGATGATAGCCCAGCAGCTTGGCCTGCCGGAGGACAGAGTCGTAGTAAGAAGCAGAGATGTGATCAAGGGTTTGAAATATGATGATAAAAAGCTGTCGGGACCTGAATCCATAACGCCTTACGGCATTGCAGTCACTGCTCAGATGTACAGCGGAAAGGATTTTCTTTCCGTTACCGTAAATGAAAGAAAAATAAAACTGTTTAATTCGAAAAAGCTTACTGTGGCTGATGCGCTGATAATATATGGTTTCGATGCCGAAAACCTTATAGGCCGGTCGGGCAGGGGAATAACATTCTCTGTGAATGATGATGTACGCAGAGTACGCGGTGAATTCGGAAAGGCCGCGGAAATCTTTGTGAACGGAAAATCGACCAGTCTGGATGCGGCTATATCCTTCGGAGACAATATAACCGTGATTCCGGCACAGGATGGTAAAAATGCCTCGGTCAAAGCTTATGAGCTTACATCTGACTACTATACAGGGTCTGTAAAATTGAACGGAAATCCTGTCGATATCAGCACCGTAATAACAATTAACGGCATTCCGTCCAATAAGGATACAGATATCAATGACGGCGATATAGTCAGGATATACCGTATAAAAACCCTTGGCGACCTTCTGGTGGCTGCAGGCTTTACCGGAATGGAGACATATGATATCGATGTGAACGGCACTAGCGCAGATGATCTTGATTATGTTCTCAAGGACAGGGATCAGGTGAGCTGTACAAAAAAGACAAAAAAAATTGATAATTTCGTTAAACAGGATTTGGTTGATGACGAAGTGAGCACAGGCGGCGAGAAACTGAATGATAACAACAGGCTGAATGACGATCAGGCAGGCAGTGATATGTTGATGGATGAGAGCCGTGCAAGCTATTTGGAGATAACTGTTAACGGTAGAATAACTCGTATAAAGGATAATGGATCGCAGCATATTTTTGTAGACATATTCAACTATATCGATTTTGATTTATCAAAACCCCAGGGGACTATAGCACTAAAGCTTAACGGAAAACCAGCCGCATTTACGGACAGGATAAAACAAGGAGATAATATAGAAATATATTGGAAAAGAACGAATTCTGATATATAATCTATGTGTATTTGCACTGGTCTTTGATATTGTCGACAAAGCTTTCGGGGGGCATTATCACTGAAGTATGTAAAGGGTAGAAACTATACAAAATATGAATATTATGAACTGATCTATTTAAGAACTACGCTTGTTTTCCTAATAGCATCGTCAGTCATATATTTTTCACAGAGCATCCTTCTCTCGGGGAAATCCATCATTTATGATCCAGCCCAGAGAATCAGGTTTATTTTAAGCTTGGCAGTATGCGCAGTGGTTTTTGGCATTCATTATTTAAGACATATCCTTTTCAACAAATTCCTGTTGGAGAATACTCTGGTTTATTATCTGGAAAAGATATTCTCCCTTTTATTAATGTCTGCGATAATAATATATTCCGGAATCGGTTATTGGTTCTATATTGGCCTTTTGCTGCCGATAATTATGGGAACGTACATAAAAGGCGGCAAGTGCGGATATACGATATTGGCTTTTTCCTTTGCAGGCCACATGCTGCTCTATTATGTCAAGAATATGGCTGCTATAAGAGCTGAGGGCATAAGGATAGCCGATGGTGTTTTATTTATTGTTCCATGTTACATAGTATTATTTGTTGCGGTGTCCTTTTTCAGCAGGCTTTATAGATGCAGGATCGAAGAGGAGATAAGCAATAGGGTTAAAATTGAACAGTTCGAAGAGCGCTGCATGAAATTGGAGCTGGCCGCAGAAGATATCAAGCAAAAATATGACAGACTGTTCTCGAATTCAGGTAAGCTTGAGGAATCAAACAAGGTACTATCAAAAAGCATTGCAGAGTTTTATACACTTAATCAGATAAGCCAGGCTATAGGCTCGATACTTGATATAAAAGAATTGTTAAAGCGTCTTAATGATATTATCCTGGGTGTTATGGGGGTAAGCTATTCGACAATAATCCTGTATGATGAGAGCACTAACCGCTTAAAGGTACATACTACAAACATTTCGAATATTAACGAACTGGCAACAATAACTGATAATATAAACAGCGGAGTGCTGGTGGATGCCATGAATAAGGGAGAAAGCATACTTGAGAATAATGTGGATTACTTTCAGTATATTTTTACCTGCGGGCGGAACATAAATTCACTTATGTGTATTCCTCTGACTACAAACTCAAGAAAATTCGGACTGATCCTGGTTGAGCACACCTTCAGCAACGCTTTTGATGATGAGAATGTAAGATTCCTGAATATAATATCACAGCAGGTCGGAATAGTTATGGAAAATGCCGAGTTGTATTACCAGATGAAGGAAGTCGCCAGAAGAGACGGGTTGACGGGTATTTACAACAGGCAGTATTTTCAGGAGCGTCTTGAAATTGAATTCAAGGAGGCAAAAAGGGATAACTACCCCTTATCGCTTGCAATATTTGATATAGACTTTTTCAAGAAGTTTAATGATACATATGGGCATATGTTTGGAGACAGGGTGCTGATTTCTACCGTAGAGGTCGTTAAGGCAGAGCTAAGGAAAAATGATATGATCGCAAGGTTTGGCGGAGAAGAATTTATAATACTTCTGCCAAGAACAAATCTGTCCGATGCCTACGAGAAGGTGGAAATCCTCAGAAAAAAAATATCTGAGAATGTTATAGAGGATAATCTGATAAGCGCATCCGTCACAGCAAGCTTTGGAATTTCTTCGTTTGACGAATGCGCGTTCAATGAGAACGATCTTGTGAGAACAGCTGACGATGCGCTATACGATGCCAAGTCGGCAGGACGCAATTGTGTGACGACAGCAAGAAAATTATACGAGTATTGATTTCTCATTGTATTTTTAAAGATTTTATCATATTCTCAAATATATGTTTTTGCCTTTTATCCCATTTCTCTTCGGGAACAAAATAGCTAAGGCGGTACATGTTATTGCCGGATTTTATAAAAAACTCCGAACCCTTTATATATCCGTTTCCGGAAGCTATCGAATAATCCCACAGAATTCCTTCCTTTCCACCGGCTTCTGCTTTTTTGATATTGAAGTATTTATATGTATTGTGTGAGGAGGCAATTGATTTTTCCAGGAATGACTCCAGATCCTCATCCAGCATCCACACCTGGACAAAGCCATGAGAGTCGCTTTCCCTGTTTCTGAAGGCTATATGGTAGAGTATTTCACTGCCCTGAAAATCCAGCTCCTCCAATTGAAAGGCAGATGGATAATCAAAGCTGAAATCACCTTCAATTGATTTGTAATTTGTGAATTGCTCCGCTCTTGTCTTGATGGGGGAAAAGGCCGTGATTGCTTTGGAATCCGGATATTTATGATTTATCAGGATTTTATCAACGGATAAGGCATAAGGATACGAAAATTCAATATATGGATCGATGCAGATGCTAAACAGCAGGACGTGATCAAGCAAATAGCTTCCGGCAAAAAAGAAGACCAGCCAGATGAATAGTACGGATGATATCATTATCAGCCTTTTTTTAATGTTTGTGAAATACAATACTATCATAAAACCATACCATATCCTCGTTGCAGCACATTGTTCAACCCGCCGCTCATGGAGGTGGGGCGGGGGAGCGTTTCAACGAGGCGGGGCCAATTTGTTGCCTCGTTATATGTATTTATATGTGGATTGTTTATATGTAATGATAAGTTTAGATAAGACATGCACCAATATCGATACCAATCGTATCATGATAATATCAGACCTTTTAGAGGGGGAGTCCGTGCATGAGGATTATGGTGGTCAAGATGCCCAGGTTTTTCGGAAATTTGATCAAGAAAGTACTTAGAATGAACTGACATGAAGCCACATAATCGAAGCGACATAAAAAGGGTCCGTATACTTTTTATGTCGCTTCAATATAAATGAATATTTTGTTGCAATTCAAGCTTCTGATATTTCTCAGACTGCTCTTGTTACCTTGTTGGAACGCAGGCATCTGGAACATACATTTATTGATTTCGGTGTGCCTTTATCAATAACTCTGACTTTTTTTACATTGGGTTTCCAGAACCTGTTTGTCCTTCTGACCGAGTGGCTCACATTATTGCCGTATACGGTATCTTTGCTGCAAATCTCACATTTTGCCATCTATATCACACCTCCTTTAAGCTGGAGCTCATAATCCCACAAAGCAATAACTATTTTAACACAGTATCGCCAAATTCCGCAAGGTATTTTTTGAAAAAAGTATGTGACACTCCTCGACCTGCTATCAATTGATTTATCATATGGCAATCAGGAATACCACTTGGGGAGGAGTGTCACCTTACCTATTTCATTTGGGGGTGGCAAGCTAAGGAATATTGTATTAGAATTATAAAGAGGACATGGGGTTTATAGACCGACTTTCCCGTTACTATTACTATATTGGGAGACAAATGATGTACCAAAAGGCTGAAAAACTTGGAAAGCCACTGCAGTACCTGAAGGGCGTAGGAGAAACACGTGCAGTTTTGTTTCAGAAGCTTGGCGTTTTTACTGTGGGTGATGTGATATCACATTATCCCAGAGAATATGAGGACCGCAGCAGGCTGAAGAAGCTGATTGAATTGCAGGATGGGGATCAATGCTCCTTTGAAGGCACAATAGCGTCAAAAGTAGTGCTGTCAAGGCCACGAAGGGGTCTGACGGTATGCAGGGCAAGCATAAGAGATGAAACAGGTCTGATCAATGCGACCTGGTTCAACCAGCCTTATCTAAAAGACAATTTCAAGCAGGGCGAGCGGTATCTGTTTTATGGCAGGATCACCAGAAGAAGATCATTTGAAGTTCTGAATCCGGTATATGAAAAAATTGATGAGTCAGGTCCTGTCAATACCTGCAGGATAATACCCGTCTATCCGTCAACAGGGAAACTGACCCAGAATGTTATAAGGGCAGTAATAAGGAATGCCCTGGAGTATGCCGTAGACAGCCTTGAAGACATATTGCCCCAATGGGTCAGGGAGAAGTACGGACTGACCGGCGCCCAATATGCAGTAAATAACATACACTATCCCGAAAATGACGAGGCTTTTCTGAAAGCCAGAGAAAGACTGGTTTTTGAAGAATTGTTTCTTTTGCAGACAGCCCTTGTGACTTTAAAATCCGCTGCTGAAAAAACAGAATCCGGGGTATGCTTCAGCGCTGGACAGGAAGTCCGTGAGTTTATGGAGAAGCTGCCATTCAAACTGACAAATGCACAGCTCAGAGTATTTTCCGAAATAGAACGGGATATGGAAAGCAGCAAGGTCATGAATCGTCTGGTCCAGGGAGATGTAGGGTCAGGTAAGACAATTGTTGCGGTGCTGGCGCTTGTCAAGGCGGTCAAAAGCGGTTATCAGGGCGCTTTCATGGTGCCCACTGAAATACTGGCCGGACAGCATTACAATATAATCAGCAGACTGCTGGAGCCGGTTGGCATCAGTACCTGCCTTTTGACCGGCAGTACAACCGCAAGGGAATCCAGAAGGCTTCTTGAAGAGATCGAATCAGGCAAAGTAGATATTGTTATCGGCACACATGCATTGCTGGAAGATAAAGTCGTTTTCAATAAGCTAGGGCTTGTTGTTACCGATGAACAGCACAGGTTCGGAGTAAGGCAAAGAGCCGCTCTTGGAAGGAAGGGAGACAATCCGGACATGCTGATCATGACTGCGACTCCTATTCCAAGGACATTGGCACTGATATTGTATGGCGACCTTGATATATCGATTATCGATGAGCTGCCGCCAGGCAGAAAAAAGGTGCAGACATATGCGGTCGATTCCGGTATGCGGGAGAGGATCAATAATTTTATTAGAAAACAGGTTAAGGCAGGCAGGCAGGTCTACATAGTATGTCCACTGGTGGAGGAATCGGACGCAGTTGAGGCCAGATCGGCCTCGGAATTATCTGTAGAGCTTGCAAAAAAAACTTTCAGCGACCTTAGGGTAGGAATGATACATGGAAAAATGAAGCCCTCGGAAAAGGACGATGTAATGTCGAGGTTTGTTGCGGGAGATATCGATATCCTTGTTTCCACTACTGTGATAGAGGTGGGCGTAAATGTGGCAAATGCTACATTGATGGTTGTAGAAAACGCGGAAAGATTCGGATTGTCCCAGCTGCACCAGTTAAGAGGCAGGGTAGGCAGAAGCGAACACCAGTCTTATTGCGTATTGTTCAACGACAGCAAATCAGAGGTGGCCAGGGAACGTATGAGTGTAATGGAGAAGACCTCGGATGGTTTTGTTATTTCCGAGAAGGATCTTGAGCTAAGAGGACCCGGAGACTTTTTCGGCACCAGGCAGCATGGAATCCCTGATCTAAAAATTGCAAATCTTTATAGGGATGTGGAGATACTAAAAAAGGCTCAGGAGGCTGCACTAAAGCTGTTTGAGATCGACAGGACACTAAAGTCTCCGGAAAACAGGCTGCTGGCACAGGCAGTAAGCGATAGATTTTCAGGGGTATTGAAGTCCGTGAGCATGAACTGAACTAAGGAAGGAACACAATGCAAAGGGGTGTGTGACATACTCAGAGTTATTTCCGGAAGTGCAAAAGGGCATGGCTTGAAAACGATAAAGGGAGATGCGACGAGACCTACATCGGACAAGGTGAAAGGTGCTCTGTATAACATCATCGCAGCATATGTTCACGGGAGCGCCGTTCTTGATATGTTTGCAGGAACTGGGAGCCTCGGTATTGAAGCCCTTAGCAGAGGCGCTGCTTCAGCTGTTTTCTTTGACAGAAGCCTGCAGTGCTGCAAAATAATAAAGGAAAATCTTGAGCATACAAGGCTCACTGATAAAGCATTGGTGTACAATGTGGATTTTGCTGCAGGAATCAATAAAATGTTTAAAGATGGACATAAATTCGATATTATTATCATGGATCCACCATATAATAAAAATTTTATTCAAGAAGCATTAAAATTATTAGCAAATAATGATATAATTGTGGACGATGGGATAATTATTGCTGAACACAGTGTGATGGATGAACTTCCGGACAACTGTGGCAGACTAAAAGTGATTGACACCAGAAAATATGGTGATACAATGATAACGATATATAAGGATGGTAATAACGACTAATGATCTTGGTATATCCGGGAAGCTTTGATCCAATTACGAATGGTCACTTAGATATTATAAACAGGGCAGCCTGCATCTGTGACAAGCTTATTGTGGCAGTGGGCAGCAATGAAAGCAAAAAACCATCTTTTACCGTGGAAGAGCGTATAGATATGATTAAGGCTGCTCTCGGAGACAGAGACGATATACAGGTTACCGGATTCACAGGGCTTTTAGCCGATTTTGTCAGAAGGGCCGGAGCAAAGACAGTAATAAAGGGACTCAGGGCAATGTCGGATTTTGAATATGAGTTTCAAATGGCGCTTTTAAACAAGAACCTCGAACCTGATATGGAGACGTTATTTATGATGACGAGCGTGAATTATTCCTACCTCAGTTCAAGCGCCGTAAAAGAAATCGCAAGGAATGGCGGAAGCATTGACGGACTTGTACCGGATTGCATCAGGGAAAGGATAGCAGACAAGCTGACCTGCAGATAGATCATTAGGGGGTAAAAGCATGGAGATACTTTCTATACTGGAGACTTTGGAAGATTTGGTCGAAAAAAGTGTTGGTGTTCCGTTTTCGGGTAAATGTCTTGTTGATAAGGAAGAGATACTTGAAATAGTTAAAGAGCTCAGATTGAAGCTGCCCGACGATATCAAACAGGCAAAGTGGGTCAAGGAGGAGCGGCAGAGGATACTTATGGACGCACAGAAGGAAGCGGCCAACATGCTCAAGGATGCTGAAAGCAAGATAGCATCCATGGTCGACGAGCACGAGATAACGCAGAAGGCTTATGAGCAGGCCAATGAAATAGTGGCTTCGGCTCAGAAGAACGCCCGTGATATCAGGCTTGGAACTAAGGAGTATGCGGATAATATATTAAACAGGGTGGAAGAAATATTGAATGATACCATCGAGGTAATAAAGACAAATCGAGAGGAGCTCAAATAGAGCTCTTTTTTTTCGGCCTGCTGCCGATATGTCCTGTATTAATTGAATAATAAAATAAATACCACATTGCCACTACAGTTATCAGCAACAGTAGCGAATTGCCAATGGAAGAAAAGAACCCGTGGAAATTCATGGTAGCAACAGCCGGAGCCGGTTCTGCAGCCGGAGAGACTACACCCGTAAGCCTGATCCCCAACAATGTGTATATTGAGGCGATTATACCCTGAAGCAGCTTTCCCAGCAGATAAGGACGGATATTGATATCTGTTTCAGACACGATGCTCATTACCTGAAAATGTACGGACAGACCTGCCCAGCCGATAAGAAAGCTCACAGCCGGCAGCTTCAGAGTCAAAGGCACAGATGATCCCTGGCTTACAAGCTTCGATCCTGTCGTGATTTCAAACAGTCCGCCCAAGACGCCAGAGATTGGGTCCCTTAACGGCATGTTCGGCAACAGCGGCTGAAGAAGCCGTGATACTGATACCGAGATAATGCCGATAATTCCTGATTCATTCAATAAGCTGATTATCACTGAAAAAAGAACAATAAATCCGCCGATGGCAAGTATAGTTGAAACGGAATTTTTGATCGCGCTTCCAAGCAGCTCTCCGAAATTTATTTTTTTAGTATCTGCCGCAGTCAGCAGGCTTTTAAAATTGTGCAGTTTGTTCTTTTTAAAATATTTTTTTTCCTTTTTTCTAATGGTTCTCAACGAGCTTCTATCTTTGTAATTTCCAGGCAGCCGCCTCTTGTAGTACCTGAAAATAAGCCCTACTGTAATACAGGACAGCAGATGGCAGATGAATAAAAACAGACCGATGGATGCGGAACCGAACATTCCTGTTCCGACTGCGCCTATAATAAACAGCGGACCCGAATTGTTCGTAAAGGCTAGGAGCCTCTCTGCTTCAAGCTTTGTCAGCGATCCGTTTTTTCTCAGATCGGCAGTGATTTTCGCACCTACCGGATATCCCGACGTAACACCAAGGGCGAGAGCGAAGGAGGCACAGCCCGGAACATTGAAGAAGGGTCTCATGACGGGCTCAAGCAAAACACCGGCCGCCCGTGTAAAACCGGTTGAATTCATAAGCTCGCTTGCTGCAAAGAAAGGAAAAAGAGAGGGCACAACTATGGATGCCCATAGTATCAGGCCATCCAGAGCAGATTTAACAGCCGTATTTGAAAAAATAACAATACATATGATAAACAGCACACATATTGCTGGAAGGGACAAAGCCTTTATATATATGACCCTTGTGGGTTTTACAACAAGCAATACCAGTACGATCACTGCAGCTGCCAATATAAACGAAAGTATCATAAAACCTGCCTGATTGTTGACGTTACTACTAATTTATTTATATGAAATGAAAATATTCCTTGGGCTTTCGTATTGTATCGGCAGTGGGGGAATGAATGTAGTTGAAGATAACTTAATAATTCAAAAAAGAGGACTCTGCACATAAAAAAGGACGGTTCCATATGGGCTGCAGCCAAAAGCTGTGTTAATATGGAACCATCCTTACTAATTACTTATTTAACCTCTGCGATCCAGTTGAATTCGTCATTGACAGTACCGTTCTGAATACCGGTTATAGCTTCATAAAGCCTTGCCGAAACCTCTCCGATCTTTCCGCCGTTAACGGTTATTACTTTGCCGTCCCAGTTCAGCTCACCTATAGGAGAAATAACAGCCGCAGTGCCTGTGCCGAATGCTTCGGCCAGTTTGCCCTCCGCATGGGCGTCAAACAGCTCCTGGACCCCAAGCTTTCTTTCGGTTACCTTGAAGCCCCATTTTTTCAGAAGCTTTATGCAGGAATCCCTGGTTATGCCTGGAAGAATGCTTCCGTCCAGTGAAGGGGTGATAACTTCGTCGCCTATCTTGAAGAAGACATTCATAGAGCCGACTTCCTCTATATATTTTCTCTCGACGCCGTCAAGCCATAGAACCTGCACATATCCTTTTTCATGGGCTATATCCTGAGCCTTGAGGCTTGCGGCATAGTTTGCCGGCGTTTTTGCAAATCCGGTTCCGCCTCTGACTGCACGGACATATTCATTTTCGATAAGGATCTTTACCGGATTTATTCCTGACGGGTAATATGCTCCGCTTGGAGAAAGTATGATCATGAATTTGTACGTATGGGATGCTCTTACGCCCAGGTACGGATCGGTAGCTATTATAAACGGTCTGACATAAAGGGAGGTGCCGGGTTCCGTAGGTATCCAGTCCCTGTCTATGCTGACAAGTGCTTTAACAGCCTCTACCGCGAATTCCTCATCTATCGCCGGGATTGACATTCTTACGTTGGAATTGTTAATTCTTTTCATATTCATATCAGGCCTGAAAAGAAATATTTTGTCGTCCTTAGCCTTATAAGCCTTTAAACCTTCAAAAATGGCCTGGCCATAATGGAACACCATCGTTGAAGGGTCCATGGACAACGGACCGTAAGGAACGATCCTCGGATCATACCAGCCTTTTTCGGTACTATAGTCCATTATGAACATGTGATCTGAAAAATACTGCCCGAAACCAAGCTTGGTCTGATCAGGCTTGGTTTTTGGGTGCTGTGTTTTCTGAATACTTATTTTTTGAGTCACTGTATAACTACCTCCTAACTTTATTAGCCCTTAACACTTTTTTCTATTATGCAACTTTTTTTCTTAAAAATCCAGACTTACATCAAAAATATATAAAAGCGATATATTATTTCTTTTGTGTAATATATAATATTAGTTCAGCAGGCCAGCGAGCTGACTGCACAGAATCTTGAAAAGGCAGAGGAAACCAATATGTGATGGAATTGATCGAAACCTCTAAGGAAATGGTCAAATATATCAACTGATAGAAATGAACCGTCCGCATTGCCAATGAGTATTTTATTTGCTATTATTACAAGCGTAGCAAGTGAAAAGAAGAGTATGTTATCACAGACTCATCAGTGGAGGGACAATGAAAAGCAGATTATATCCTGAAATATATATTGACAGTATTAATGAGGTTACGGACGAGCTTTTGAAGGAAAAAGGCATCAAGGGTCTTATCCTCGACATAGATAATACTCTGGTTCCGAACCATGTCGCCGACGCCGACGAGAATGCGGTCAGATGGATTGAACAAATGAAGGCCGCCGGTTATAAAATGTGTATAGTATCGAATGCAGCCAGGAAACGAGTAATCAGATTCAATGAGAGAATAAAGCTCAATGCCGTCCATAGAGCTTTGAAACCGGCTGTGGCCGCCTTTTACAAGGCAGGAAGGCTAATGGGACTTGACAGCGCAAATATAGCGGTCATTGGCGATCAGATATTCACAGATGTTTACGGAGGCAACAGGGCAGGCATGCTTACGATACTCGTCAAGCCTATCGATCAGCGCGAAGGCAGGCTTGTCAGATTCAAACGCGTATTTGAGAAACGCATCCTGGAAAGATACAATGAAAGCAAAAGGTAAGGATATGGAGCTGGATAAGAGAGTCAGCGGAACAACAAAGCTCACCGGACTAATAGGCAATCCGGTGGAACATACGGTTTCACCGGTTCTTCATAATACGCTTTTTAATATGATGGGGCAAAACGGTATCTATATTCCGATGAAGCCTGACAGGAGAAATCTGAAAGATGCTGTGGCCGGACTTAAGGCAGCGGGATTTGCAGGCTTCAACGTTACTATACCTTTCAAGGAAGCAATTCTTGAGTATCTAGACGAGTCCAGTGAAGAGGTGCGGCTGCTTGGAACGGCAAATACCGTACATATAAAGGATGGCAGGCTTATTGGCCACAATACGGACGGGGATGGTTTCATACGTGCTTTTGAAAAGCAGACGGGAACCAGCCTGAAAGGTAAAACCGTATGTATTCTCGGAGCAGGCGGCACTGCAAAGGCCCTTGCTGTGAAGATCGCTATTGAAGGAGCAGACAGGATCTGCATTATCAACAGAACGAAATCTAAGGCAGACGAGATCGCAGAATATATCAACCGCAGCCTGAAATCCGTTTTAAAGAATAATGCCCCGGCCTGTACGGCAGACGCTGATTCGGATGAAGCCTGCAGTGTCATTGACCAATATGAGGTGATAGTTAATACCACTTCTGTCGGTATGCATCCTGACATAGAAGCAAGTCCATTAAGTGATGATATCAGGTTCCTATCAAAACCGATCGTTTATGATGTTATATATAATCCACCTGAAACCATGCTCTTGCGGCAAGCAGCGTCAAAGGGCTGCATGGCTGTCAACGGTGCAGGCATGCTTTTCTACCAGGGATTGAGGGCTTTTGAGATCTGGATGGGCACCACTGTGCCTGAAAGCATCGTCGATGATCTTTTAACTGAATTCTTAAAATATTTGGCAGTTTAAAGGGTTTTTTATACTGTATGGAGAATTAACGATATAAGAATTATTACAAATTTTGCATTGTTTGTACGGGGGAAATATTGTGGGTTTTTTATATGCTATTATTTTTATTCTTGGGCTGATCATAGGATCTTTTGTGAACGTTCTCATCTACCGCATCCCCGAGGGAAAATCGATCGTTTCTCCGCCCTCTGCGTGTACAAGCTGCGGCAACAGACTCACAGCGGCCGATCTTGTCCCTGTATTCAGTTACATATTCCTCAGAGGCAAATGCAGGCACTGCGGTGAACGCATCTCACCGCGATATCCGTTGATTGAACTTTTGACGGCAGTTATATTTGTAGTACTTTTTTCCAGGTTTGGCTTTACTGTTCCGTTTTTTGCCTATGCTTACCTGATGATGATATTGACGGCAGTGTTCTTTATTGATATCGACCACAGGATCATACCCAACGGCCTTGTTTTGGCAGGACTTGCCGGAGGTTTTATATTTTTTGTTTATAACTGCTTCAGCCCTATGGCCGGCGTTTTCGGCGACGGCAAGTGGTGGACGCCTCTTGCGGGACTTCTGCCGGGCTCCGGTTTTTTGCTGCTGATTGCTATTTTGGGCTCACTGATTTACAGGACCGAGGATGCCATGGGTATGGGGGATGTAAAGCTGATGGCTCCCATTGGGCTGTTCCTGGGCTGGAAGCTTTGCATAGCGGCGCTCAGCGTTTCGATCCTGCTGGGAGGCCTGATCTCGATGGCGCTTATTCTGTTTAGGATAAAAAAGAGAAGGGATACTGTTGCATTCGGCCCTTTTATTGTAATAGGAGCGTTTGTGACAATCATGTGGGGCTGGGAGCTTGTGCAGTGGTTTTATGGTTACATGGGATTTCAATGATACATGACACTGAAATATATTAAATAAGCGGTAGAGGAGGAAGTATAATGGTACAGATCAAAAATTACATGGAGGAGATAGTATTTGGGCAGATGAAGGAGATATTGACTGATATCAATATGTGCACCTGTGAAAAATGCCTACTTGATATAGCAGCGATTGCGCTTAATGATCTTCCACCCAAATATGTTGTAACAGAGAAAGGTGAGCTTTATTCCAAGATCAATACTCTCGGCCAGCAGTTCGAGGTGGATGTTGTAGCAGCAATAACAAAGGCTGCGGTACTTGTCAAGAGAAATCCCAGGCATATTTAACAGCGCTGCTTCAGGCCGGCAGCATATGAATGGATACAGGGCATTGCAAAGGAGAATAATATCGATATGCAAAAAAAGATCATTATTATAAACGGCCCCAATCTGAATATGCTTGGAACAAGGGAAACTGACGTGTACGGAACGGTTACGCTTGCAGGGATAGCCGCTGCTGTAAATAATGAAGCCCAGCAATTGGGTATGGATGTGGATTTCATACAGACCAACCATGAGGGTGAAATAATTGACAAGCTTCATGAAGCCAAAGGCAAGTATGATCTTATTATCCTAAATCCCGGTGCATATACTCATTACAGCATTGCAATAAGAGATGCGGTAAAGGCGGTTGAGCTACCCTGTATTGAAGTCCATCTAAGCAATATCCATGCCAGAGAGGAGTTCAGGAGCAAATCAGTCATAGCGCCGGTCTGCAGCGGACAGATAAGCGGTTTTGGAGCCGACAGCTATTTGGTCGCCCTGAAGGCGGCATCGATGCTTCTGCGAGAATAGAAAAGGAGAAATTAAATTGTCTGAAATATATAAAAACAGGTTAAAAGACCTTCGTACAAAAATGAAACTAAAAAATTCGGATGCGGCTCTTATAACAAGAAGGGTCAATTATATGTATATGTCCGGTTTTACCGGAACATCGGCGATACTGTATATCAATCATGACAGAGCAGTACTGATAACTGATTTCAGGTATACAGAGCAGGCTGCAGCACAGGCTCCTGATTATGAAATAATCCGTTATCAGGGGAGCATTTATGAAGAGCTGAACAAGCTGCTGGAAAGCGACAATATCAAGGAGCTGTCCTTTGAAGACAGCGATCTGACGTATTCACAATATACTGAGTATACACAAAAGCTGTCGGCGGGACTGGTCCCTCTCGGCAGGATGGTGGATGAGCTGCGCAGAGTAAAGGATGGGACTGAAGTCGAACTGATAAGTAAGGCCGCTGATATAGCAGATAAGGTATTTTCGCACATTCTGGGCTTTATAAGGCCGGGAATATCGGAAATAGAAATTGCAGCAGAGATGGAACATCACATGAGGCGGCTCGGCGCGGAAGGCCCCTCGTTTGAAACGATCGTGGCATCCGGCACACGTGCTTCTATGCCTCACGGCGTAGCCTCTGACAAAAAAGTCGAATCGGGCGATGTGATAACTCTTGATTTCGGAGCGATATACAAGGGATATTGCTCTGATATCACAAGGACTGTTTTTCTGAGCAAGCCCGGATATGAGATGGAAAGGATTTACAATATTGTCCTTGAAGCAAATTTACTTGGGCTCAAAGCCGTTAAAAAAGACAGGTCCGGAATTGAGATCGATGCGGCAGCCAGAGGATATATAAGGGAAGCCGGCTACGGTGAGCGCTTCGGGCATGGGCTTGGGCATGGAGTAGGCCTTGAGATCCATGAAGATCCGACACTATCACCAAGAGGGGATATTGTGCTGCAGGATGGCATGGTAGTAACGGTTGAGCCCGGAATATACATTCCCGATCTGGGAGGCGTAAGGATCGAGGACATGGTGGTCGTAGACGGAATGAACGCCCGCGTGCTGACTGCATCAACAAAGGAAATGATAGTTCTTTAGCCGGATATGAAAATTTTTCTTGAAATGAATGATATTTTAATTTAATATTATATAGTTACAACAGGGTACAAATTTTACACATTAATATAAATCGGTAACAGACAGAAAACGACGGAGGTAAGGATTTATGATAACAGCAGGAGAATTTAGAAACGGTGCTACTTTTGAATTGGATGGACAGGTTTTCCAGATAGTTGAATTCCAGCATGTAAAACCAGGGAAAGGTGCTGCGTTTGTAAGGACAAAGCTCAAGAATGTCATAACCGGCGCAACAGTTGAAAGAACCTTCAATCCTACTGACAAAATGCCCAAGGCCCACATAGAAAGAAAGGACATGCAGTATCTGTACAATGACGGTGATCTTTATTATTTTATGGATACGGAGACATATGAACAGCTGCCGATAAGCAAGGCTACGATCGGGGATACCTTCAAGTTTGTCAAAGAGAATATGGTGGTAAAGATACTTTCATTCAAGGGAAACGTATTCGGAATAGAGCCTCCGACATTTGTAGAACTGGAGATCATTGAGACCGAACCCGGCTTCAAGGGTGACACGGCAACGGGAGCAACAAAGCCTGCAACGCTTGAAACAGGTGCGATAGTCAAGGTTCCGCTCTTTATAAACCAGGGTGATATCATAAGGATCGACACCAGGACCGGTGATTATCTGGAAAGAGCATGACCGCCCTTTGTATAATGTGATTTTCGACGGGAATATTATTTAGAAGTATTATGTTTGTAATATTATGGAGGTACTTATGAATTATTTAAAGGAAAAGGTAGCATATCTCAAAGGTCTTGCAGAAGGGATGCGTCTTGATTACACAACTAACGAGGGCAAGCTGCTCAAAGCGATTCTGGAAGTACTCGACGATGTCGCTCTGGCAGTTGATGATATCGAGGAAGTCCAGGAACAGCTCAGCGAGCAGGTGGATGAGATGGATGAGGACCTGGCAGAGATCGAAAGCCTTATATATGACCTTGATGATGAAGATTGTGATGATGAAGATGACGAAGTCGACGAAGACGATTATGAGGATGACGAGGAAGAGGTATTCGCCGAATTTGACTGTCCTCACTGCGGTGAGACAGTAAATCTTCAGGATGCATTTATGAAAAAGGATACAGTTCTTTGTCCGCATTGCAATAAGGAAATTGAGATCGAATGGAGCTGTGACTGCGGGGAATGTCACGAATGTGACGATGATTCAGAGGAATAAGCGCACAAGAAATCAGTAGAACGATATTTTATGACAGGTGGGTTCTGGAGACAGAAGACCCGCCTTTTTACTGGGAACTGGTCAAAATTAACTTAAGGGGTGTTGATATGTCTGTAAAAGCAGTGCTCAGAGAGATATGGGAGTGGATCGTTGTATTCGGCGTGGCGTTTCTTATTGTGTCTGTTTTGAATACAGCGGTGTTTGCTACAACACAGGTCAGACAGACTTCGATGCAGAATACACTGATGGAAGGCCAGCACCTTTTCGTTGAAAAACTGAGCTATGCTTTTGGTGAACCATCACGGGGAGATATAATTGTTTTTTTGGAGGACAAGTATCCTGAAAACTATTTTGACAGGATCAAGGTATACCTGACCGATGTGAGTGAAATATTCAAGCCTGTCGAGAGCAAGACTAATATCAGGCTTGTAAAGAGAGTGATAGCTACAGCGGGCGATGAAGTCGATATACGTGACGGGAAGGTGTACCTTAACGAAGAGGAGCTTTCGGAGCCATATGTCAAGGGCTTGACATACCAAAGAGAACAGCCCTTCCCGCTGAAGCTGAAGGACGGAGAGTTCCTCGTGCTGGGGGACAACCGGGAGGTCAGCAAGGACAGCAGAACCTTCGGTGTAATCGACCGCAGACAGGTTGAAGGTAAGGCTGTATTCAGATTGTGGCCGTTGAACAAATTCGGAACACTTGCATAAAAACCGGCATTATACAAAAAGAACTGTTCAGATCATCTGAGCAGTTCTTTTTTGTTTTGAACAGGTTTAACACATCCTTATAGTCATAAAATGGGACAAAGTCTAATAAGTATAGATATCGAGGCAAGCTGTTTGTTTACAAGAGGATAAGATACCGGAGAAAGGTGAGGTACGTATGAAAACCTGTAATGAATGTAATCCTTCGCCAAAGGGTACAAGCAGTCTGAAAAAGGATATACTGCCGATGCTTTCAAAGAGGGTGGCAGCAGCCATTGAAGGAGCTATGATCTATGGACTTGAACCCCTTGAGGAAATACGGCTGAGGGCGGATAAGCCCCTTGTCATGCTGAACTACTACAGGGAATGGTTCATCGGGAAGGACGGGCTGCCGGCTTCAAAGCCTTCAGGCAGCTTTACGGTAACACAGGAGGACATAAGAAATTCTGTCGAGCTGATGAGCGAGAATTCCATCTATGCTTATCAGGAGGAGATAAGAAACGGCTATATAACCATAAAAGGCGGACACAGGGTAGGCCTGACCGGAAGAGCTGTGCTTGACGGCACAGGCGTAAAAAACATAAAGGATATTTCAGGGCTCAATATAAGACTTTCGAATCAGATTTTCGGATGCTCGTCAAAGGTTATGTGCTACATTATCAAAAATGGATCTGATATATATAACACACTTATCATATCACCGCCCCAGTGCGGTAAAACGACTATTCTCAGAGATATCGCCAGAAGCCTGAGCAACGGGATGTCCGATACGGGCTTTAAGGGCGTAAAGGTGGCAATAGTGGATGAAAGGTCTGAGCTTGCAGCATGCGTGAGGGGCATACCGCAAAATGATGTGGGGATAAGAACAGATGTGCTCGATGGCTGCCCCAAAAACATTGGTATGAAAATGATGATAAGGTCCATGTCACCAAGAGTCATAATCACCGATGAAATCGGAAACGAAGGTGACAGAGAGGCTGTGCACAATGTACTCAATGCAGGAGTCAGGATCATTACCACAGCTCACGGCTACAATATCTCCGAGCTGAAAAGCAGGAGGGAGGTACTTATGCTGGTGGAGGATAAAGTATTTGAAAGATATATCGTACTCAATGACTCAAATGGTCCGGGATCTCTTGCAGAGGTGATAGACGGCTCAGATATGAGTGTTGTGACAGGGGTTGATATCAATGCTGTTTAAAATAGCAGGCAGCATAATCGTCATATTATCCTGCAGCTTTCTGGGGTTCATCCTTTCAGGGGACTGCGGCAAAAGGCCTGTGCAGCTGAGAGAATTGCAGAGTCTGCTGCAAATGTTTGAAAATCAGATCAGCTACCTGTCGGACATCATCACTGAAGCTTTTGAGAGAATCGGCAGGGTCAGCGCAAGCGGGACGGGAGTCTTTTTCAGCAGAACAGTTGAAATATTGAAGGAAGGAGAAGCCGCTAATGCCTCGGAAGCATGGGAACAGGCTGTGCGGCAGAGCATCAGGAAGACGGCTCTGAACAGGGAGGATGAGGAGATCCTGATTTCATTTGGAAAATTGCTTGGTAATACGGATATCGAAGGTCAGGTAAAAAATATCCGACTGACCCTTGGACAGCTTTCGCTGCAGGAGAACAAGGCGGAGGAAAGCAGGAAAAAGAATGAAAACATGTACAGAAGTCTTGGCATGCTAGGCGGAATCGCAGTGGTGATAGTCCTTCTATAAATGCATATTTTTTGTTGATACATAATAAGTTACTTAAGATACACGGAATCATTCGAAAAGGGGTTGTTCAATTTATGGGAGTTGACATGATTTTCAGAATAGCAGCTATCGGAATACTTGTGGCAGTGCTCAATCAGCTGCTGATAAGGTCGGGAAGAGAGGAACAGGCAATGATGACTACCCTTGCCGGTTTGATCGTTGTTCTTCTGATGGTTGTAAAGGAAATCGCAGTGCTTTTCGATACGGTAAAGACTATATTCAAACTCGACTGACATTTGGAGAGAGAATGTATGGAAATTCTGCAGATAATCGGGATAGGACTTGTGTCAACTATGTTGATCATTATTTTAAGGAAGCAGAAGCCCGAGATCGCTGTACAGGTAAGTATAGTCGCAGGGGCAATCATATTCATGCTGCTGGCTGCGAAATTATCAGCAGTTGTTGATATGCTTGATGAATATGCGGACAAGGCTGGTATAAAGCCGACTTATTTCATCACCGTGCTTAAGATCACCGGAATAGCATATATTGCTGAATTCGGGGCTGAGATATGCAGGGACGCGGGTGAGGGAGCCATTGCATCAAAGATCGAGATGGCAGGAAAGGTCATTATCGTTGTACTGGCAGTACCGATAATAACCTCGCTGATGGACCTGATCCTTAAAATAATGCCTTAACAGGAGGACAAACCCTATGAGACGCAAAAGAACAAGGTCAAAGCTGGCGTTTATGTCTGTCATTATCTTTTTGCTGCTGTCTATGACAGGATACTGTATGGCCGAAGAAAGTACGGCAGTAAATGGGGAGACTGATCAGTTGATAGAACGTCAGGCTGATATGGGAGGAATAGACAAGATAAGAAATGAACTGGAGAATTATGCTGATGCCGAAAGCTTAGGACTGCTTGGAGGTTATGATGCGGATGAACTTATGAATGATTTGCTGACCGGATCCTCCGGGTTGGACCTTAAAGGTATAGGAAGCAATGTCCTGAGGTTTTTTTTCAAGGAGTTGTACCAAAACATCGGCATCCTTATAAGAATAACCGTGCTTGTAGTAATATGCGCGCTTCTGAAAAATCTGCAGGCTGATTTTATGAGTGAAGGCGCAGGGCGGATTGCATTTTTTGTCTGCTATGTAGTGACAGTCTCAATATTACTTGTCAGCTTTGGCACGGTGATCAATATGGGCATGGGCATTATTGACAATATGGTGGGCTTTATGTACGCTACTATACCTGTTTTGCTTGCTCTGCTTATTTCCGGGGGCAATATAACGGCCGGAGGCATAATGCACCCCATTCTTCTGCTGATAGTGGAGACAGCGGCAACGCTGATAAGGAATGTGTTTGTTCCCCTTATTTTCATGTCAAATATATTAATGATCGTAAATAACATATCCGATAAAATTCAGCTTACCAGACTTGTTAATTTGATAAAACAGATAGTTTCATGGGCCCTTGGCATCATGATGACAGTATTTATAATTGCAGTTACGCTGCAGGGCTCGTTGGGAGCAGTTATTGACGGGGCTACACAGAAGGCGGCAAAATTTGCAATCAGCACATTTATCCCGATTGTCGGAAAGACCCTCGCTGATGCTGCTGACACTGTCATAGGCTGCACGCTTCTGATAAAAAATGCTGCCGGGGTAGCGGCAATGATAGGGATACTCCTCATATGCATAGTGCCTTTGCTCAAGATCATCGCCATGGTAGGCTTGTTCAAGGCTGCCAGCGCTTTACTGGAGCCGATTTCCGAGACCAGGATAACCAACTGCATCAACGATGTGGCAGGATCGATGCTTCACATATTTGCACTGACCGCAGCAGTAGCTGTCATGTTCATTATATCCGTCACTGCGCTCATAAGTGCCGGAAACCTGAGTGCCATGTTGAGATAGGAGAGGCTATGCTGGATTTTATAAAGGAATGGACAGTAAATATCGTAATGATGGTTTTGTTTATAGTTATTATTGAGATGCTACTCCCCAGAGGAAAAATGAAGAAGTATGTCAATCTTCTGACAGGTACGATACTCATAATCGTTATCATCGAGCCCATTACCGGACTTTTCGGGAAAGACTTTGACTTTACCGCATCTCAAACAGCGGCAGCCGGCAATATAGACAAGAAAGAAATCGAAAAAGCAGGCAAACTGCTGGAAGAAGAACAGCTGAGGCAGACGATCGAGCTTTACCGCAGCCGAATAATCGAGCAGATCGCGCAGAGCGCAAGGGAAGTGGAAGGAGTGAAGGATGCACAGGCGGATATCATTATAAATGAGGATCATGAATCTGAGTACTTTGGAGAAATCAAGCGCATCTATATCAATGCTGTTGTCGAGAATACCGCAAAGGAAGGCTCATCTGATATAGCAGGGGGCAATAAAGAAGGGAAGGATAGTGTAGCTGTTAAAAAAGTTGAAAGCATCAAGGTAGGCGGGCATACCGGGAGTGACCCTGGCAGCGTAATAGATGACACAGGCAGTGTGATATATGACGCCGGATTGGGAGAGAGGCTGACCAGCAGGATCGGAGAAGTATTTGGAGTCGACAAGGAAAAAATTATCATAAAGCAGATACAGAGGTGAGGTAAATGGAAATCTTCAACGGCATAATAAAAAAAATCAGGGATTGGCTCGCCGGGCAGGACCGAAAAAAGCTGATCGAGAACACAGCTGTTGTGATAATCATCGGAGTGATAATAATTATCGCAGGTTCAGCTATGCTGAGTCCAAAAAAACAAAGTGAAGAGCCCTCTGCCCAGCAAGGCGAAAGCACAAGGGAGGTAGAAGCCAGTCAGCCGGCATATGCAGGGGATACAACGGAAACAAGGCTGAAAACACTATTGTCCCAGATACAGGGAGTTGGAAGGGTCGATGTGATGATCACCTATTCGGCTTCCAGGGAAAATGTGCCTGCCTATGACATAAAAAAAGGCGGAAGCAGCACTGAAGAAAAGGACAGTGAGGGCGGTGAAAGAAATGTAAGAGAGGAGGAGTATGAAAGCGCACTTGCTTATGAGGACTCGCCTGCAGGCGGAAAGCGTCCTGTGGTGCTCAAGCAGCTGGAGCCTGAGGTGAAGGGTGTACTTGTTGTGGCGCAAGGCGCTGGCAGCGTCGAAGTAAGGGACAGAATATGCAATGCAGTGACAGTTGTCCTTGATGTGCCGCTGCATAAGGTACAAGTGATCCAAATGAAAAAGTAAATAATTTTCTTTTGAACAGATGCGTTATAAACGTATGTAGACCTGAATATATTATTTATTAAGATGGACAAAAATAAAATAAACATTTGCAAGTTTCATGAAGGGGGCAGAGTGATGATGGTATTTAAAAGGAAGCAGATAGTCATTTTAGCATTGATACTTTTAATAGTAGTGGCAGGCTACCTGCAGTACAGCTACAGGCAGGGAAGCACAGCGGCAGATGCGGATGGGAAGCTTGGAGAAGCGGTATATGTAGACAATGAGATCTACAATGAAGGATTTGAAGAGCCTGAAATGGATGTCTCGGAGAATATCGACGACCAGACAAATGTGACTGCATCAAAAATAGCAAATGATTACTTTGTGCAGGCCAGAATGGATAAGGAACAGAGCAGGAGCGAAGCTGCCGAATCGTTAAAGGCCATAACCGAAGACATTAATGCAAGTGTTGAAATCAAGGATGAGGCGCACAGTAAAATGATTGCCATCGTCGAAAACACGGAAAAAGAGACCAGGATCGAAACATTGATAAATAAAATGGGGTTTGATGAAAGCTTTATTCTGTTTGCCGATAACGGGAGCATAGACATAGTTGTAAAAACGCCAAGCCTTTCCACCTCACAGACGGCGCAGATCACAGACATAGTAACAAGACAGGCGGATGTGGATGTATCCGATATACATATTAGGACAATGTTCTGATAAACCGGATCCAAGCTCGATTTGCGGTGTATCCTGCGGATGCATCGCAAATAGTTGTTTCAATCATTTTACACGATACCTTGAAAGTGTTATTTCAGCGAGGGGGTATGGGGACTTGCCCCCATTGGAAATTGAAACACTGCTGAAGTAAGAAAATTTTTCTACAAACGAAAAATTTTCCTTGAATTATGTGTTATAATATCTTATGCACGAATAAGCCTATGGAGGTAAGTGATGGAAGAAAATGTTCAAAGTGTGGTCAACGACTTTGGGACTATAAAGATTACCGACGAGGTTGTGGCAATCATTGCCGGTATAGCAGCAATGGAGGTTCCCGGAGTTACGTCCATGAGCGGGGGTATAGCAGGCGGCATAGCTGAGGCGCTGGGCAGAAAAAACCTGTCCAAAGGCGTAAAGGTTGAGGTGGGTGAAAAGGAAGCGGCAATAGACCTGTTTATCATAATCGAGTATGGTTACCGCATACCGGAGGTGGCCTGGACCATCCAGGAAAGGGTCAAGAATGCCGTGGAGGACATGACAGGCTTGAATGTTATCGAAGTCAACATACATATACAGGGTGTAAATATAGAAAAGGAACACAGGAAGGAATTGATTGAGGAACAGACAAAAACAAAATAAAAACGTATTAGATAATAAACCCGTCAGGGTTTATTTTTTTGGGAAAATAAACTATAATGTTAATATTACTATCGAGAGAGCAATTTTTCTACAAAAGAGGAAAATCTAAAGAGGGGTGGTATTGAAAATGAAAATTCTTTTCAGAGTCCTGCTAGCGGTATATGCTTTCTGTCTGGCTGTGTTTTCAGCATTCGCAATGTATGTTGCTATAGATCCACAGGCATTTGTCCATATATCAGAAAGCATAATACATGTTATTTCTACAGATAATGCCACAGCACTCAGAGTTGCCGTATTTGTCACAGCCTTGCTGTTTTTCGCTCTGAGCATCATGTTTCTGTTGTCGGGAGTCAGAAGCAGCAAGGATAAAAAAGCTGTCAGCAAACATACTAATATTGGGGAAATCAGGATCTCACTGAATTCTATTGAGAACATCGCCAGCAATGCATCCAGGAGGTCCAACGGCATCAAGGAGTCAAAAACGCTGGTCAGAAAGGCGGAAGATGGGGTCGATATAGAGGTCAGGGTGGTCGTGATGCCTGATATAAGCATACCTGTCATTTCCGAAGAGGTGCAGGGACGGGTCAAAAAGTCCGTGGAGGATGCTTCCGGTATTACTGTCAGGAATGTGAAGGTAATTGTTGACAGCATCTACTCGGGCGTTACATACAAGCCCAGGGTTGAATAAGGAGGCTTTGGAATGAATACAGAAAAGATCCTGACATATTATAATGAACACAAGGGAGCTGTCAAGGGAGCAGCCATTGGTTTTCTTATGGCTGTGCTCATATTGCTGCTTGGATTTCTGAAGGTGCTTTTTATTGCAATATTGACCGGTCTGGGTTATTATATTGGAAAAAGATTGCACGAAGACAAAAACTACATAAAAAACCTGCTTGACAGGGTTTTACCACCGGGTACATACCGTTGACGAGGGTACGGTCCTTGCCGAAGGTTATATAAGGCGCAATAAACGAGGCCATAAATGTCTCCCGCCTCGTTGAAACACTGCTGATGTAAGAGGAATTTGCTACAAACGATAAATTTTCTTTGATGTATTATAAGGAGGATAAACAATGGGACGCAGAGCCTCCAGAGAGATGGCTATGAAGCTGTTATACCAATTGGAAATACAGAAGGATGACCGGGAAGCTCAAAAAGCGCATTTCTTTGAAGAGAATTCCCTGGCGCCCAATGACAAAGCATATATAAACGATGTTATTGACGGCGTTTTCGCTAACAAGGAATCGATAAGCAATTTGATCGAAATGCATTCCAAAGGGTGGAAAATAGGTAGGATATCAAAAATCGACCTTTCTATTATGCGTCTGAGCATTTATGAAATCTGCTACAGAAATGATATCCCTTACAGTGTTTCCGTCAACGAGGCTGTCGAGCTTGCAAAGCGTTACAGCAGCGAGGAAGCGGGTTCTTTTATAAACGGTATATTGAGCAAAATATCCAATGGTGATCCAAATAGTGATTCCAACACGGAAGATCAGAATAACGGCGGTTGAGTATCATGCCTAAAATGAGCGCTCTTACTGTATCCGAACTTAATAGATATGTCAAGGACCTTGTAGCCAAGGATGTCATACTTTCCGGATTGTGGGTGAAAGGCGAAGTGTCGAATTTCAAGAGCCACTATTCGGGTCATTTTTATTTTACGCTGAAGGATGAAAAATCCGTGCTCAAATGTGTAATGTTCAGATCAAATGCATCCTCCATGACATTTATGCCCGAAGACGGTATGAAGGTTATCATAAGAGGATACATATCAGTGTTTGAACGTGACGGCCAATACCAGCTGTATGCAGAAGAAATGCAGCCGGATGGGATCGGCGCTCTTTATATCGCTTATGAGAAGCTCAAGAAAAAGCTTGAGGCCGAAGGCCTTTTCGATGTGGAAAGAAAGCGGAAGCTGCCTTATATTCCGCGTTCCATTGGAGTTGTCACCTCATCCACCGGCGCCGTTATACGGGACATAATAAATGTTCTCAGCAGAAGATTCTACAATGTAAATATAAAGCTATATCCTGTACAGGTCCAGGGTGAGCTGGCGGCAGGGCAGATCGCAGCAGCCGTACGGCGGTTAAATGAGCTGGACAATGTGGATGTGATCATTGTGGGCAGAGGCGGCGGATCTCTTGAGGACTTATGGCCCTTCAATGAAGAAATCGTTGCCAGGAGCATCTATGAATCGCGTATCCCGATCATTTCAGCAGTAGGTCACGAAACCGACTTTACCATCTGCGATTTTGTAGCTGATGTTCGGGCACCTACGCCTTCTGCGGCTGCAGAGCTTGCCATGCCTGAGAGATCAGTGGTCGAAAACAGGCTGGACGGATTGAAAATGCGGCTGAGGAATGCAATAAATAAAAAGACATCCATGGAAAGACTATCGATAAAGCGACTTGAGGGCAGTGTTGCATTCAAGCAGCCTTATAACAGGATATATCAAAACAGAATGCTGCTGGATGTACAGAAAAGGTACATGGAAAAGGCTCTGGCGGCATTGAAGGGCGAGTACAGGAACAGGCTGTCACTGCTGGCAGCCAGGCTTGATACGCTCAGCCCGCTCAGTTCGCTGGCAAGAGGCTATTGTATAATCAGGTCTGAAAAAGACGATACTCTGATAAAGTCAGTGCAATCCGTCAGTCTGGGGGAAAGGCTTGAAATAAGTCTGACCGATGGAAAGCTTGACTGTATTGTGGATGGTATCAAGGGGGATAAAAATGAACAGTGATAACAACACATTTGAACAGGCTATTGCCGAACTGGAGGGAATAGTCAAAAACCTGGAAAAAGGAGAACTCACGCTTGATGAGTCCATAGGTTTTTTCCAGAGAGGCGTGGAGCTGACGAAGTATTGCAACAAGAAGCTGGATGAAGCCGAAAGAAGCATCACCATGCTCATTGAAGGCGAGAACGGTATAGTTGAGAAAGAAATGATAAAGGTAGAGTGAGAACTCTTATGTAACTAGAGGAGTCATCATTGGTGACATTCCTCGACCCGTTGTCAATTGATTTATCAATTTACAATCAGGAATACCCCTTGGAGAGGAGTGTCACCATACCGCTGTCAAAGGAAGGACATAATGAAAGAGTTTAAAACAAAATACAATGAATACCTAAAGGAAGTAAACACTGCACTGGATGGTCTGCTGACAACAGGCAATGGTCCAGGTTCGGTCATCTATGATGCGATGAAGTACAGCGTGGCTGCCGGAGGAAAGCGGCTGCGGCCTGTACTTGCGCTTGCTGTATGCGAAATGCTCGAAGGCAGTAAAAATGATGTGCTGATCTTTGCCTGCGCAATTGAACTTATACATACATATTCACTTATACATGACGACCTGCCGGCCATGGACAACGATGATTACAGGAGGGGGATGCCCACCAATCACAAGGTCTTTGGTGAAGCCGCAGCGATTCTGGCGGGTGACGCTTTGCTCAACAAGGCATACGAGCTGATGATATCGCATATTGTTAAAAACGATCATCTGACAAGGAGCTGTGCAGAAGCAATGAATGTCATAGCTGTCAGTGCCGGCGCTGAAGGTATGATCCTCGGGCAGATGATAGATATTGAATCTGAAGGAAAGGTGATATCAAAAGAGACTCTCGAACATATGCACAGGTGTAAAACAGGCGCCCTGATAAAGGCACCCGTGCTTGCTGCAGCCAGTATTTGCCGGGCTGGGCCGGATGAGTATGAAAGCCTTGGGAAATATGCGGAGTGCATAGGTCTGGCATTCCAGATCAAGGATGATATCATGGATGTCAAGGGCAATCAGGAACAGATGGGTAAACCATCAGGCAGCGATGCAGCGTCAAACAAACCGACATATGCCGCCTTATATGGAATCGAAAGAGCAGAGGAGCTGCTTGACGAGACGGTTGCGGCAGCGGTGGAGGCCCTTGCCTGCTTTGGGGACAGAGCTGCCTTTCTGAAGGAACTGGCAATTTTTATTAAAGACAGGGATAACTGATACGGCTCTCTGTGCTGTTATATAGTATTATTAACAGGCATCAATGAGAATAGCGATGATAAATTGACATAAAGAACGAACATGTCTATTAAGGTGTAAAACAGAACTCAAGTCATTCTTTATCAGTTTTCGCATATATGTTATAATAAGATTTCAAAAACAGGGTGGCGCAGTATTCTAGTCAGTACTGCCGCTTCTGAAGACGGGCCTAAAAATCCGTTTAAGGGCATATCGATGAAGTTCCTTGTGTCGGCTTGTTGCGCCCAGCGGTGGGTCGATGCTGGGAGTTAAGGTTCAGGGGCGATCTGCAATGGCATGCAGGCGTTGACCCCTCTACCGTGGAGACCCTGACTTGTGGAAGAAAAACCGGTATTATGATATTCAGGCAAGGGAGTTCAATTCCTGCTTAAAGACATGATGCCGGATATCGACTACGATCAGGGATTAAACCTGTTAGGCGGTATTGTATGATGCTGCGAACAGCGTAGCCTGCCTTGAGTGAATATGGTGGATAATGGATCAGATGCATGAGTACTGGCCGGTATGAGCGCATTATCGCTGTTCGAAACCATATTTGCAAAAGAGGCTAGGAAGCGGTCAGACTGCCGGGGAAAACCCCTAGACTGTTCCGTATGAGATATAATGGGGATTGCAGTGTGGACTAAGTGGTGATCAGGCTCTGCCAGCGGTAACGCGGCAGCTGCGGGTTTAAAGGGAAACCGCTGATTTGGCGACATTTCAGTATCTGAGGGGGAAATCCTGCCTGACCTAAGCCGCAAAATTTACTCATTATATTGCCACCTGTTTACATAAATTCAAGGGACATAGAGGACTTCTCATATGTCCCATACATAGATTTTGGAGGAGTTTGCGGTTGGAGGATAATTACAAGCATCCGGCCGATGAAAAGAAGGTACGATTCAGATCATCGACGGTTGCGGGTTCCAAAGGGAAAAATATAGTCTGGGTCCTGACCATAACATTTGTGTCTTTTTTTATATCCTCTGTCCTTACGGCAGCTTCTTCTGATATTTTAAAAGAAGCTGATATTTTGGTAGCATTTCTGGTTATTTTATTAATCATACTGATAAGCATAATATTTGATATAATAGGGACAGCCGTTACTGCAGCCGAAGAGTCTCCTTTCCATGCGATGGCATCCAGAAAGCTGTATGGCGCAAAACAAGCCATAAAGCTGATAAGAAATGCGGATAAGGTATCCAATTTCTGCAACGATGTTGTTGGTGATATTTGCGGCATCATCAGCGGAGCGGCCGGCGCTTACATCATCTTCCGGATCATTGGCGCAAGGGAGGCCGTAACGCTGACAGAGCTTACGGTCACAGGCATGATCACAGCTCTTACGGTTGGAGGGAAGGCCCTTGGAAAGAATGTGGCACTCCGCAACAGCAATTATATAATATATAAGGTTAGTGTAATCATAAAATTTGTGATTGATAAAATTTTATTCTTCAGAAGAAAAAGGAAAGTAAAAAATGACAGAAAAAAATGATACGGGAAAACTGCTGAATAATATAAAATCGCCGGAGGATATAAGAAAACTCACCTTAGCCGAGCTGCGGTCACTAGCCGATGAGATCAGGAGCTTTCTTTTGGAGAGAGTCTCGGCAACAGGAGGCCATCTGGCATCAAATTTGGGTGTAGTAGAGCTGACACTGGCATTGCACAGTGTGTTCCAAACACCGCACGACAAGATTATATGGGATGTCGGACACCAGTCGTATGTTCACAAGATAATTACAGGGCGAAAAGACCAATTCGGGACATTGAGGCAGTTTAACGGATTATCAGGTTTTCCTAAGGGATCCGAAAGTGAATACGACAGCTTTGATACAGGACACAGCAGTACTTCGATATCTGCAGCCCTCGGCTACGCCAGAGCACGGGACATGATGCATGAGGATTATGCAGTTGCCGCTGTGATAGGCGACGGGGCACTGACGGGCGGAATGGCTTTTGAAGCATTAAATGACGCTGGGCGGTCACCCAACAATCTGATAATTATTCTGAACGACAACGGCATGTCCATCAGCAAAAACGTAGGCGGTTTTTCAAGATATTTGAGTAAAATAAGGACTCAGCCGATCTACTACAAAGCGAAAGAGGATTTTGACATTTTCCTTCACAAGCTTCCGGGCATCGGGAATAAAGCTGCCAAGGCTTTAAAAAGAGCAAAGGGCACGATCAAATATATTGTTATGCCAGGCATGCTTTTTGAAGAAATAGGACTGAAGTATCTGGGCCCGATAGACGGCCATGACATTGGAGAGCTTACAAAGGTGCTCTCCAATGCCAAAGGAATGAAGGGACCTGTCCTTATCCATGTGCTGACCCACAAGGGAAAGGGGTACCAGTTTGCTGAAAGCAAGCCTCAGGAGTTTCACGGGATATCACCCTTTGAAGTAGAAACCGGAGAGGTCAAGGTGAATAACGGACCGACCTATTCGGATATTTTTGGAGAGAAAATTACAGCGCTGGCTGCTGCTGAACCCAAGCTGGTTGCTATAACCGCAGCCATGCCGCTTGGTACAGGCCTGGACAAATTTTCAAAAAAGTATCCCCAACGATTTTTTGATGTCGGAATTGCAGAACAGCATGCCGTCACTTTTGCGGCAGGACTGGCAAAGACCGGCATAAAGCCTGTCGTAGCGGTTTATTCCACATTCCTGCAGCGTTCTTATGACCAGATATTACACGATGTTGCTCTGCAGAAGCTGCATGTGACTTTTGCTATTGACAGGGCCGGCCTCATAGGAGATGACGGTGAAACCCATCAGGGAATATATGATCTGTCATATCTTAGTCATATACCCAATCTGACAATACTGGCGCCTGCGGATTATAACGAGTTGAACAGAATGCTTGAATACTGTGTGTTGCAGCACGAAGGTCCTATCGCTGTACGTTATCCCCGCGGTACCGGGAAAGATATGCTTACGCAGCCCGTTCCCGTTAAATACGGCAAAGGGGTCAGGCTTACGACAGGGAACGACATAACGATAGTGGCAGTGGGAAAAATGGTTGAGACAGCACTTAAAGCCGCAGAGCTGCTGCTTAAGAAGGATATTAATGCAGAAGTAATAAATGCCAGGTTCATAAAGCCGCTGGATTCGAAGCTGATATTGGAAAGCGCTTTGAAAACCAGGGCCGTTGCAATAATAGAGGACAACTGCATCAGGGGAGGGCTTGGAAGCAGCGTGCTGGAGCTTTTGAATGAAAATGGATATATGCTCAAAACAAAGCTTTTCGGATTTCCGGACATGCCGATACCCCATGGATCAAGAGACATATTATACGAGAAATTCGGGCTGGATGCAGATTCGATTGCCCATGAAATAATAAAGCTGCTGAGAAGAAAACCTCAGTGAATCCGAATGCAGCAGGTATTGATCAACGATCTGGGGAGGTTTTTGATTGGATAAGGAAAGGCTTGATATGCTGGTTGTAAAAAAAGGACTGTGTGAAAGCCGCGAAAAGGCTAAGAGCTCCATTATGGCCGGATTGGTATATGTCAACGGAGAGCGGGCCGATAAACCAGGCAGCAATTATCCGGCCGACTCGGAAATACAGCTGAAGGAAAATCTCAATCCATATGTCAGCAGGGGCGGACTCAAGCTTGATAAGGCTATTAGATACTTCAGCATAGGACTCCGGGGGAAAAGTACACTTGATATAGGGGCATCTACAGGGGGCTTTACAGACTGTATGCTAAAAAACGGTGCAGTCAAGGTCGCAGCTGTGGATGTGGGTTATGGACAGCTGGCATGGACGCTGAGAAATGATGAAAGAGTACTCAATATGGAAAGAACGAACATACGTTACGTAAAGCCAGAGGATATCGGATTTTCCGCCGATTTTGCCTCTATAGATGTTTCGTTCATCTCACTGAAAAAAGTGCTGATGCCTGTGTCGGCATTGCTTAAACCCGGTGCCGGCGAGGTCATATGCTTAATAAAGCCCCAGTTCGAGGCAGGCCGTGAAAAGGTAGGGAAGCACGGAGTTGTCAGAGACATTAATGTTCACCGTCAGGTCCTGGCAGAGGTTGTAACATATGCTTTAGAAATAGGCTACTTGTTCAGGGGTATTACATTTTCTCCTATAAAGGGACCTGAAGGAAACATAGAATATCTGTGCTATCTTTCGCTTGAAAGCGGGTTGTCAGATGTAACGGAAATATTGCCCAAGCTTGCCGAAGCTGTTGAATGCTCTCATAATGAATTAAACTAGCAAAAAATGTCTCTATAAGGTATAATGTAATAAAAATCCGGAGGTTTTGATGAAAAGGATCGGCATAATAACGAATTCGGACAAGGATTTTGATTATACATATACGAGACTTCTGGCAGAGAGCATCATAAAACGCGGAGGTCACGCCTTTATGTCCGATGTGCTTGCTGAAGCCTCCGGCGCCGGTACGGGTTGCGGAAGCGATGAAGATCTGGTTATGTGCTGTGATTTGCTTGTATGCCTCGGAGGAGATGGAACACTGTTAAAAGCAGCCAGAAGGATATATGACAAAGACCTGCCGATAATGGGTATAAATCTCGGAAACCTTGGATTCCTGACAGAAGTGGACAGGAGTAATATAGATACGACCATAGGCCAGCTTTTCGAGGATAATTACCATATTGAAAAAAGGATGATGCTTGAGGCAGCTGTAATCAGAAGCGGAAGGGAAACGTTGACGGATGTGGCGCTGAACGATGTTGTCATTACAAGAGGAGCAGCAGCCAGGATACTGCATCTGAAAGCATACATAAACGATATGTTTGTAGACACATTTCCCGGAGACGGACTGATAATATCCAGTCCTACAGGCTCTACCGCCTATTCGCTGTCGGCCGGCGGTCCGATCGTAGAGCCTGATACCGATCTGATGGTAGTGACGCCGATATGTCCGCATATTCTGTATTCAAGGTCCTTTATTACCAAGTCGGACAGTATGGTCAGAGCAGTGGTGGATGAAGTATCCGGACATGGCGCAATGGTTTCCTTTGACGGTCAGGAGGGCCATGAAATGGCGGGCGGGGATAAGGTCGAGGTAAGGAAGTCAAAATACTCAATAAAGCTGGTTAAAATGAATACTCTTAATTTTTTTAATATACTGAGATCCAAAATTTATTATAGAGGAGAGAGCCTGAAAAAAGATGAAGTACAGTAGACATGCAAAAATACTGGAGCTGATTGAAAGATATCAGATCGAAACTCAGGAGGAGCTTGCCGAAAAGCTCAAGGAGCATGGTATGGATGTCACACAGGCTACCGTATCCAGAGACATTAAGGAACTTAGGCTCGTTAAAACTATGGTGGACAGCGACCACTACAAGTATTCCTCAATGTCACAAAACGACGGCAATATTTCAAACAAGCTGCTCACGATTTTTACAGAGTCCTTCGTCAGCTGTGATTATGCTAACAATATCGTTGTGGTAAGAACACTGCCCGGCATGGCGCAAGCTTCCGCTTCAGCGGTCGATGCGCTCAAATTGATCGACATTGTCGGTTCCATTGCAGGAGATGATACGATCATGATCGTTTGCAGAGCTGAGAAGATCGCAGAGGAACTTGTAAATAAACTGAATAAGATGATCAGGTAGTTTAACTCCGAAGTGTATTGGGAGGCAATATGCTTTTGCAGCTTGATATTCATAATGTTGCATTAATTGAAGAGATTAGCATTGAACTCGGAAGCGGGCTGAATATTCTGACAGGAGAAACAGGTGCAGGAAAATCGATAATAATCGATTCTATTAATGCTGTGCTTGGGGACAGGGTGTCAAAGGATATCATAAGGACCGGTTCCGACAAGGCCCTTATCGAGGCTGTGTTCCAGACAGATAATGAAAAGGTGATGGATGTTTTGAGCGAAATGGGTATGGAACCTGAAGAGGATGGTACTATCATTTTATCCAGGGAAATTACCCAATCAGGCCGCAATACCTGCAGGGTCAACGGCAAGATGGCACCTGCGTCCTTCATGAAGGCCATTGGAGAGAGGCTCATTGATATACATGGCCAGCATGACAATCAGTCGCTGCTGAAAACAGAACATCATATAGAACTGCTTGACGCATTTGCCGGGGATACAATTCTGAGTATAAAACATGAGTATTCAGAGCTGCTTGAGCAATATAGGAACGTAAGGGCGGGACTTAAGGAGTTGTCTGGTGATCCTGGCGAACGGGAACGAAAAATGGATCTTTTGAGATTTCAAATCGATGAGATCAAAAAAGCCAGATTGAAACCCGGTGAAGAGGAGGAGCTGAACAAGGAAAGGCTGCTGCTGAATAATTCGGAGAAAATCGCGGGAGCCCTTTCTGCCGTGTATGACATTCTGATATCAGGCGAAGAGGCTGGACGGCCTGCAATGGATGCCTTGCAGCAGTCACTGACAAGTCTGGGCATGATATCAAGGCTGGACAGCTGCTATGAGGAGATGCAGGCAAGGCTGCAGGATATCATATACCAGTTGGATGATCTGGCTTCAGAGGCAAGGAAAAGCCGGGAAAATACAGAGTTCGATCCCGCTCGAATGGAGGAAATAGGAGAACGTCTTGATCTCATATATAAACTGAAAAGAAAATACGGAGCCGGAATTGACGATATTTTTCACTTCTGCGAAAATGCTGAAAAACAGCTGGAGGAATTAGAAAAAAGTGAAGATACTGCAAGACGGCTTTCAGACATGAAGACAAAGCTTGAGGATCAGCTGTATCAGACATCATGCAAACTGAACTCAGAGAGGCTGAGAGCGGCTGAGGTTCTTGAAAGCAGGATAGGTCAGCAGTTGGAAGAGTTGGAAATGAAGAAGGCGGAGTTCAAGGTCGACATTCAGTTCGATATGGCAGCGGTTGGCACAACAGGCAGAAAATACGGCCCTAACGGGCTGGACAGAGTGGAATTCCTCATATCACCAAATGCCGGTGAACCTGTCAAGCCATTGGCAAAAATTGCTTCCGGCGGTGAAATGTCCAGAGTAATGCTGGCTATAAAGACAATACTTGCAGAGGTCGACAGCATACCGACAATGATCTTTGATGAGATAGATACAGGTATCAGCGGCAGAGCTGCCCAAAGGGTGGGCGAGAAGCTTTCTTTCATTTCCGGGCAGCATCAGGTGCTGTGTGTGACTCATCAAGCCCAGATAGCCTGTGCCGCCGACAACAATTACCTTATAGAAAAAATCAGTGGCAGCAGCAGTACAAAAACGATTGTAACAAAACTTGACACAGAGAATAAAATAAAGGAAATAGCCAGACTCATTGGTGGAGAAACGACTGAAACCTCACTGAAATATGCCGCAGAATTGATTAATAACGCAAAATCTCAAAGAATAGTCTCATAAACCAGTTTAAATCATCGTAAACCGGCTTAAACGCCGGTTTTTTTTATAGTTTTATTGTTTTTTACCTCCTGTTCATTTATTTGTTTGAATAAATGATTTTGTAAAAGGTTAACTTACTTGCAGGAGGTTGAACAATGAGAAAATATACTTTTATCAAAAAAGCTCTTATTGTTTTTATAGTATCTGCACTCGCCGTCATATGTGCATCATACATCAAGGTCATAATGACTGTGCCAGGCGATATGGTTCTTATTGAAGGAGAGGAATACTCCTATGATATAGACAGTCTGTTTCCGATAAGCATCAAAGCTGATACGGAAGGTATACTCAGGATAAATGGTAAAAAAATAGCGGCGCCATATAATCATGTCGGTATCTCAAAACCGGTATCACTAAGCTCGGACAGAGATGGAAGCGTTAAGCTGAATTTGAAGTTTTTCGGCCTGCTTCCAGTCAAGACAGTCAATGTGGATGTCGTATCCAAAACAAATCTGGTGGCCTGCGGCAATACAGTCGGGGTAAAGCTCAAGCTCGACGGCATACTTGTCATAGGAATATCGGATGTGCTTTCCAATGATCAAAAGGTCATTCCTGTCAAGAATACCGGAATAAAACCAGGTAATGTAATAACAAGGATAAATGATGAAAATGTTGACACTATCGAGGAACTTGTCGATGTGATAGAGAACAACGGGGGAAAATCGCTTAAAATCAATTACAGATCAGGCAGTGAGATCCAGGAGGCTATTGTGTCTCCCGTAAAATCTTCTGAAGACAATAAATATCATATTGGACTCTGGGTCAGAGACAGTACTGCAGGTATAGGCACACTGACCTTCTATGACAGCAAGACCGGAAGATTCGGAGCTTTGGGACATGGAATCACAGATATTGATACCGGTACGCTAATGTCGGTCAAATCGGGAGAGATCCTTGAATCCAGCATATTAGGAGTCAAAATTGGCAAATCAGGAATGCCCGGAGAACTTAAAGGCATATTCACCGAGGGTACGAAACTGGGCACAATACAGACAAATACTGAAATTGGCATTTACGGAAAGCTCGATAAGCTTGCAGCACAAAGGATAGATGGTAAGCTGTATCCTGTCGGAGTCAGAGCCGATATAACGGAAGGACCGGCAACGATCCTGTCCAATATAGACGGTAAAAAAATTGAAGAATACAGTATCATGATACAAAGAGTATCAAGACAAAATCTAAACGGATCAAAAGGAATGATAATAAAGATAACCGATGAACGGCTGCTGAGTGCCACCGGCGGAATAGTGCAGGGTATGTCGGGAAGTCCTATAATACAAAATGGCAGAATTATTGGAGCTGTCACTCACGTATTGGTAAATGACCCGACAAGAGGTTACGGTATATTTATTGAAGCAATGCTGCGAAATGCAATTATGTAAAGCAAAATGGAAGAAAATAGGAAATACATGGAATAATAAGGAAATATAACTATGAAAGTGCCGTAATCAGATTGTGGAGTATATTGTTAGAAGTGCCTGAAATAAGGACTTTTAGCATATTAGAGCATAAATTAATAATCAGAAAATGGAATTAGAGATAAAATAATACTTGATTAAAATACAAAACAAAAATATAATGAAGACATCAATCAAAACTAATTATGTATGAAATGGAGGGAAATTGCTTGCTGGATAAAAAAATACAAATTGTCATAGCAGATGACAACAAGGAATTTAGCGACATCCTGTTCGATTATTTGAACAATCAGGGAGATATTGAAGTAGTAGGCATAGCAAATGACGGTAATGAAGCATGTGATCTGATTGCAGAAAAAATGCCTGATATAGCGGTATTGGATATTATTATGCCTCAGCTTGACGGACTTGGTGTACTGGAGAAGGTCAGAATGATGCCGCTTAAAAAGCGTCCTCTGTTTATTATCCTCTCAGCAGTAGGGCAGGATAAGATAACGCAGCGGGCACTGGCATTAGGTGCCGAATACTACATAGTCAAGCCTTTTGACATGGATGTTCTGGTATCACGCATCAGACAGCTGAAGGATTCAAATCACAACCCAATCATACGCTCTGATTATACCCCGGATATGAAACCGTCCTACCGTGCGCCGGTTCAGCGCAATCTTGAAGTTGAAGTGACCAATATAATGCATGAAATAGGAGTACCCGCTCACATTAAAGGCTATCAGTATCTGCGTGATGCTATCATGATGGTAGTGAAGGATCTTGATATCATAAATTCGATCACAAAGCAGTTGTATCCGTCTATAGCACGTGAGTACAATACAACACCCAGCAGAGTCGAAAGAGCTATAAGACATGCCATAGAAGTAGCCTGGAGCAGAGGTCAGGTCGAAACGATCGATGCCCTTTTTGGATATACTGTCAGTGTGGGTAAGGGAAAGCCAACCAATTCAGAGTTCATTGCAATGGTCGCTGACAAGCTTCGCCTGGAAATGAAAGTTAGCTGAAGAACCAGAAAATAGATTCAAAAACACCACCTGTCAGGTGGTGTTTTTTATGTTGATATGTTTATTTAAAATGTTCTTGCTCTGAATATTTTTGAAAATAAATTCTTCACCAGACGCTTTTTCTTTTTCTCACGCCACCGGGACAGGGCTTTGTCAACCTCTTCATAGTGTTTGTCCATTTTGCCTTCAAGTCTTCTGACACTGTTTTCAACACATGCTCCCAGCTCAAGCTTGCTTTTTGAAATCTCTCTTAAAAGATGTTCTCGTGTATTATCCAGCTCGTAAGAGATTTCTCTTGTCAGCTGCTTTCCAAGTTCCGAGAATATTACCTGCATCGCCTCATATTCCTTTCCTGCTGCAGGTATTACCGAGGTGCCGCTGCTTTCACGGACGACCTCGGGCTGTCCAAAAACGTTATCATCCTGAAGTATCTTTTTTATTGCCTTTATTTCCAACCCCTCACTGCGCATCACCTTTATCTTGTACATAATGTTGGCCAGGTCCGTAGTATAATACCTGCGGCCTCTTTCATCCTTGGGGATGCTCAGCTCACATTCCTTTTCATAAAATCTCAGGGCGTGGTCTGTCAACTGAAGCATTTCCGCCAGTTCTGTAATCGAATATCTCTCCTTTAGTATTTCCATAGGTATTCCTCCCGGATAGTAAAGCTACTATCATAGTACCATATATGGAAATATAAGTAAATTTAATGTGGTTATTTTCTTAATATTTCCAATGCATTTTTTATATCATCCGGGATATTTGATTCAAGGACCACAGGGGTACCTGCCAAAGGGTGGATGAAAGTCGTCCTGAATGAGTGAAGAGCCTGCCTGCTCATAAGTCCTTCGTATTTATTTTCAAATTCAGGCAGCTGATAAAGAGTATCGCCAAGTAGTGGGTGCCCTGTAGCCTGGCAATGCACTCTTATTTGATGTGTTCTGCCGGTCTCAAGACGGAACTTCAGAAATGCGGCATCACAAAATTGTTCCATTACTTCATAATGGGTTACAGATGGAGCACCTTCAGGTGTTGTATGACGCAGCATAATGCTGCCGGGAAGTCTTTCGATGGGAAGCTCGATCTTACCGATAGAATTTTCGAGCCTGCCGTGGACGATGCCTATATATTCCTTTATATAAGTGTTGCTGTGCATTTGCCTGACAAGACTGTCCTGGATGAATGGATTTAAGGCGAATACGATTATTCCGGAGGTATCTCTGTCCAGTCTGCTGACAGGACGTATTAATGTCTTGACATCATTCTGAAGCAGGTAATGCATAAGGCCGTTAGCGACTGTTCCCGTAAAATGCATGAATGTAGGATGTACGACCATATCAGGAGGCTTATTGATCGCAATCAGGCAGTCATCCTCATATATGATATCCAGCTCCATTTTTTCAGGAATTATATCATCATTTTGCTCTTCAGGTTCGACCAGCGCTTCGAGAATGTCTCCCTCCGAGACTTTGACATTTACGTGGACAGGGACTGAATTAAGAAGTATCTTACCTGTCATTTTCAGTTTCTTGACCAGTCTTTCCGATAGATGCAGTTTACCTTTAAGAAGCTGCTTGACTGTTTTTGAGCAATCATCAGCGGAAACCGTCATTGATAATTTCATAATTACCACCAATCATAGATAGTATTACAATAGTATCCCAGTATCATTCTCAAATCAAGGGGAAGAGAATAAAGGGGACACACCTTCAGCACAGCTCCGAGGAATGGATGTCAGGAATGTCATCTATCCTAGTTTTGCTTGAATTGCAGATGCAAGTAGGATAAAATGGATATATATGAAAAACACCAGAGAGGCTTATATGAATATACTTTGTCAGGATTTTATAAAGAACAGCTTTGGTATCGATGCAGATATTATTAAGATAACCCAAAGCGTTGAAAGTGAAATTAAGGATGTTTTCAAGGATATAGATGCCGTCAAGGAAATGAATCAATACAAGGTGATCGCCGCCATGCAGGAGCACAACCTGAGTGACACGCATTTTACAGGGACTACAGGCTACGGCTATGACGACAGGGGAAGGGAAGTACTGGAAGCCGTATATGCGTCTGTTTTCAAGGCTGAGGATGCGCTGGTCAGGCATCAGATAGTGGCCGGGACCCAGGCGATAGCATTGTGCCTTTATGGGAATCTTCGCCCGGGGGATGAGTTGCTCTCGGTCACAGGAAAGCCGTATGATACCCTTGAGGAAGTGATAGGGATCAGGGGGGAAGGCGCAGGCTCACTAAAAGATTTTGGCATAGGATACAGGCAGGTGGAGCTGCTTGAGGACGGCAGCATAGATTACAGCGGTATAAGGGAGGCCGTATCTGAAAGCACAAGAATGATACTTATACAGCGATCCCGTGGCTACAGCTGGAGAAATTCATTAAAAATCGGGGAAATCAGAAGGGTATCTGAAGTAATAAAAGAAATAAACAATAATATCATTGTGATGGTAGACAATTGCTACGGGGAATTTACTGAGGCAGAGGAACCAATAGAAGCCGGTGCTGATATATGTGCGGGATCTTTGATAAAAAATCCCGGGGGAGGATTGGCTCCGTCCGGCGGATATATCGTTGGAAAAAAGAAATATGTCCAAAATGCGGCATACAGACTCACAACGCCTGGTCTTGGCAGAAAAGTTGGCCCAACCCTGGGCAATAACAGACTTATGTTCCAGGGACTGTTCCTGGCACCGCATATAGTATCCGAAAGCTTGAAAGGAGCAGTATTTACAGCTGCTGTGATGCAAAGACTGGGGTTTGAGACATCACCGGGTCACGATCAAACAAGAAGCGATATCATTCAGGCTATAAGCTTTAAGAGCCCTGAAAGCATGATTGCTTTCTGCCAGGGGATACAGAAGGGCTCGCCGGTGGATTCATTTGTGACGCCTGAACCATGGGACATGCCCGGATATGACAGTCCGGTCATTATGGCTGCAGGAGCTTTTATTCAGGGTTCCTCAATCGAGCTGAGCGCGGATGCTCCCCTTAAACCGCCATATACTGCCTATATGCAGGGAGGGCTGGTTTATGAACATGTTAAGCTCGGTGTTATGATAGCATTAAAATACATGCAGGAAAGAAAACTTGTAAGGTTTTGATTATGAAAAAAAGAGATACCGAAGAAAAACCTCAAAAGATGATTGAGTTGACGATCGAAAGAAAAAAAAGAACTGCGATTGTTGATGAGACCGCTGAAGAAAATAGGATAAACGGGCCTGAAACAGAGGACTCAGAAAAGAGTGGTTCCGACATCGCTGCTTCGGGGAAGAAAAACACTGTCAGAAGGATCACTCTCGGCAGCCTGCTTCTGTTTATCTTCATGGTGTTTTATATTCCTTCACTGTTCAATTGGCTGTCAGGCACAAATGCAGCACAGGACGTAATAAGAAATGGGGTCATTGAGGACTATATATCAGCAGATGCTGTAATCATACGCCAGGAGGTAATCCTTGACCCTTCACCAATCGACGGCAGATACATCCCGGAAATAAATGAGGGTGAAAAGGCAGCGGCATTCTCTAAGATAGCAGTGGTGACAGGCAATGAATCAGCTGGATTACTCAGGGACATTGAAGATATTAATGAGAAAATTGTCAAAGCACGTATGGAACAGATAGAAAAGAGCGATTTCTTCTCCGCAGACCTGTCAAAGCTGGATGTAGAAATAGGACAAAAGGTACAGGAGCTGATCATTGCCTGTAATGCAAAAAGCTTTGACGACATGGGCAGACAGCGGGCTGAGATACGAAAGATAGTTGAAAAAAAGGCTGAAATAGTTGCAGGTAACTCAACAGACGGATATATCAGCTCATTGCAGCAGCAAAAAAAGTCGATCCAGGGAAGAATAAATGAAGATACGAGACAGGTCCTCACCAGCATCTCAGGGATCGTATCATACAGAATAGACGGATATGAAAGCGTACTGACGCCCGGAAAGATCAAGGAGCTTTCACAGGAGGAGCTGGAGAGCATAATAGAAAACAATCCGGAGGGATCCGGCGAATCTGGAATGGTACAGGCCGGTCTGCCGTTTGTAAAGATAATCAAGGGCACAGATATTTATCTGGCGGCGAAGATACCTTCAGATAGGGCGGAAGCTTTTAAAGAAGGTGGCAGCATCAAATTGCGTATCAATAATTCGCATCTTGAAACCTCAGGTGAAATATCACATATCAACACAAATGGAGACGACGGGCTTGTGGTGACCGTAAAAATCAGCAGAGGAGTCGATGTTCTGTCTGATTGCCGTGTTGTAAATGTGGATTTTATTACAAAAACCGAGGAGGGTCTGAAGGTTCCCATAAAGTGCCTGAGAGATATTTCACCGGATGGTAAAAGGGCAAGGATCATGCTTGTCAGATATAATGTGGCAGCTAACAGATATGTCGATATTTTGTGCAGCGATGAGGAATATGCGATCATAAAGACACCTGAGGATGAATATGAAAAGACTGTCAATCTTTATAATATTTATCTTATAAATCCGGATAATATAGAAGAAGGAGATATTGTGGGCAAATGACGCAAAGTGCTGAATTGATCAAAAACAACTTGGACGCAGTCATACAAAGAATAAATGCTGCTGCGGCAAGAGCAGGAAGAGACCCTTCAGATATCAATCTCATTGGGGTCACAAAAACTGTTGATGCAGCTCGAATAAAAGCAGCATATGACTGCGGAATTGTAAATTTTGGAGAGAACAGGGTTCAGGAACTATGTGAGAAGACCGATATACTGGATATGGATTGTATATGGCATCTGATAGGGCATCTTCAGACCAATAAGGTGAAGTATATAATTGACAGGGTCCATCTGATACATTCCC
>JAEZCA010000060.1 GCA_023412665.1 Bacillota bacterium
TTGGCTGACCTCCATGCCTCCCTGGCAGCACTTCAAAAACATCTGCTATCACATCCGGGCCGCGGACGCGCTGGGATTCAAAGCAGCGATCCTGTTCACCGGGCACTACGGACCAAACTGGGAGGACCTCAAAACGCTGGTGGAGCTGATCCAACCCTACGCGGGGGTGCGTCTGTACAGCCTGCCCGAGTTCGAGGCCAATCACAAGGGCTTCTCAGGTAATGGGAACGAATCGGGGGACCATGCCGGGAAGGTAGAAACTTCACTGCTGTGGGCCGTGCGGCCGGACTGCGTGGACGTGTCGCGGATGCCTGACGAACACAAGCGTGGCGAGCAGTTTGCTATGGGGAAAGATGCGTATCTGGCCAACCGGCAGGTTGGCGAGCGCATGGTGGCCGATGAGGTGGCCTGGCTGGGAGACAAGGCCCGGTCGCTGCTGGCGGAATATGACCGCGTGCAGCCGAAGCATCATTTCACCACGTTTGAGCAGGTAGAGCAGGTATGGGCGGACGTGATCGCGCCTGCGCTGTCAGCATTCCATACGATGCAGGAGAAGTGGCACGGGCAGAACGATCTGCCCGAAGGCTCGCCCTGGGCGCGGAACAATAAGGTCCCCGGCAACTGGAGATAGGTTTTTCGTGTATTTATTATGGTTGAATGCTGTCTCCGTCATTCAACCATAATAAAAGTCTCTTAAAGCCTTGACGATTTGGGCAAGGAGGGGTATATTAAGGATCGCAATTCGCCCTCGTAGCTCAATGGATAGAGCGTCTGCTTGCGGAGCAAAAGGTTCGGCGTTCGAGTCGCCGCGGGGGCGCCACGACAAAAGCGGTGGAAATTTCCACCGCTTTTTTGTTTACCAGGAAACGGGGGTTTGGGTAGATAATATTTTCTATGAAAATCGACCGCATCGCCACTGTTGAGATCACCCCTACTGCGCCGTTCGCTTTTGATTCCACCTTCCATAAACCCGACCACTTTACCTCGGGCGATAATGCCTGGGAGCCGGGCACGCGCTGGCAGACCTGGAATTGGAAGGGAAATTGCTGTGGATTGAAGTTCCAGAACATCGGGACGGTCATGGATCCACGTATTCGCCTGGAAGTGTACGGAGCGGCGCCGGTTGGTGAGGAAACCTTCTCAGGCCTCGTTGAAGAAATCCGCTACCGCTACAACCTGAATATGGATTTAAGCGGGTTTTATCATGAATTCCAGCAGGATGCCGTCCTTGGGCCGGTGATTCAACGCTGGCAGGGGATGCGCCCCGGGCACCCAAATTCGCTGTACGAGTACCTGATGATTGGTATTGTGCTGCAAAACGCCACCGTTCGCCGCTCGATCCAGATGTATCGGGCACTGCTGGAAACCTTCGGCACGCCGCTGGAATATGATGGCAAATGCCTGTGGGCATTGTGGGAGCCGGGCGCGCTGCTGCCCGTCACCGAAGAAGCACTGCGGGCGCTGAAGGTTGGCTACCGGGCGAAGTCGATCAAGAAGATTGACGACTACTTCGCGCAGGGTGTGGTGGATGAGCTGGCTATGCGGGGGATGGATCGCGAAACGCAGCGGACTGAGCTGCTGAAGCTGTATGGCGTTGGCCCCGCGACGGTCTGGTACCTGCTGTTTGACGTCTTCCACCGCTGGGATTTCTTCAACCACGTTTCACCCTGGGAGCAGAAGATTTACAGCAAGCTGTTCTTCGACCAGGACCCTGATAACCCGGTCGAGGTGGATGCAATCCTGGCGTACTTTGAGAAGTTCGGCAGCTACAAACAGCTTGCCGTGCACTACATCTGGGAAGACTTGTGGTGGAAGCGTAAGAACGAGGCGATCCCCTGGTTAGAAAAGCTGATACGCGTATAGCCGCGAATCGATCCATCGTCATTTGGCGGGCGTAACTTTGGTAGACCCGCCAAATGACGATGGATCGATTCGCGCAGAAGCGAGAAAGCCTGGCATAGCGCAGAACAGTTATCATGCGTCTTAAGACCACTTTCCATCAAGCGAGCGGATAAACCCACCTTTCCGCGCGACTCTTTTGCAACCTTTGCGTAGAAAGATATACAGCACAGAATGCATAGGGAAACTGGGTCAACTGCACCCTGGTATAATCTCGGGCGGGGGCGCGATCCAAACCATTGCGAAGAGCCCGAGCGTTGTTTATGAACCGCTGAGAACTGCTGATGGAATGGAAAAAGCAATCTGCCGCACCTGATAAGGTATCCACGGATACGCAGAGTGACCTGCTCCACACAAAGCTCGCTCCGCCGCGCTCGCGTGGCACAGCCGTTCTGCGCACAGCACTGCTCAACCGGCTGAATGCTGGTCTGTGGCAGAAGCTGACGCTCATTTCGGCGCCGGCGGGCTTTGGCAAAACTACCCTTGCCAGCGCATGGGCGTCCGCCTTTTCGCAAGGCGAGGCCGGAGATTTGTGTGCATGGGTGGCATTGGATAGCAGCGATAACGACCCGGTCCGCTTCTGGCGTTACGTGCTGACCGCCTGCCAGGTGTTCGAAAACAGCCTGGGGCAGGCCTCGTTGAACATACTCCAGCACTCCCCACAACCCGCTTTCGAAACGGTACTAACGCTGTGGATCAACGAGTCTGCCGACCTGCATCATAAAGCTGTGCTGGTGCTAGAGGATTACCACGAGATCACTTCCCGCGCTATCCATGAAAGCCTGGCCTTCCTGATCGAGCACCTGCCAGATAACCTGCACCTGATGATCCTCACCCGCGCCGACCCGCCGCTGCCGCTTGCACGCCTGCGAGCGCGCAACGAGCTTAACGAACTGCGGGCAGCAGACCTGCGCTTTACCCTGGAGGAAACCCAGGCCTTCTTGCGCCAGGAAGTGCCGTGCTCGATCAGCGATGAGACCGTGGGGCTGTTGGCCGAGCGCACCGAAGGCTGGCCGGCCGGGCTGCGCCTGGTGGCGCTGGCTTTGCATGGGATGAAAGGGCAGCCGGAAATTGAACAGTACCTGAGCAATTTCACTGGCAGCCACCGTCCGATCCTGGAGTATCTGGTGGCGGATGTGTTCAACGCGCAGCCGGATTCGGTGCAAGATTTTCTGCTCAGGACCAGCGTGCTCAACCGGTTGAGCGGGCCGCTGTGTGACGCAGTCACAGGACGGACGGACAGCACGAGCATCCTGGACCAGATGGAGCGCGCTAACCTGTTCTTAGTTCCGCTCGACAGCGCCGGGGGCTGGCACCGCTATCACACCCTGTTTGCCGAGGCCATGCAGCACTACGCCCGCATCCGCCTGGGGGATGGCCACTTGCACGAGGCTGCCCTGCGCGCCAGCCGCTGGTACGAGGAGCGTGGTATGCTGGCGGAGGCGATCGAAACGGCACTGGATGCCCGCGAACCCATGCGCGCCGCGGATTTGATCGAGCGCGTCATCGCCCCCCGGCTGGTGCAGAACGAATTCCTTACCCTGCGGCGCTGGATGGAGCAGCTG
>JAEZCA010000033.1 GCA_023412665.1 Bacillota bacterium
TGCTTTCGCTGCCATAAAGGAAATGCGTATTTATGTAATACGGACCTATTGTTCCCGAGGTGTACCAAAATGGCTTGCCTTCAGGGCAAACTCTGACTGCATTGGTCTCAAACAGCCAGTTGATCAGGTTTTCACTAGACATACATATACCTCCGTCATCATTTTTGATCCTTCCTGGACCTTACTTTTTTAATGTATTCCTCCCACCACTCCTGGTTGACGATCGTTCCCAGTTCTTCACCAAGGTGGGTGGCATCGCCTTCCGTCACAGTGCTGAATACTCCATCTTCATAGTCGATAATAGTTATTGCAGTATTATCACACCATGCTACATTTATCATCTCTTCCAGTGTGCATGCTCTGAAATGGCATATCATTGCCCTGATAGCTGTGCCATGAGTTACGATGCATATGTTTTTTCCTTCATGCTGCCCAATAATATGCATTACTTCATTTATGAGCCTTTGCTGAAACTCTTCCATGGACTCGCCATTGGGCATTATGTGTTTATGCGGATCATTCTCCCATGTACTGTAATCTTCAGGCCATCTCTGTTCGAGCTCTGTCCATGTAAGATCCTCCCAGTCACCACCGTTGATTTCTCTAAGATTTTCCGTTGTTATGACTTCCATTCCCTTTGCTGCGGCAATGTATCCAGCAGTTTGTCTTGTTCTGAGCAGACTGCTGGAGTATATGATATCTATGGGCATATCTTTCAGCCTCTCAGCCACACGTTCAGCCTGGAGATGGCCCCTTTCGGTAATGGCTGAATCAGTCCACCCGTGAAATCGTCTTATTTTGTTCCCCTCTGCTTCTGCATGCCTGACAAATATAAGTCTTGTCCTCACCAAATCACCTTCAGTCACTATTTATTCAGCTCAAGCCTGCCGGTAATTTCAGCAGCTCTGTTAAAACCATGTTTCCTCATATATTGTTCTATTCCGTCAATGACTTTTATACAAGCGTCGGGGTATATCATACCTGCTGTTCCGACCATTACTGCGTCAGCGCCTGCAAGCATGAACTCTATAGCATCATCTCCGCAAGATATGCCTCCCATACCGATAACCGGGATTTTTACAGCCTGGGACACCTCGTACACCATCCTGACTGCAACAGGCTTAACTGCGGGACCTGATAATCCTCCGGTATTGTTGGCAAGCACAGGCCGCATGGTTTCGATATCTATTGCCATCCCAAGGAGAGTATTTATCAAAGAGACAGCATCCGCACCTGCAGCTTCAGCAGCGGCAGCTGTGGCAGCAATGCTTGATACATTCGGCGTCAGCTTTACTATTAAAGGCTTTCTGGCATATTTCCTGACCTGCTTTGTTATCTCAGTTATGCCGTCAGGCGTACTTCCAAAGGCAATACAGCCTTCCTTGACATTAGGACATGATACATTGAGTTCTATAGCATCAATGTCTGTATCTGACAGTATCCCTGCCATTTCACAGTATTCCTCGATTGTGTTTCCTGCTATATTAGCAATAACAGCCGCTGTATACTGTCTTAAGAAAGGCAGCTCATTTTCAATAAAATAATATACTCCGGGATTTTGCAATCCAACACTGTTGAGCATGCCTGCAGGTGTCTCGGCGACCCTTGGAGGCCTGTTGCCCTGCCGTGGCTTCAGTGTCAGGCCTTTGACACTTATACCTCCCAGCTTGTTTAGGTCAATATATTCAGCATGCTCCCTGCCAAAGCCGAATGTGCCGGAAGCGGCTATTACCGGGTTTTTCAGTTTTATTCCACATATGTCCACCGACATATCCAATTCCGCTAAACGTTCCTTCACAATACCCGCCCCTTCCTATCAAACTGCTCAGAATACCGGATGGAAGCAATGATTTGACTTCACCCGTGAACAGTTATTCAAATATAATACTCTTACTATTGAAAACAGGCCCCTCTTTGCAAACATGGCTGTATTGCCAGCCATCGTCATCCTCAGCAGTCTTGCAGGCACAGGCTAGACATGTACCAAAACCGCAGCCCATGCGTTGCTCAAGAGAAATCTGGCATTCTGTGTCATATTCACTGGCTATTTGTGATACCTTCCTCAGCATTGGCTCAGGACCGCAGGCATATATCAGATCCAACTTTTCAACAGAAAGATCACGCTTGAGCAGATCGGTAACAAAGCCTCCGGTACCGTATGTACCGTCATCTGTAGCAATTTCAAGGGAATTCGATTTCTTCCTGAATTCATTTTCAAGTACCACCAGCTTTGACGTTCTGAAACCAAGGTATGACCTCTTAACAATTGCCTTGCTCTCATTGAGTATGAACAGCAGCGGGAAGATACCTATACCGCCGCCTACAACGGCAATCCTGCGGTACTTGATCCCCAGGTCGAAACCATTGCCGAGGGGTCCCAGCACATCAATGCAGTCCCCTGCCTTTTTGCCTGCCAGTATGGCGGTACCTCTCCCCTTACTCTGAAAGACGATATCATAGGTGTTTTTTGATCTGTCAACGGAACAAATGCTTATGGGGCGTCTGAGCAGTGCGTCATTGCCTTCACAGCACTTAATATTTACAAATTGCCCCGGCTTTGCATTTTCAGCAATATAACCCGACGCAAGCTTCATTTTGAAAATGCCTTCTGCGATCTCATCTATGCCGGCTATTGTATTTGTCATTTGCTTTGACATTTTTTCCTCCTTGGTAGGTTTTTATTGTTAAGCTTCAAAAATACCCAGATCGTTCACTTCCAAATCAGCCCCGCTGTTTTCCAGCTCTATGCAGTCCAGAACAGCTCTTGCTGTATCAAGAGAGGTAAGACAGGGAATTGACATCTCTACAGCCTTCCTCCTTATTTTGAAGCCGTCACGTTCAGGCTGGCGGCCTCTTGTAGGTGTATTGATCACCAGCTTGATTTTTCCCGAGGATATCAGATCCAATATATTCGGGGAGCCCTCATCAATTTTCTTGACAGCATTTGTTGCAATTCCGTGCATATTCAGCATATTTGCAGTCCTGCCGGTTGCCCAGAGAGTAAAACCAAGCTTTTCAAACTGCTCCGCTATATCCAGCAGCTCTGTCTTGTCGGAATCCCTGACTGTCATAAGTATGCCACCGCCCTTTGCAGGAAGCTTCATACCTGATGCCGCTATACCTTTATAAAGTGCTTCGTGGAATGTTTTACCTATACCCAAAACTTCACCGGTGGACTTCATTTCAGGTCCCAGGCTGGTGTCCACATCATGGAGCTTTTCAAAGGAGAATACCGGGACCTTGATGGCCCAATACTCGGCATTCTTGTAAAGGCCTGTTCCATAACTAAAATCACTCAGCTTTTTGCCGGTAATGATCTTTGTGGCAACATCGACCATGGGAATGCCTGTAACCTTGCTTATATACGGAACTGTTCGGCTGGATCTGGGATTTACCTCTATTACATACAGCTCCTCGTTATAAAGAACGTATTGTATATTTATCATTCCCAGGACATTTAGAGCCTTTGCAAGCTTTTCTGTATAATCAATGATCTGCTGCACGGTCTTAGGCTTTATTGAAATCGCAGGATAAACCGAAATACTGTCGCCCGAGTGAACCCCCGCCCGCTCAAGATGCTCCATAATACCGGGGATCAGTATGCTTTCACCATCGCAAATAGCGTCGACCTCTATCTCCTTGCCCATCATGTATTTGTCGATCAGTATAGGATGCTCCTGCTTTACACGATTTATTATCTCCATAAACTCTGTTACATCTCTGTCGCTGTATGCGATTTCCATACCCTGTCCGCCAAGTACATAAGAAGGGCGGACCAATACCGGATATATCAGTTCATTTGCTGCTGCCAGCGCCTGCTCAAGCGTATAAACCGTCTTGCCCTTCGGACGCGGTATACCTATATTCTCCAGTATACTGTCGAACTTCTCCCTGTCTTCGGCCGCATCCACATCCTTTGCCTGTGTGCCCAGTATCCGCACACCCATATCGCTCAGCTGATTGACCAGCTTGATAGCCGTCTGTCCGCCGAACTGAACAATAACTCCCTCCGGCTTCTCGCACTCGATTATATTTTCAACATCTTCTATAGTCAGAGGCTCGAAATACAGTCTGTCCGAGGTGTCAAAATCCGTACTGACCGTTTCGGGATTGTTGTTTGCTATAATGGTTTCATAGCCTTGTTCCTTCAGTGCCCATACCGAATGGACAGAACAATAGTCAAACTCAACTCCCTGGCCTATCCTGATAGGCCCTGATCCGATAACCAATACCTTTTTTCTGTCCGTTACCCCGACCTCATTATATTGGTCATATGTGGAGTAATAATATGGTGAAACAGCTTCGAACTCCGCTGCGCAGGTATCAACTGTCTTAAAGGTCACATTGATTCCATATTCTTTTCTAAGCTTTTTGATATAATTTCTGTCACAGCCGATATAGCTTCCTATCACGGCATCGGTAAAGCCCATCATTTTGGCTTCCTTCAGCAGCTCAGGCCTCAAAGTGTCCTTTGTCTGAACCTTAAGGTTCTCCTCCAGCTTCACTATGTTAAAAATCTTATTGATAAAAAACTCATCGATTTTAGTTATATCATTTATATGCTTGACTGATATACCTCTCCTTAAGGCTTCAGCTATTACAAAAAGTCTTTCATCATCGATATTAAAAAGCTTATCTTCTATTTCCCGATCATCAAGCTTTTTGTATATTTCCTGCTCCAGCGTATATCTTCCAAGCTCCAGAGATCTTATAGCCTTCATCAAAGCTCCTTCGAGGGAATCGCTTATGGACATGACCTCGCCGGTGGCCTTCATCTGTGTGCCAAGGGTCCTCTTTGCCTTTACAAACTTGTCAAAAGGCCATTTGGGTATTTTAAGCACTATATAGTCTATTGTTGGTTCAAAGCAGGCAAAGGTCTTTCCGGTAACTGCATTTCTTATCTCGTCAAGGGAATAGCCGATTGCGATTTTTGTTGATACCCTGGCTATCGGATATCCTGTTGCCTTTGATGCAAGCGCCGAGGAACGGCTGACGCGGGGATTTACTTCTATGACCGCGTACTCAAAGCTTGTGGGATGCAGTGCAAACTGAACATTACACCCTCCCTCTATTCCAAGCGCTGTGATAATGTTAAGGGCAGCTGTACGGAGCATCTGAAATTCCCTGTCCGAAAGTGTCTGGCAGGGAGCTGTAACAATACTGTCTCCTGTATGTACACCTACGGGATCGATATTTTCCATACTGCAGATAGTCACAACATTGCCCTTCCCATCCCTCATAACCTCATACTCTATTTCCTTCCAGCCGGATATGCATTTCTCAATAAGTACTTGACAAACACGGCTGAGCCTGAGTCCATTTGTGGCTATTTCCGTCAGCTGGACTCTGTCATATGCGATACCTCCGCCGGAGCCGCCAAGTGTATAGGCAGGTCTGACAATGACCGGATAATCTATCTCTTCTGCAAAGGCTAATGCATCATCCACCGTAGATACGACCTTGCTTGCTATACACGGCTCACCGATGCTTTCCATGGTATCCTTGAAGGCTTGCCTGTCCTCAGCCATTTTTATTGCTTCTGTGGCAGTTCCAAGGAGCTTTACCCCCTGTTCGGCCAAAAAGCCTGATTCGGCCAGTTCCATCGCCAGATTCAACCCAGTCTGGCCTCCTAGAGTCGGAAGCATGCTGTCCGGCTTTTCTTTAATAATGATCTTTTTTATTGTTTCCGCGTTCAAGGGCTCAATATAAACCTTATCCGCTATATTTGTATCGGTCATTATCGTAGCAGGATTACTATTTACCAGAACTACATTCACGCCCTCTTCCTTTAAAGCCTGGCAGGCCTGTGTACCTGCGTAGTCAAATTCTGCTGCCTGGCCGATCACAATCGGACCCGATCCTATTACTATTACCTTATTGACATCATTACGTCTTGGCATGCTTATCTCCTTTCATATGTGAAGGGACACTTCTCTCTGATTTACGGGTATTCCTCTTTAGTGAGAAATATCCCTTTTTGATATTCTGAATGACACTTCTCTCGATCACGGGTAGTCCATTGTAAGTACAATGTCACTTTCTTCTGCTATCAAGTGCCTCGCGGATCTCATTTCGCATTCTGATAGCCTCTTCTCTGGCTGCCTGGTCAAAGCCGTCCTCATTATACCTACCCTGCCATTTTTCTGATTTCCATGCGCACATGATGCTTCTTGAGGCGTTTATCACTGCTCCCAGCCCGTCATCATTGAAAGAGCGCACTGCATCTGCAGCAGTACCACCCTGTGCGCCATAACCAGGCACCAGGATATATGCCTTCTTCATTATGTCTCTGAGCACTGCTGCCTGATCAGGCCAGGTTGCACCGACCACCGCACCTACACTGCTGTAGCCGTTTTCTCCGATGACACCGCTGCCCCATTCGTTCACCAGCTCCGCAACCTTTTCATATATATGCTTTCCGTCCTGTGTGATCAGGTCCTGAAGCTGTCCTGAGGACTTGTTCGAGGTTTTTACAAGTACAAATATGCCCTTTCCTAATGCTGAGCAGTCATCTATAAATGGTTTGATACCATCGTACCCAAGGTAGGGATTGACCGTAAGTGCATCTGCATCAAAAGCTGAGTGCTCATTGCCCTCTATTTTTGTTTTACCGAGATAAGCTGCTGAATAAGCTTGTGCGGTAGTTCCGATGTCATTTCTCTTGCCGTCGGCAATCACAAGCAGTCCCTTTGTCCTGGCATAGCGGCAGGTCTCATCAAAGGCCCTGATTCCCTCTGTGCCGTACATTTCATAATATGCCAGCTGCGGCTTTACAGCAGGCACTATATCACACAATGCATCGATCAGTCTTTTGTTGAACACAATAATTGCTTCCGCTGCACCTCTTAAATTGTTGCCGTAAGCTCTGAAGGCTTGGTTTTTAATGGCCTCCGGTACATAATCCAGTGTCGGATCAAGCCCTGCAACAGTCGGATTATCACACTTTATTATTGCTGCTATCAGTCTGTCAACAAACATCGCCCGTCCCCCTCCTGTTCATCGGTTCACCTCTGCCGCATCTCAGCATGGTTTAAGTATATTATCCCATTACAACAGTATTTTTTCACTGACTATGAGTTTGCCTCCGACAATGGTCCCCCAGACCGAACCAAAGAGTTTCATGCCTCCAAAGGGTGAATTCTTTGATTTGGACGAAAAACTGAGGGGATCAACTGTAAATTCATCATTTATATCAACTATCGTAATATCTGCCGCAGCTCCGACCTCCAGTGTCCCCTTGCTTATACTGAGCAATCTTGCAGGGTTGAGACACATTTTTTCTACCAGCTTGTTCATTGTGATCACACCCGGTCTGACCAGATTTGTGACTGCCAGTGGCAGCGCTGTCTCAAAGCCAACTATGCCGTTGGCGGCAAGGCTGAACTCAACTCTTTTTTCATCTATATGGTGTGGTGCATGGTCTGTTGCAATGATGTCGACAGTGTCATCAGCAATACCTGCTATGACTGCCCTTACATCTACTGCAGTCCTGAGCGGAGGATTGATCTTTGCATTGGTATCATATCCCAGACAGGCCTCTTCAGTAAGCGAAAAATAATGGGGGCAGGTCTCGCATGTCACTTTTACACCACGTTTCTTGGCATCTCTGATTAGTTCTACAGAAAGTGCGGTACTCACATGGGCAATATGGATGGGTATTTTTAAATACTCCGCAAGGATCAGCTCTCTTGAGACCATTGTTTCCTCGGCAGCTGCGGGTATTCCCTTCAACCCAAGTATCGTTGAGGTGTATCCCTCATTCATGACTCCATCTTCTGCCAGATCCATATCCTCGCAGTGTGATATTACAGCTATGTCGAACATTGAAGCATACTGCATTGCCTTTTTCATAAGCGAAGCGCTTTTTACAGGCCTGCCGTCATCTGAGACTGCCACTGCGCCTGCAAACTTCATCTCTCCGATCTCAGCCAGCTCCTCACCCTTTTGACCCTTTGTAATAGCACCGATTGGAAATACGTTTACACAGCCCTCCTGTTTAGCCTTGTTTAATATATATTTTATAACCGATTCGTTATCAGTGACCGGATTTGTGTTGGGCATGCAGGCTATTGATGTAAATCCGCCCTTTGCTGCGCTTTTTGTGCCGCTTTCAATATCCTCCTTATATTCAAACCCGGGGTCCCTAAGGTGGCAGTGTGCATCCACAAGACCAGGCAGTACATATTTGCCGGAGGCATCGATTATCTCGCAGCCATCGGTACTGATATCCTTTGATATCTCAGTTATTCTACCGTCTTCTGAAAGCAGATCGTATACTCCATCCAAACCGGTCTTGGCATCGATTATATGGCCGTTCCTAATTAGCAGCTTCATTTGATCCCCTCCTGGTCAGTAAATACAGCAATGCCATTCTTACAGCAACTCCGTTTGTAACCTGCTCGTTTATCACCGAGCTCTCATTATCTGCTACAGAGCTTGTCAGTTCAACTCCGCGGTTTACAGGTCCGGGGTGCATTATCAGAGCGTCCTTTTTAGCCAGCTGAAGCCTGTTGTCATCCAGCCCGAAGAATCTGGAATACTCACGTACGGACGGGAACAGAGCTTTTTTCTGCCTTTCCAGCTGCAGTCTGAGAGACATTACTATGTCCGCATCGATCAGCGCTTCATGAATTGTACTATAGACCTTGGCTCCGGTCTTCTCGATCCCTGGAGGAAGAAGTGTTGCGGGTCCTGCCAGCGAAACCTCCGCCCCCATTTTGGTCAATCCCCATATATTGCTCCTGGCTACTCTGCTGTGGTATATGTCTCCAAGTATGGCGACCTTCAGACCCTTCAGCGAGCCCTTCCTTTCCCTCATCGTGAACATATCCAGCAATGCCTGTGTCGGATGCTCATTCATACCGTCGCCTGCGTTTATAACTGATGCATTTACATGCCTGGCCAGCAAATGGGGCGCGCCTGACTGCGGGTGCCGAATCACTATCACATCTGTTCCCATCATATCTATGGTCTTCCCTGTGTCTATCAGTGTTTCTCCCTTTGACACACTGCTGCCCGAGGATGAGATATTTGCGGAGCTAGAGCTCATATACTTGGAGGCAAGCTCAAAGGAAAGCCTGGTCCTTGTGCTGTTTTCATAAAATAGTGTAACAATTGACTTTCCCTGAAGATGTGGTGTTCTCTTGCTGTTTGATGTGATAATGTACTTCATTGTTTTTGCTGTGTCCAGAATGTATTCGATCTCCCCGGCCGTGAGATCCTTTAAACCCAGCAGATCCTTAGATCTAAGATTCATGTTACATACCGCCTTTATTGAATTTGATATGCTCGCTGCGATTTAAAAAAAGAGTAAGGAAAAAATCCTTACTCAATGTTTCATCCCTAATTCCAAATCACTCAAAGTAACGATATTGATGTTGTCAATATCCGAAAGCTTTACATTCACCACTTCTGCCCTTGATGTAGGCACATTCTTTCCGACATAGTCAGCTCTTATGGGCAGTTCCCTGTGCCCTCTGTCGATAAGTATTGCAAGCTGTATCATTCTCGGCCTTCCTATATCCATTACCGCATCAATAGCCGAACGGGCAGTCCTGCCAGTGTATAAGACATCATCTACCAGAACGATTATCTTGTCCGTCACGGAAAAGTTTATTTCAGTGCCGTTCACCACCGGATGCTCTGAAAGCATACTGAGGTCATCTCTGTAAAAGGTTATATCCAAAATGCCCACCGGTACTTCCGTTCCCTCCACCTCATGTATCTTGTCCGCAATCAGCTTTGCCAGCGGGACTCCTCGCCTTTGTATACCGATGAGATAGACATCCTCCACACCCTTGTTCTTCTCTATGATCTCGTGGGCTATCCTTGTCACAGCCCTCATTATACCGTTTTCATCCATTATTTCTGCTTTGTCGATCATATCTTGGCCACCTCCTGTTTCCTGCCGGCGATTCAGTTCCGGCTCGGCTAAAATAAAAAGCTTCCTGCCGATGGCAGGAAGCATGACTATCATAGGTGTAGACCTCTAATAACCGCTATAATTCACTTACCCTTCCAGCCTCTCGGGACTAATTAAAAGGTTGCTCTTAAATTTAATTTATATTACCATACCTGTTATTGCTTGTCTACAGATTTATAAAAAATTATTTATCTTGTCACAATTTGAAATGGTGTAATCTGGTGACCCGACCTGTCAATCCATGAAGCAAAAAAGGATCCCA
>JAEZCA010000069.1 GCA_023412665.1 Bacillota bacterium
CGCTGCTGGCCAAAGCGCCGACCTTCCCCGAGCCGTATTACAATTACGCACTGGTGCTCGATAAGCTCGGAGACAGGGAGAAAGCCCTTGAAACTATAAAAAAGGCCCTTGATTGTAAATTCTCATACCTCAGCACCATCACAAAGGACGATGTCGAAGCAAAAATAAACGAACTATCTGTATAAACCTACGTCTGTGACATGCTCTCGCCTTCTGTAGAGGCGGGGGGCCGCTTGCCGGTTAAATTCATAATTTTAAACAGCTTCCCTTACAGCCTCATGCTCTCGCTGCCTCATGCTTTAATTTTCTGTAGATAACGGAGGCTGAGATAATGAAAAAAGTCAAATTGGAAAGGTTCAGCATGGTTGGTGCAGCATAGCCGCCGACAGGGGCAGGCAAGGCTAGCAGGACCAAAACAACAGCCGCCACAATGGCAGCCGGACTCAGAATGGCCATCCATTTCGGGAACAGCGACTTTCCTCTCAGTACAGTAACAATGTAGAGGACTGAAAGTAATATGAGTTCAGTCACCATAATGATGATTATCAATTTCCAGTAAAATTCAAAATCTCTCATCAATGAGGAAGGACTACCAGATACAGGCCCGGAAGAGATACCACCGGCACCGGACCCAGCGGTCAGGCTGCCGGTTCCAGATCCGATAAAAGAGCCGGTTTCGGAACCAGTAGTCAGGCTGACTGACCCGGCTGCTGAATGGTACAGCTTCCAGCCGCCTGCCATAAAGGCATATGTGGTATGGAATGCGACGCCCATTATCAAACCATGGGAGCCAATCAGACCGGTCACAGCCGGAATAGCCTTTCCTGAGGGCTTCAGACCAATATACAGTGGTACAAGACCGGCAATCTGAAACGGCAACATAAAGACACCCAGAAACGTACCCAGAGTTATTCTCCAGCCGGGTATCCAGGTCATGCACTCTGTCGGCAGCAGAAAAAACGAGTATCCGCTTTCGGGCCTTCCAAGCAGAATCAGATCGCTTATAATCGTAAACATTACGCTTATGATCCCGACCATGCCTGATATCAATACTATTCTCGCTTTTCTCCCACTATCTGTCATACTTCGCCCCCACGCGTTTCTGGAATCCATTATACCTTACTTATAATTTTATGGAAACCCATGCGGAAATATGTGTTAGCGAAATATGCTTTATAACACACTATTTAAATAAATCCCATGGATATATCGATGGCGGAGCTGAACTGAAGGATACATGTTCCTTCATAACCGGATGGACAAAACCGACCTCCACTGACCAGAGGGCCAGCTGCATTCCAGGTTTGTTTACCGATGCTCCGTATTTCTGGTCTCCGTACAAGGGGTGGCCGATGGCGGCAAACTGCACACGTATCTGGTGGGGCCTGCCTGTATGCAGTTTAATATAGACTAGAGAGTATCCTTCACGTGTGTCTTTAACTGTATAGTCCAAAATTGCCTTCTTTGCAGTGTCAGATTGGCCTGCACCTGCACTTTCAGGGTCGGGAACGATTCTGACCGTATTGGTTTTCTCATCCTTGACAAGATAATGCACCAGAGTATCCGACAGCTTCTCAGGTACGCCATGTATCACAGCCATATAGGCTTTGTCGAACTCCCTGGTCCTAACCTGATCCGACAGCCTTGACGCGGCCTTGGAGGTTTTTGCAAAAACCATTGCACCGCCGACCGGGCGGTCGAGCCTGTGTACAAGGCCGAGATATACGTTGCCCGACTTGTTGTACCTTACCTTAATATCCTCCTTCAAAGCCGTAAGCAGATCCTCGTCGCCTGTCTGATCGCCTTGAGTCAGCATGTTTACTGGCTTCTCAACCACAAGGAGATGATTGTCCTCATATATTATTTTTATCTTGATATCGTTATTCATCTTCTTCTCCTCGGGCTTCCCCTCGGGCTTCTTCTCGGGCTTCTCCTTAGGTTTCTCCTCAGGCTTCCCATCTGCCTGCTGCGCCGCAGGGCAGCACAAGGCCGGTTGCGCTGGCCGGCAGTCCCACTTCGTCAGCTGTCACACTCCCGCCATACCTTCGCTGCATCGACAGCCTCAGCATGTTTCCGATAACCGTCGGCGACAGCCCTGTTGTGTAAGAGTTGACAAGGAAGAATAACGGTTTGTCTGTCAGGATATCCATGCACTGGCTTATCAGCGGGAAGATCTCATCCTCGATTTTCCACAGCTCGCCGTTGGGGCCTCTGCCATATGACGGCGGATCCATGATAACTGCATCATATTTGCGGCCGCGCCTGTTTTCGCGTGCCACGAACTTCACGACATCATCCACGATAAATCTGACAGGCCTGTCCCCCAGCTTTGACAAGCTCAAATTTTCCTTTGCCCGCGTGACCATACCCTTCGATGCATCCACATGGCATACTTCGGCTCCGGCATGGGCGGCGGCCACAGTGGCTCCGCCTGTATAGGCAAAAAGATTGAGGACGCTGATCTTTCTCTCGGCATTTTTTATCCTGCCTTCGATCCATTTCCAGTTGACAGCCTGCTCGGGAAACAATCCTGTATGCTTGAAGCCCGTAGGCTCCACATGGAATTCAAGCTCTCCGTATTTAACTGTCCATTGGGACGGCAGCTTCCTCAGGTATTCCCAGTTACCACCTCCGCTGCTGCTCCTGTGGTAGTGGGCGTCAACGTTCCTCCAGGCTTTTTCATCGCCTGTTATCGGCCAGATGGCCTGCGGGTCAGGCCGCCTGAGTGTGTATTTTCCCCAGCGCTCGAGTTTTTCCCCTCCGCCGGTATCTATCAGTTCATAATCCTTCCAATCATCTGCAAGTAGCATCGTCATTCCTCCGGAATCATTTCCTTATCCCTAGTATTCTATATACACAAGGCAATATTTAATATCTACCTGTTCAGATGATTTTACCATAAACATTCAATATTTTTTAGCCCTGCCTTCTTTAGTCAATTCAACCGGCTGATTTCCCTGCCGCCGTCACCCACCTCAGAAACATAAAAAGACGGCACTAGTCCGGTCCTTGCTGTATAGCCCTTGCCCACCTTGTCAATAAAGACGTTGACAGCTTCTTCCCTGACTATACTTACAGTGCAGCCTCCAAAGCCTGCGCCTGTCATTCTCGATCCGGCAACACCATCAACCTTCAGAGCTTCTTCAACCAATGCATCGAGCTCATTGCCTGTCACCTCGTAGAGATCCCTCAGCGAGTCGTGGGAAGCAGTCATATACTGTCCGAAAAGCTCAATATCATTGTTGTTCAATGCTTCGACTGACTTGAGCACTCTGTCGTCCTCAGCAATAATATGCTCTGCTCTTTTTCGTACGGCTTCATCCTTTATCTCATGCTTGAACCTGTTGAACTCCTCCATTGATATCTCACCAAGGCATGATGCCCCTGGCAAAAATTTGCTCAATATCTCAAAGGCCGCTTCACATTGGCCTCTGCGTTCATTATATTTGGAATCGGCAAGCCCCCGCTTCTTATTTGTGTTTGCAATAACTATTTTATATCCTTTCAGATTCAACGGCACATGCTTATAGCTCAAATCCCTGCAATTAAGGAATATGGCGTGGCCTTCCTTACCCATTGCGGAGGCAAACTGATCCATTATCCCGCAGTTGACTCCAACGTAGCTGTTCTCCGCCTTCTGGCTGATCAGTGCCATTTTTATCATATCAACCGGCTGCTCAATTCCATGGAATGTGTTTCCCAGTGATACCAACATGATAGCTGTTGCCACCTCTATTGCCGCCGATGATGATAAGCCTGCTCCCAGCGGTACCGTATCGTGATAGAGCAGATCACAGCCGGTCAGCTTGTATCCCGCCTTCTGAAGCTCGTCAGCCACGCCAAGCTGATAATTGCCCCATTTCAATGACTTATATTCCTCGAGCCGGTCCAGCGAACCCTGCACCTGTATTCCCAGGTCTGTAGCTATAAGATTCATCACCCTGTCAGTCCTTGGCCTGGCTATGACGGTGGAGCTGAGAGTGAGCGCTGCGGGAAATACATACCCTCCGTTATAATCGGTATGCTCCCCTATGAGATTGACGCGTCCCGGGGATGTGAAAACCCTGATGCCCTCTTCGCTCCCGCCATATATGTCAATAAAACGCTTTTTCAATTCGGTTATTTCCATTACCTGATCTCCTTTCCCTCCAGGAACCTTTTGTGCGCCTTCCTCAGCTCCTCTGCCTTCTCCTCCGGCTTGGTGGGATTGGCATGAGCCCAGGCTCCCGTTTCGCTGGAAGCATTGAATTTCTGCTTGTTCTCTGCCCTCATTGGAGGAAAGAATTCGATGTGGAAATGGTAATACTCACTTACATCCTCACTATTAACCGGGTCCTGATGCATGCACATCATGTACGGGAAAGGAAAGCCAAAAAGCGAGTCCAATGTACCCGTAGCTTCCTTCAATGCCTTTGCCAGGTTTGTTTTTTCTCTTTCATCAAACTGCAACAGATTCTGCTTATGTTTTTTGCTCAATATATACATGCCATATGGATACTCTGAGAAAAAGGGCAGAAAAACAACAAAATCCTCATTTTCAAAAATAACTCTGTCGCCGGATTTTGTCTCATCCTTCACCATGTCGCAAAGAAGGCACGTACCATTTGCTTCATGATGCTCCCGGCAGGCTTCCAGCTCAAGCTCCAGCTTTTTGGGTATGAACGGATAGCCGTATATCTGGCCGTGAGGATGGGGCATTGTCACACCCACCATCTCTCCCCTGTTTTCAAATATGAATATGTACTTGATCCTATCGTCTTTCTTCAGTTCGATAAATCTCTCCGTCCAAAGGTCGATGATCCTTTCTATGTGGTCCACCGAAAACTGGTGTAATGAGGATGTATGCTCGGGAGAGTAGAGTATTACCTCGCATTTGCCGTAGGCCTCGGCCATCCTGTAAAGCTCCGTCGGGACATCATCGGGCACCGGCGGATCCTGTGACAGTGCAGGATAGTCATTGTCATATTTATATACTGTGTAATCTTCAGGCACCCTTCCCGAACCTGGACAAAAGGGGCACCAGTCTCTTGGCATCTGAGGCCTGTTCTGCCTATGGGACGCAATCATGACCCAGTCCTTAATAAGCGGATGCCATCGTAATTCTGCCATTTAGTATTATCCTCCTCGTACTGTTTCAAAAAAGCAGCTTTTATTGTAACAGTCTTATCTCATATACTATTTCAGTTATATCTCCAAACATGCATCTGTTCTTTTCTTGCATAGTCAAATTGTTTTTATCTGCAAAACTCCTGAATAGATTCATACTGGCATTATTGCTCTCGGATATTGAGAGCTCGATCTTCTCAGGGGCAATCTGTTGAAATTATAACATAGTTAAAAGTGCCAGTCACGGCATATAGACAATTTTTAACGTAATAACAGTCTATCTGTCGTCACTGGAACCATGGCACCATCAATTAATCCAGTTCGACTGCTCCGGTGTAGAGCTGATGGTATCTTCCGGTCATTGCGAGGAGTTCCTCATGGGTACCCTGTTCTACGATCTCGCCATGCTCCAGTACAATGATCTGATTGGAGTTCCGCACTGTGGACAGTCTATGTGCAATTACAAAGGTTGTTCTGTTCTTCATTATACGGTCCATACCGCGTTCAATATGCTTTTCCGTTCTGGTGTCAACAGAGCTGGTAGCCTCATCCAGTATTAAAATAGGAGCCTTTGAAATTGCAGCCCGTGCTATGTTCAGAAGCTGGCGCTCACCCTGGCTGAGATTAGCGCCGTCGCCATCCAATACAGTATCGTATCCATCGGACAGTCTCTCGATAAAGGAATGAGCACTTGCAATCTTGGCGGCAGCTATCACCTCTTCATCGGTTGCATCGGGACGTCCATACCTGATATTCTCCCTGACCGAGTCCGAGAACAAATGGGTATCCTGAAGCACCATTGCTATATTAGCTCTCAGCGAATCCTTCCTGATTTTTTTAATATCGATATCATCAATCAATATCTTACCTTCTTCGATCTCATAGAACCTGTTGATCAGGTTTGTTATGGTTGTCTTGCCTGCGCCGGTTGATCCCACAAATGCAACTTTCTGTCCGGGTTCTGCTCTTACATTTATATTTTTTAGTACAGTCTTGCCTGGTTCATAGCCGAAGGTCACATTCCTCAGCACCACTTCTCCTTTTATAGGACGTGCTCCTTGCTCTCGGTTCTCCTCGGAGCAGATTGCAACTGCATTGGCTGAGTCAGCTGCCTCGGGTGTCTCATCCATCACTTCAAATACTCTTTCCGCTCCCGCTAATGCGGAAAATATAGTATTCATCTGCATTGACAATTCACTGACAGGTCTTGAAAACTGTCTTGAATAGTTGGTAAATATGGTAAGGCCGCCGATATCAAAATTCGAAGTCAGGCACAAGACACCGCCGACCGTAGCGGATAATGCATAACTTACCTGACTTAGATTGCCCATGACAGGCCCCATGATGCCTCCGAAAAACTGCGCTTTGATTTGCTTTTCACGTAAATCGTCGCTAAGGAATTCGAATTCGTCCATTGCTGTTTCTTCATGGTTGAATACTTTTATTACCTTCTGACCGGCAACAGTCTCCTCAACATATCCATTTACCGCACCGAGCGCCTGCTGCTGACCTTTATAGTATTTTCTGCTTTGCTTGCCAAGCATGCCGGCCACATAGATCAATAAGGGTACTGTAACAATGGTAACGATCGCCAGGATCCAATTTGTAACAAACATCAGAACTATGGTGCCAATCAGCGTAATTGCGCCTGAAAAAACCTGTGGCAGTGTATTGTTCAGCATCTCGCCCACGGAATCAAGGTCGTTTGTAAAACGGCTCATAATATCCCCGTGGGTATGTGTATCATGATATTTCACCGGCAGCCTCTGGATCTTGCCAAACAGCTCTCCCCTGATCCTGACCAGCGCATTTTGGGATACTCCTGCCATGATCCGCTGGTACAGATAAGTGCATATGACATTGACTAAATAGATGCATGCCATAATAAAGATACCTGTAAAAAGGTTGAGCAATTTTTCTTCTGGCGAGCGGTCTGCAGATACCAGATTATTAATGACCGGACGCAAAATATAGCTGCCGCCCAAGCTGGCCATGGTACTGCACAATACGCAGATGAAAACGAATAGTACTTTTGCCTTATCGCGTCCGATATAAGAAAACAATCTATTGATTACAGCACTTGTGTTTTTGGGCTTACCTCCGCCCATTGCGCCCCGCGGTCCACCCGGTCCGCCGTGGCCTCCGAAGCCGCCCGGCCGCCTGCCCCCAGGCCCCCCGGGACCGCCTGCTTTGTTTTTTGTATTACTACCATATTTGCGTAATAATTCTTCTTTTCTCTTTTCTCCAATATGACTCATTATGCGGTCACCTTCTTATCCATTTGTGAGTAATAAATCTCATTATATGCTTCACAGCTCTGCATCAACTCCTGATGGGAGCCTATTCCGGTGATCTTACCGTCATCGATGACTACGATCTTGTCAGCTTCAATGACAGAAGATATCCTCTGTGCTATTATGATTTTCGTCGTATCCTGCAGCTCATTTTTGAAGCTTTCCCTTATCTTGGCCTCTGTTGCGGTGTCGACTGCGCTGGTACTGTCATCGAGAACCAGTATCTTTGGCTTCTTCAGCAGCGTTCTGGCTATGGACAGCCTTTGCTTCTGCCCGCCGGAGACATTTACGCCGCCCTGACCAAGCTCGGTCTCATACCCTTCCTTGAATGATGAGACAAATCCATGTGCCTGTGCATAATCCGCATATTGATAAACCGTATCATCATCAGCATTTTCATCGCCCCATTTGAGGTTTTCCATAATCGTACCGGAAAACAAAACATTTTTTTGTAGAACTATGCCGACTCCATCACGAAGGTTTTTCAGAGAATAATCCTTCACATTCACATCGTCAACCAGCACTTCCCCCAAGTCCGCATCGTATAATCTGGGGATGAGCTGTACAAGACTCGATTTTCCGCAGCCTGTCGAACCGATGATACCGACCGTCTCACCCGGGTGCACCACAAGATTGATATCCTCAAGGACCCATTTCTCACTGTTTTTGTAGTATTTGAAGAAAACGCCCTTAAATTCGATTTTACCATGTTGTACAGGAATATCCCTTTGGGATGCGCTCTCATCGGTCAGGTCAATATCGGTGGTAAGGACTTCATCGATACGCTTGGCAGAAGCAAGTGCTCTGGAACCGACTAGAATGATCATGGAAACAAACATCAATGACATGAGGATCTGGACAACATAGTTCACAAATGCAGTCAAGACTCCGGTGGTCATGCTGCCTGCCACGATTTGATTCCCTCCAAACCAAACCACGGCAAGGGTTGTGATATTCATTGCCAGGATCATGACAGGCATGGTCAGGATAACTACCCTTATTGCCTTTAATGAGCTATCTTTAAGATCATTATTGGCCTTTTTGAATTTATCCTCCTCATACCCCTCTCTGACAAAGGATTTTACGACCCTTATATTCGTCAGATTCTCCTGAGTGGCGATATTGAGTGCGTCCAGCTTTTTCTGCATAGTGGTGAACCTGGGAAATGCAGTTTTCATAATAAAGAAGATCGCTATCCCAAGCAGCGGTATCACACACAGTATGACCTGCGCCAGCCTTGCATTGAGCGCAAAGGCCATAATAAGTGCGCCGATAAGCATGCCCGGCGCTCTCAGAGCCATCCTCATAAGCATCTGGATCATGTTCTGTACCTGTGTAATATCATTGGTCAATCGTGTAATTAGAGAACCGGTGTTATATCTATCTATATTACTAAAGGAGAACCTCTGGATTTTATTAAACATATCCTTCCTTAAATCGTTGGCAAATCCCGAGGACGCCTTGATGGCAAAGTAAGCTCCTCCTACACCGCCTGCCATCATGCACAATGCTGTGACCACCATAGTCACGCCCATTGTTATTATATAAGATATTCCCCTGCCTCCGCTTACCCCATAATCGATTACATTACTCAGCAGCAGAGGCATCACAACTTCACCGATAACCTCCACGATCATAAGAATCGGCCCTATTATAAACGCAGGCAGATATGGCTTTATATATTTCCAATAACGTTTCATTTACATTTGTCCCTTCATTGTTTAGATTTGATTTCATCTTCCATTACGGCCAGATTGGAACCCAGCTTTTGCAGGAGAGCGGACAGGGTATGCTTCTCTTCCTCCGTGAAGCCCTCAAAAAGCTTTCGATCCGTTGACTCAAAAATCCGTTTGCTTTGTTCTACGACCTTATTCCCTTTTTCGGTAATGGTGATCTGATTGAGTCTATTATCTCCCTGATCTATCTGTTTTTTGATATATCCTCCCTTTTCCAGTTTTTTCAGGGATACTGCTATCGCCGCTGCCGATACATCCATTGACATGGCTATATCCTTCTGCGATGCATTCGGGTTATGGGAAATTCTCATCAGCAAATGATGCTGGGCCTGGTAGACACCTGTTTCATCCAAATAGCTCTGCATTATCCTGCGGTGCTTCATCGTAAAGACAATGATTTGATGAATGATCGCCTTATTACCTGTGTGATTTTTATGACAGTTTTTCATTTCTCCGTTTTCTCACCGCCTCATATAGAAGTAAATCTTAACTTGTTAATTATTAATGTTATAATCATTAGCTAGTTAACCTTTCGACAAGTATAGCACTTCGTTCCCAATCTGTCAATAAATTCTAAAACGCTTCCCTGCCGGGTCAATCCTTACTTAGGAAGTTATATAATTCCGTTCAAATATATAGCGATGACTTGCCATATGTATCCTTCACGATTAAGTAACAAGTTACTCCACATTATAAATTACGGTAGTTCCCTCTTCATCATTCATGCATACCGGGATTGGAGGCATCCATTTTAGAATCAGCTTTCTCTCGCCATTTCTGGGGCCTGTCCGAAAATGGTGCCAGCGAGCTGTACGCAGATGTGGTCTTGGTCCAGTGTGTGTTCCGGTTAGATACCAAGTTTTCCGTCCGGAAGCAATTGCCTCAATTGATTATGCATTTCATCGAACTTTTTTGTACGTATATGTATCCGTTTCCTAAGACGAGCCGCAAGATTATAGGCAAAATCTCTGCAAGCATCTCTGTCATACAGCTGTATAGTGCTCAGATGCATCATGCCTATGCCCTTCCTTTGCAGGACAGATGATCGCACAGCATCTTTTCCCAGATCCGACGGCTTGCTATGAAAGGCATAGCTTTCATATTCGACACCTACTTTTTTATGCTTATAGTAAATATCTACAAAGCAGAAATCTTGTCCAAGACGCATCTTTGCTTCACCCAATAGCCTTATTTCATGGTTAAAAACTGCTCCGCTTAACCCATAGCCTCCCAAAGCGTGAGGCAGTGCCAGTATCATATAAGTAAGAGATTCCATAATTGATGCAGAACCGTTTTCCACATACTTCACAGCCCGTATTGCTTTCCGGTGTCCCCAGTACCCAGAGGTCTTTGTCAGAAACGTTTCCAGCTTTTGCTTTGTCGTGATTGCCTCCGATGGTCGTCCATGTGGATGTGAGCACAACTGCAGGCCCAGCAAGATAAGTCGCTGGATGCTCAATTTACTTGCAAATTCCACAAACAACAATTCTGGTGACGCAATCATCTTACCGTTTCGGAATATTACCGCGTTATCCGGCAGATCAAGCTTGCATGAATGAACCTTTTTACCGTCACCAAAAAGCCAGGCTTTATTACGAGCTCTATAATCTAATACCGTTATCTCTTCAGCATCACCCTCTGTGATTTTCTTGCCGATAACAGTCTCAATACATGGGATACCCCACAAAATAGCAGCAGATAAATAACTTATATAACCATCCATGCTATTATTTTACATTTGGGTGTGCAAAAAATCAACTCATGCATGATAAATTTCCCCAAATTTGCTCCAACACTATGATTGACACATTATTATGCTACATAACATCGGATGTAATTGCATTATTTTAGGCATAGCCTATAAAAATAAGCATTTCGAACTGCCACAGTTGAATTTTTGCACACCTGGGTATCTATTGCCCTGGGAAATAAACGATCTGCCCTTATTCTCTACATACTGCCCTTTTCAACTACCTAAATATCAACAAAACTCAACCTTCCCATCCATACTGCCGGTTCAACACATAACTGTCCTGATATAACCCTGCCATAGAGCCACAGCAGACAGGCCTCCCTTACACCAAGCTGTTTCAAGCCTTACAGGCCTTACAGGCCTCCCTTGCCCCAAACCTTTCAAGCCCAATAAAAAACCACCTACCGATAAAATCTTTTTATCAATAGATGGTACTTTTTTGGCTAATCTACAACAAAATGATATAATGTACCCCCCTTGTCAAAAGTTCAACAATTCCAGTAAGGGGGTGTGCATTTTTGCTTAGGGGTGTGCATTATACAAATCATTAAGATCCTATACCTTTTACCATGTCTAGCCAATTTGTGTAAGATTCGAATAACTTCATTTTGTTTTTCTGCCTGCTAGATTTCAATACGCATACATGTACTATACCTCTTGGGTTCATCGAAATGTTTTTTTTAAAACCAAGCAAAATAGGCTCTTTTACCCCATCTAGCTTTAGTGGCTTTAATAAATAGCCCCATCTTATACTTGGATTATTATATATTAATGTTTCACCAAAGTATGTAGCGATATCAGTTGTCAATGCCATTGTTAATATAGTCATTTTCTTTGTGCTTTGTTGAATAATTTCACGCATCCATTCTGGCTTTCCCTTAACCTCATCATCTATCTCCTTTTGTGACCTCTCTTCCCATTCAATTTGGTGCTCAAACCATTCCCACAAGGGGATGAGTGATTCAGGGCTTTTATCAAGGACAACTTTTTCAGTGTTGTTTTTATTTATATACTCTTCTAATTGATGTATCCGCTTATCCTTTTCGGTCATGAACCACTGATAATACTGTTCAACTTGCTTTTTATTCATTTCCTCGAATGGGACTAATACAAAGGGTGTCTCCATTAATGGGTAATCCATAAATCAACCTCCGGCAATTCTTTGTTTGGATATATTCTAATTCCATATCTTTGTTGAATAAAATCAGGTCTCGTCTTGCAGCAATTTTACAAATGATTCAATTTCCAATGGGGGCAAGCCCCCATATCCCCTCGCTACGGGCGAAATGAATTCGCCCTACGCTACACTCCGTGCGCCACGCCTAAACGTGGCGTTTGAACAACGTCAGTGGGAGATTGTACTCGCCACTGACAGCTTTTTCAATCGGTAACTCCCACCAAGCGTTTTTCAGCCTGAAGGGCTGAAAATACGTATAGAGGAGGGGGACTGTTACATTGTTCAAACAGCAATTCTGGTGACGCAATCATCTTACCGTTTCGGAATATAACCGCGTTATCCGGCAGATCAAGCTTGCATGAATGAACTTTTTTACCGTCAGCAAAAAGCCAGACTTTATTACGAGCTCTATAATCTAATACCGTTATCTCTTCAGCATCATTCTCTGTGATTTTCTTGCCGATAACAGTCTCAATACATGGGATACCCCACAAAATAGCAGCAGATAGATAACTTATATAACCATCCATGCAATTATTTTACAGTAGGGTGTGCAAAAAATCAACTCATGCATGATAAATTTCCCCAAATTTGCCCCAACACTATGATTGGTACATTGTTATGTTACATAACATTGGATGTAACTTCATTATTTTACGTAAAGCATATAAAAATAAGCATTTCGAACTACCAGAGTTAAGTTTTTGCACACCTAGGTATCTATTGCCCTGGGAAATAAACGATTTGCCCTTATCTTCTACCTACTGCCCTTTTCAACTACCTAAATATCAACAAAACTCAACCTTCCCATCCATACTGCCTGTTCAATACTTTACTGATAACCGTCCAGATATATTCCTGCCGTAGAGCCACAGCAGACAGGCCTCCCTTGCACCAAGCTGTTTCAAGCCTTTCAGGCCTCTCTTGCCTTTCATGCCTTACAGTCCTTACAGGCCTCCCTTGCCCCAAACCTTTCAAGCCTTACAGGCCTTACAGGCCTCCCTTGCCCCAAACCTTCCGGCCAAAATAAAAACCACCTACCGATAAAATCTTTTTATCAATAGATGGTACTTTTTTGGTGGGCGTTATAGGACTCGAACCTATGACTTTCACCACGTCAAGATGACACTCTACCAGCTGAGTTAAACGCCCACGATTCATTTTTGAAGTAACTATATTGTAAGGCCAAATGAGGATAAAGTCAAGGGTGTTAATCAAGGAAATCCATGAAATCCGAGGAAGTTCTTTTGTTGCTTGTCGGTCCTGCATCCCCCTAGCCTTCCAGCCTTCCAACCTTCTAGCCCTCCAGCCTTCTAGCCTTCCAACCTTCTAGCCCTCCAGCCTTCTAGCCTTCCAGCCTTCTAGCCTGCTAGCCCTCTGATCTTCCGCCCTTCTGCTTCTCAGTCTCGCCAGAGCTCCATCCTGACAGTCTTACATTTAGGGCACCCAAACAGATATGCTTCATCCAGGCTGCCATCATTATCCTTGATATGGAAGGTGTTAATCAGCTTTATAAAGGGCTCCTTACCATCGCTAACCATATTCTTGCCTTCCGTTCCTTCTTCAAGCTCGTTGTATCTGTAACCGCAAACTACACATTTCATAAGTTTGCCCCCCATTCATCAATAGTACATTTTCAATAGGTCCTGCATTTTACCGGCAAGTACTTTATTACTCAATTAATATAATTACATATATTGCTCATATTTTCAACTGTGAACTGTACTCTTTCTTACAATTGAAATATAGCTGGCTACAAATTTCTTTTATTGAGAATGCCACAGGAGAAACACCTTTTTTCAGTGGCTGGTCTGATCTTTATTTCAGCCGTTTCCTTGTTCATTCTATACGCCTCGCTGAAACGCGAGGAGGTAAAAATTTTTTACAATCGAAAATTAATCTATGAATTATGCGTTATAATAATTGTGGAAAGAGGTGTGAATATGAGCTGTGAAAACTATGATGTTGCAATACTGGGCTGCGGCACCGCCGGAATATTTGCTGGATATGAGCTGGCTGAGAGCCTTCCCTCAATGAAAATACTAATGATTGAGCAGGGCAGTGATATTCATAGAAGGAAATGCCCGATCATTGATAAAAAGGTTCCAAGCTGCATAGATTGCGGCAGCTGCGGGATAATGAACGGCTTTGGAGGAGCCGGTGCATACTCGGACGGCAAGTTTAATTTTACGACGGAATTTGGAGGATGGCTGAGCGAATACATACCTGATGAGGAATGTAACCGGCTTTTTGAATATGTAGATAGTGTAAATATAAAATTTGGAGCCACAACCGAACGTTACAGCACAAGGAGCGAGGAAGCTGCCAGGATCGAAAAAAAAGCTCTGGAAAATGACCTCCATCTGCTGCATGCAGTAGTAAAGCACCTTGGCACTGAAAATAACCTGCAGATCCTGAAGGATATGTTCGAATACCTAGAGAACCGTGTCGAAATACGCTGCAATACACAGGTTGTAAAAATAGAGCCCGAGGATGGGCATTACATTCTGCACTTTGCTAATGGCGGGTCTGTTCGCTGTACTTATTTGATTGCTGCGCCCGGACGTTCCGGTGCTGAGTGGTTTTCACAGCAATGCCGCGAATTGAAGCTAAACCTGATCAATAATCAAGTGGATATAGGAGTACGTGTTGAATTGCCTGCAAGAGTATTTGAGCACATCACCGATGTTGTATATGAATCCAAGCTGAAATACAGAACCAAGCAGTACGGCGATATAGTCAGGACCTTCTGCATGAATCCATATGGGCATGTGGTCACAGAAAATGTAGAAGGCATAATAACAGTAAACGGCCATAGCTATACCGACCCTGAACTGAGAAGTGAAAACACCAACTTTGCGCTCCTGGTCAGCAACAGATTCACCGAACCGTTCAACGAGCCTTATCAGTATGGTAAAAGGATCGCCTCTTTGTCAAATATGCTCGGAGGAGGCGTGCTGGTCCAGCGTTTCGGTGATCTGGAAAAAGGCATTCGAACAAATGAACACCGGCTGAAGCAGAGCTTCACAGTCCCAACCCTGAAAGCGACGCCAGGGGATCTCAGTCTTGTGCTGACGAAAAGGCATTTGGATAATATTATCGAGATGATACACGCCCTTGATAAAATTGCACCCGGCACCGCAAATTACGACACTTTGCTGTATGGCGTGGAAGTGAAATTTTACAGCGCGCGCCTTGAGCTCTCCAGAGAGCTTGAGACCAAGCTGCCCAACATGTTTGCGGCCGGGGACGGCGCAGGCATAACCCGCGGCCTGTCACAGGCCGGTGCCAGCGGCGTTTATGCCGCCAGGGTTATTAGCAACAGGATCAAAGGTGGTTAAGCCGCCGAGTATGCTATGAGTAGGCTGCTGAACACGCAGGTGGTTAAGCCGCCGCGCATGCCGCAATCCAGCTGCCACTTATAACGCGGGTATGCTACGAGCAAGCAATAATTAGGTTCTCATGCACACTGCGGGTAATTCACTCACATGTCGCAAATGGGTTGCAAGCATAACAGTTGCATACCAAACAAAAATAGCAGGACGGATGGCAGCCAAACCAAACTCCGCCCTGCTATTGCTGGATGCTTTATTTTGTATTATGCCTTCTTTGCCAATGGCAGTTTTACAAACTTCATTATCAACAATGACAGCACTATTGTGATCACCATCTCAGGCACCAGGTAATACGTGTTATACAAAACCGAATAGACCAGCGGTGCTTGCCCCGCCTCTACCGCATAGCTGGCGTAGAAAACAATGCCTGATATAACATGCATGATAAAGCGTCCTGCTATACCTGTCACGATACCACAAATATAGCCTGCATTTGTCTTCTTAAAGAAACCTGCAAGACCGAGCATGCCGAACGCCAGAGGATAGTCCAAAAGTATGGATAAGGGGTGTGCCGGATAAAATCCGATGATCATGTCCAGTATTCCATATACCGCACCAACAAGAAGGCCTTTTTTTCCACCCCACCTTAATGCAAATATAAATATTGGAACCATGCCTCCCAATGTTACTGAACCACCCATCGGCATTTTAAAAAGCTTGACAAACTCACTGAGCACAATGGCCATCGCCAGCATTACACCTGCTTCTACAAGCATTTGAGTATTATTTTTTTTCATATAGACCTCCATAATAACGCCTGGTCCAAAATTAAATTTTTTGTTCGTATCGAGGGCAGGAGTCCTTTTGCCGCCTAACTAATTGTCGTCTTGTTACTTGCAGTCTTACTATTTGGCATCTTGTTACTTGGCGCTTTATTTTTATTGCTTTGTTTTTTGCCAAGCCAATTGACACCTCGCAACAAGCACTGCGTATAAATCATTCTGGTTGACAGGGACATCACGGTAAATAATAACCAGCCTGTTAGGGAGGCATAATTAAACCCTCATATCTGAAACAGATAGAGGGTTTATGTATAAATTGAAAACCTATACTCCCTCCGCCGGCATTATCCGTCTCAGGTTTGATGGGTCGGAACGATGCAGTTCCCTCTCAGCCGGATATCTCCAGCTCCCCAGAATTATTATTACGCATCGGCTCAAATTTCCTGGCCTCTGCGGCGCATCAGCGAGATTTGCCTCGCCGGATCAAACGAGCTTCACCTCGTCAAATCATATGAATATAATAATTCACATATTCCCCTCTGTCAAGTAAAACTGATAGAAGAATATAATACACCTTTATTTTTATCCTGGTGCCTCCCAAACAGAGGTAATCCGCAATACTTCAGGGAAATATTCGCACACCACTATTACGCCCCCTGAACAATTCATCACCCACCTTCACTCTCGCTTCCGCAAGATAGTAGCGTAGAGGTAGGCGTCTTCTTGTATATAGTGATAAATAACTGATTCGATTATTTTACTTGCCAAACAGTCTGCTGCGTTGCTTCTCCAGGAACAGCATCAGCGGGTACCCAAGCCCATAGCAGGCTACAAGCTCACCGAGCGCCACAAAACCCATAGTCACAAGCAGAGGTGCGTTGATAGATATTTTTAGTATAAATGCAACGACAACAGCGTTTGTTATAACCGGCGGCAGCGGGGCAAGATACTTCGCAGGCATTTTACTTGTCAGGAATGCAGCAACAAGTGTGGCCAAACTACCAAATACTATGTCATATATCCCTGCTCCCACAAACAGATTAGCGGACAGGCAACCTATAAAAAGGCCCGGGATTGCTGCAGGAGTGAAGAATGCTAGCACAGTCAGCGCTTCGGAGACCCTTACCTGTATCTGTCCCGACCCTCCGGGGATCAAAATCGTCAATGTTGCATACATTGCTGCAATTATCGCGGCCTCCACCAGGTACCTTATATAGCTTGTCGTTGTTCGCATATTTTTTACCATGATTATATTCTATCCTCTCTGTGTTCGTCCATTCCCGAAAACATACTATCGGATGGCTGCTCAGCTTATTTCTGTCCCACTGTTCTAATACCTGCTCACCGTCTGGTAAGGCCGGCTTCGCTGGACGCACCACATAAAAAAGGAGCGTTATCCGCCCCTCATAAACAAACTGTCACTGCAGAAGATACGTATCGGGTAATAATATATATCCGCCACAGAGTGTTCCATAGTTTTGTTTACAGACAGGATGGTTTCGAACTGTCTTATTGTTTTTTTATTATAACACATAATTCTAAGAAAATTTTCGTTTGTAGAAAAATTTTCTTACATCAGCAGTGTTTCAACGAGGCTGGTCGCAAGCAGGACTTGCTGCTCGCCTATGCATCCGAGGTGGGTCGGGGGCTCATCTGTTGCCTCGCCATAACGCGATACAAGCATTAATGCAAATCACTTTGAATAGCAATCCAAAAATAATTGCTGCTACCTCAAGTTACTGCCATAAGGAAGCAAATGAACCGTCCCCCTGCTTCCCCAAGCAATTGCTGCTACCTCAAGTTGCTGCCATAAGGAAGCAGATGAACCGTCCCCCTGCTTCCCCCCTGCTTCCTGAGCCGTCCCCCTGCTTCCTACTCTCCGAAGTCCATGACCCTTATGGCCATTGTCGGGCATACCTTTGTGCATTCGCCACAGTTGTCGCATTTGCTGTAATCTATTTTAGCCAGCGTGCCCTCCATAAAGATGGCTTGCTGCGGGCATGCTTTCACACATTTGGTACAGCCGATGCAGCCTACCTGGCAGTTGCTCCTGGTCACTGCACCCTTGTCCTTGGACCTGCACATTACCGAATACTTCTTTGTTTTGTCGATTATCTCGATCAGGTTCTTCGGGCAGGCAAGTACACACCTTCCGCATGCTCTGCAGCGGTCTTCAACTATCCTGGCAATACCGCCGATCATCACGATCGCATCAAACGGACAGGCATTCTTACAGTCACCATGTCCCAAGCAGCCGTAGGAGCATGACTTATGCCCTCCGAAATGCTGAGAGGCCGCTGCACAGGTGTCAATACCCTGATACTCATACTTTTCCTTGCTCACGCTGCAGCGTCCATTGCATAACACTCGGGCAGCAGTCCTTTTAATGCCCTCCGGCTCGACGCCCATTATTTCTGCGACCTTTGCAGCCACTGCATTTCCACCTACCGGGCAGCCGTTGGTCACGGCCTGGCCCTCAACTACCGCATTGGCATAACCGTCGCAGCCCGAATAGCCACATGCTCCGCAGTTAGCGCCGGGAAGCGCTTCACGAACAAGTGTCACCCTTTCATCGACTTCTACGGCAAATACCTTGGATGCATATGAAAGGCCAACACCAAAAATCAATCCAAGACCGCTTATAATTAAAACTGCTAGTAATATCTCTCCCATTTTTCACCCCTCCGGAAACTTTTATCCGTCTTGATAGTGCTTTATACCCTTTTAAATAGCTTACTAATAGCTGCTTCATATGAGCCGCATTACACTATCCCTTTCTCAAATAAAGCTCTGGAACAATCCCTGGAACCCTAAAAATGCCAGCGACACCAAGGAAGCCGAGATCAATGATATCGGGAAGCCTTCCAGGCATTTGGGCACCTGAGCAGTCTCAAGACGTTCCCTGATTCCTGCGAACAGTACGATTGCCAGAGTAAAGCCAACTCCGGAAAAAGCGCCATTCAAGGTGGACATCAGGAACCTGGCATCACCCTGTATATCGAGATTGAGCAAACAAACACCCAGCACAGCGCAGTTTGTCGTTATCAGTGGCAGGTAAACACCCAGCGCCTTATAAAGAGCCTGACTTGTTTTCTGCAATATCATTTCGACCAACTGGACCAATGCAGCGATAACAAGTATAAATGCTATGGTCTGCAGATATTCCAGTTCCAGCGGCTTCAGCATAAATTCCTGTACCAGCCAGGTTGCCGCAGATGCGAATGTCATAACGAATATAACAGCAGCGCCCATGCCGGCAGCCGTTTTTATCTTCTTGGATACACCCAGAAAAGGACATATACCAAGGAATTTTACAACTACAAAGTTATTAATGAAAACAGCAGATACAAATGTTATAAGAATACTTGCCAGCATTATGACTGTCCCTCCTTTTCTGCCGTATGCAGGCCGCAATGCCCGCCGCAGCCTTCACATCCGGCTTCCTTGGCTCCGCAGCCCGCAGCAAGGACCTGCCTGTTGGTCAAAAGATTTACCAGGCCAATGGCAAGGCCGAATATCAGGAAGCCCCCCGGAGGCAGTATCATTGCCAGTGCCGGGCTTGCTGATTCGCCAAACAGCTGCAGTCCGAATATACTTGCATTGCCTAATATTTCTCTTACTGCGCCTAATGCAGTGATGGCCAGTGTAAATCCAATGCCCATGCCCAATCCGTCAACAGCTGAATCGAGCACAGGATTCTTCGATGCGTATGATTCTGCCCTTGCCATTATGATACAATTAACAACTATGAGCGGAATATAGATTCCCAAAGCTTTATCAAGAGAAGGCACATATGCCTTCAAAAGCATCTGCACAATCGTAACAAAGCCTGCAATGACAGTTACAAAAGCCGGCATCCTGACCTTGCCCGGTATAAACTTCCGGAGCAGCGATATGACTACGTTTGAGCCTATGAGGACCGCAGTGGTTGCCAGACCCATGCCTATACCGTTTATAGCCGACGTTGTTATCGCCAGTGTAGGGCATGTGCCCAGAACAAGGCGGAACGTAGGATTCTCATTGATTATTCCGTTCTTGAATATATTAAACAGCTTCATTTTGAACCGCCTCCATTCTCCAGCAGCTTGCCGCCCAGCTCAGCCGAGGCCTGAACTGCGCTTGTTACAGCCCTTGTACTTATAGTCGCGCCGCTTACTGCCTGTACTTCATCATCTGCAGACACCGGACGCTTGACTATCTTTATTTCCTTGCTTATATCCTTACCTATATATTGTTCTGTAAATTTTTCATCCGCTGTCTTGCTGCCAAGCCCCGGTGTCTCCTGATTATCACCTATCCTGACGCCGGATATGGCGCTTTCGCTGTCAACGCCGACGGTTACAGCTATTTCACCGCCAAAGCCCTTCGGAGTCGCTGAAAATACGTAGCCCGCAAGCTCTTCTCCGATATATGCCGCATAGACCTCTTTTATGATTCCGCTTTCATCCTGTGCTTCCCAGCCTTCCAGCTTTTCAAAGCTCTCTGCCTGCGACAGCACCTGCTTTCTCTTCTCTTCCGCATCCATTTCCATACGCCGGATAATGGGTTCCTTTGTCATATTGTTTACAAACGCCAGGCAGAAAGCCGTGACAAGGCATATGACAAACAACGACAATGAGGGTTTTATCATATCACGCATTTTTCGCGGCACCTCCCCCAAAGCTCTTTGGTATAATAAATCTATCGATCATCGGCACAACGAGGTTCATCAGGAGTATTGAGTAGGAAACACCCTCCGGATATCCTCCGTACAGCCTTATAACCGATGTGAGCAGTCCGCAGCCGATCCCCATGATTATCCTGCCCTTAAAGGTGACCGGGGAGGTAGTGTAGTCGGTTGCCATAAAGAACGCACCGAGCATCAGTCCACCGGCAAATATATGGTAAACAAAGTCTCCCGTGAACATACCTTTTCCTCCGAGCATCCAGGTCATGAACCCGACTGTTCCGATGAAGGCAACCGGCAGCTCCAGTGTGATAACCTTCCTGATGACAAGGTAGGCGGCTCCTATCAGTATTGCAAGCGCAGATGTCTCGCCGATGGTGCCTCCTATATTGCCGATAAACATATCCCAAAACTTCGGTAACTCCCCGGAAATTTCGCTTCCGTTCTTTATAATGCCAAGGGGAGTCGCTGAACTGACCGCATCCCATCCCGGCTTCTGCCAGGCTGTCATCTGCACCGGCCAGGAGGCCATCATAAACGCCCTTGCGGCAAGAGCAGGATTGACAAAGTTGTGGCCCAGTCCGCCGAAGAGCTGTTTGACAATAACAATAGCAAACACGCCTCCGATAGCTGCCACCCATATGGGCACTGCCGGCGAAAGGTTGAATGCCAGCAGGATACCTGTGACTGCAGCACTCAGATCTGTTATTGTATTTTCCTTTTTGGTGATCTTGCACCATGCGTACTCAGCTGCCACACATGCGATGACTGTGACAATTATAAGCATGGCTGCCCTTACCTTGAAGAAGCAGACAGAAGCAATAGCTGCAGGCAGCAGTGCTATGATTACATCTCTCATTATTTTTTGCGTGTTGTCCCCACTTCTCAAATGTGGTGATGAACCCGCCAAAAGGTTGATTTCCATGCTATTTCTTCCCCCCTTGCTCCTTGGCCGCCAGTTTTCTCAGCTCCGACTTGGCATAGCGCATTGACTGCACCAGATGCCTGGAGGCTGGACAAACATAAGAACAGCAGCCGCATTCCATACAATCATTAACATGGTATTTCATTGTTTCTTCAAAATTGCCCCTCATAACATTTGCATTAATATAAAGAGGCATAAGCGACATCGGGCATGCCGCCACACATTTTCCGCAGCGTATGCAAACCGATTCCTTCGGCTCGACAGCTTCCTTCTCGCTCAATGCAAGCAGAGCGTTGGTCTGCTTTAAAACGGAGTTGTCAAGAGTATACTGCGCTACACCCATCATAGGTCCCCCCATGATAATCTTGCGCGGCTCTTCACTGAAGCCTCCGCAGAATTCGAACACTTCCTTGAGCGGTGTGCCGATCAATACTTCCACATTCATTGGATTAGCCGCAGCACCGCCGTCAATGGTCACCTTCTTTTTGATCAGGGGCATACCTGTCTTCAAATAATTCGCAAAAAATGATACTGTAGTAACATTCTGCGCAAGTACGCCAACATCTGACGGCAGCTTTCCGGCAGGTACCTTTCTTCCAGTTACTGCATATATAAGCTGCTTTTCACCGCCCTGGGGGTAACGTGCAGCAAGGCAAACCACCTCAATATTGTCTCTGTCCTGTATAAGGGAGGATATCCTGTCAATAGCCTGAGGCTTGTTTTCCTCGATAGCTATAAAGGCCTTTGTAATGCCGGTAATCTCCATTACCTTTTTTGTTCCCTCAATGATGCCTTCAGGATTCTCCATCATCTCCCTATAGTCCGATGTGATATAGGGCTCACATTCCGCACCGTTTATTACAAGCATGTCAAGGATCTTGCCAGGCGGCGGCGAAAGCTTCACGCTAGTCGGAAAACCTGCCCCTCCAAGCCCGACCAGACCTGATTCCCTGACGCATCTTAACAGACTGTCTTTATCGGTACATACGGGAGGAACTACGCTTTCATGTACCTCCTGCAATCCATCGGGCTTTATTTCAACTGCCATTACTTCAATACCAGTCGAATATAATACCGGTTTCACATCAGTGACCGTTCCGGATACACTTGAATGCACAGGAGCTGCGATCATCTTCTCGGAATCCCCGATTTTCTGGCCTACCAGTACCCTGTCCCCCTTTTTCACAAGAGGCATACAAGGCGCGCCTATATGCTGCAGCATCGGTATGACAACCTTTGAAGGCAGCGGCATCTTAACCGTTTCCAGCTCCGAGGTCTCTTTATGATGACCGGGCTTTATGCCGCCCTTAAATGACTTTAAAGCTTTAATCAATCAATCCACCTCACAATCATTAGTAGACACTCCGACCACAAAATCGCGGAACCGATAAGGTCCTTTCCGCCCTAATGTGGGGAGTGCCCTTCTATTTACAGCAATTAGTAACTTATCTTCATTTACCGCAGCATCTTGTCATTGTCATTACTACAAAAGCAACCTGTATTCCATGCCGCAGCAATCCCTTATCCTGCTTAATGAAAGATCTGCTGTGTTCTTTAGTTGTTTCCATAACAACACTTAACATCATTACCGTACATATTCTATCACTTATCAATGATGTATGCTATAGATTTTCATTAATTAATTTTTTAACAAATTGTATACAAAGTACAATGCGATTGTTTTATATCCCACTGATGCTAACGTTTTGCGTATATATGTGCATTGTTTTGAAGCGCCTTCCAGCCAATCCAAACGGTTCCTCAGCCTAATACCGCTGGTACCGCAGACTAGGAAAGCTCCGTATAGATTCTTTCCATGAGGACAGCCATCTGACCACGCCTGATGGTATCGCTGGGTCTGAACGTACCATCCGGGAAGCCTTCTATGAATCCACGCGCTGTCATTCTGCCAATGGCTTCATACGACCAGGTTGATAACACCAGATCAACATCTGCAAATTCAGCCTGCACAACTTCACTGCCTTCGCCTGACCCGCTGTCTTCACTGATGACATTTTCTGCACTGTCGGCACCGCCCATCAGTCTGTCCAGTATCACAGCCATTTGCTCCCGTGTCAGCGCCGCATCAGGTTCAAACTCACCGCCACCGACGCCCTGCATTATACCTGCATTTACAGCCGTTTCAATCTCCACACGGGCCCAGTGCCCTGTGATATCTGAGAATGCTGCCTTGTCTGCAGTTACTGAAGTTGTCTTGATATCCAGCACCCTTACAAGAAGAGCAGCCGCCTGCGCCCTTGTCATTGACGAGTCCGGCATGAATTGGGTACTGGAGACACCATTCATCCAACCTTTGTCCAGCGCATAAATAATGGAAGCCTTTGCCCAATGCTTCTGGATGTCGCTGAAATATTTACCGTCCAGCCACAGAGAATAATACTCCCATGTGCTTTTGCTCTCCTGTCCAAGGCTCCAGCTGCCTGTTCCCAGCAGGTTATATTTTCCTACCAGCTCCAGCTTGTGCTTGATCGACGCTTCATTTTCATACCAGAATTCGTATGTCCCCTGTTCCAGCTGCTTACCGAAAATCACAGGCTTTCTGTCAGTTGCCTTAATTGTGATAACGGCCTTGGGTGATTTATGTGTATTGTCAAAGACCACCTTTCCATTGAACTCCTTGATCAACGCCTCTACCGTATTATTGCTGACACCATAGCCGCCGTAATCCGCGCCCTGCTTCCAGAGCCTTCCGTAGAATGCTATGCCGAGTACAAGCTTGTTTGCGGGCACTTCCTTTAGTGCTGCCTTTACGGAGTCCTCAACAAAGCCATATCCGGCAACAGGCCCGGCTCCGCCGGTAGCGCTCACATAGCCCTGGTAGTGATGATCATAAGCCATAAGCATGATATAGTCGGAATATTGCTGCAGCGCAGCCAGATCATATGAAGCATGCCAGCCTACTGAAATATTGTATGGGTTTGGGGCTACAGCAACTGAGACACTTTTGCCGGAAGGGAGCTTATTTCTTAGCATGCGAACAAATTCGGTGTACTTGTCTCTTTCCTGTTCACTCATGTTCTCAATGTCAACGTTTACACCGTCCAAATTATATTTCGTTATTGCATCAACGATTTGATCAGAAAGAACCTCGGCATTATTCAATGCATTGACCCCTGATTCCTTGTCCCAGTGGTTGCTTAGAAAGGGAGTGACTTTGATGCCTTGATTATGCATATCATCAATAAAGGCCCGGTCAACCGCCCCGGTGAGTTTTAGAGTACCATCCTTATTCAGATCAAAATAGCTTGGAGATATATGATCCAACGCCCCATTCGTGTCATTGACATACCCCGAATATGCCGCTGTATTACCAAAGTATATATAAGACATATTGAAGCGTTTTGTATCGGACTGAATATTATTACCTGCAAACAATTCGAAATAGGATACAATAGAAATAATTACCGCTAATATAAGCAATACCGATATTTTTTGCTTTTTACTTATACCTGTCAATGAAATACTCCTCCCTCCACCTCTATAAAAAAACACTAGTACCTATAACCTTACAGGAGGTATGGCTGTAATTCAATAAACAAATTATGTAAACCTGCAGAGGTTACATTCCAACATTAAATGAAATAATGGTTATAGAAATAAATCCAGGCATTTTTGAATATATTTTTAATATGAAGAAAATCACAATGTTCTATATTCATAAGAAGTGGTCGGCTGCCATGCTTTGGGAGCATCTGGCTGTTCTTCGGACTACACGCAAAAAAAAAGCGGTCATACTTGCCGCTTTATTGATACCGCTGATATTTCTGGTATTTCTTTTATTCAGTCATCTGAATCCTTGACTAAATATCCACAAACTGACATGAGCCAGCAAAAAAGCGATCACTATGATCGCTCTTTGGTATTTATCTATTAAAATCCATTAGCCTTCTGCCAGTACTGCCCTATTTAAGACCAAGTATCTTTATGACTTGTTCCTTCATTTCATCTCTGTCGCAGACACTGTCATGCAGGATGGCCCTGTCGCACAGCCCATCAAGGCCTGCCGGTATATCAAGCCCGCATTGCTCGGCAAGCATGCCCAGCAGTTCGAATTCATTTTTTCCTGCAACAGCTTCATCACCAAATATAGCTTTAGCAACACTCTCATTAAATTTAAATGGGCTTGCGGTAGATGCTATAACGGTCTTTGTCATGTCTCCTGTGGAGATGACATACTTGTCGTAAACATCCACACCTACTGCTGTGTGCGTATCTATCAGATATTCGTAATCCTCGTAGACATCCCTTATGGTCTCAAGTGTCTCGTGCTCTGTCGTATACGCAGCCCAGTACAGTTCGGACAGCTTCCGCTTCACTTCACCATAAATGATATATTTGCCTTCATTTTTCAGCTTGGTCATCCATTCGAGCACCTGTTCTCCGTCATGCTCCGTCAGCTCAAAAAGAAGCCTCTCAAGGTTGCTGGAAATAAGTATGTCCATAGAAGGCGATATTGTTTTCTTGAACTCTCTTTCACGGTTGTAAAGTCCTGTATTGAT
>JAEZCA010000001.1 GCA_023412665.1 Bacillota bacterium
CGAGTAAAATCTCCCACTGACGTTGTTCAAACGCCACGTTTAGGCGTGGCGCACGGAGTGTAGCGTAGGGCGAATTCATTTCGCCCGCAGCGAGGGGGTATGGGGGCTTGCCCCCATTGGAAATTGAGAACAGGCGGGTAACATGTAATGAAAGAAAATAACAGCAATACAGCTAATACACAGCCGGATGCAGGCCGTATCGAACTGCGCAGAGCGAGGTTTGCTTCAGGTGCCCTTGTTGTTTACAAGGCGCTGAAGCAGGACGGTCTGATTGCCGAGCTTTGCCAGATGCTCGAACATATGGATTTGGGACGTCCTGATCTGTTTCGTATCATCGATTTATACAGTTCGGTAGGATACAGGCTTTTTTCAGAAGGGACAGGCCTGAAGGGATATATTATAGGTAAACTGCTGCACACAGAGAATCCGTTCAGCAGGGCAGCCGAGGCCGGAGACACAGAACGCCTGACAGGCCCAATGTCCGCTGCAGTGAGAAATGATCTTGCGCAGCTGCAGATACTTGCTTCGATGAGGTCTGAATGGATCCGTGATTTCGTACTGCATCTCTGCAAGGAAGATGAGGTCATACGGGAAGCGGTAATGAAACTGCCTCTATGGATGGACAATGACACAAATACCGGCGCCGGTCCGAAGGATGATATAGCAGGCGATGTGAACAGGATAACGGAAATATTGCTGAACAGCATATCATGGCCTGACTGTGCTGGTACTCTTGCCGAATTTCACAGGTGCTTCGGAAGCGGCATATTCTCAAAATACAGGGCATTCGTATGGAAAGAGGGCACCTTTGCTGGTGTTGAATCGCCTGACCCAGTCAGATTTTCAGACTTGATTTCATATGAGCTTGAGAGAGAAGATATCATTCAAAACACACTGCATTTTCTCGATGGAAAGCCGGCTAACAATATTCTTTTATACGGGGACAGGGGAACTGGCAAGTCGACCACTGTAAAGGCGTTGGTAAATGAGTATCATGGCAGGGGCCTGCGTATGATCGAGGTTCCCAAAAGACTGCTGGCGGATTTCCCGCTGATCATCAGACAGCTGACGGGAAGAAACCTGAAATTCATACTGTTCGTTGACGATCTGGCCTTTGAAGATAATGAAGAAAACTACACAGCGTTGAAAGCGGCACTGGAGGGCGGTCTTGAGAGTAAGCCCGATAATGTGCTTATTTATGCTACATCAAACAGAAAGCACCTGATAAAGGAAAGGTTCAGTGACAGGGCCGGCCTTGCTTCCGGTAATGCGGATGACGAGGTCCGGGCGGCAGATACCATGCAGGAGAAGCTTTCGCTGTCGGACAGGTTCGGAATGACGATAGTTTTTTCTTCACCTGATAAAAGGAGATATCTCGAGATCGTTGAAGGAATAGCAGAAAAGAGAGGCCTGCATGCTGACAGGGAATATATCCAGCGTGAGGCGCTTAAATGGGAAATGCAGTACAACGGACGTTCGCCAAGGACTGCCAGACAGTTCGTAGACTGGCTTGAGGGTCAGCCGGGCACGTACGGCGGATATCGTTCCTGAGATAGCAAAAACATAAAGCCGGCGACTTAGCCGGCTTTATGTTTGTGAGGTCATTAGTTCAGGGCTCCAGACGGTTTATATCCCTTGGGAACAGTGTGGCATATCGTACATTTTGCAGGTCCAGAAGCTTTGCCGTGAAGCGTTCCAGCCCGAGACCCAGTCCTCCGTGCGGTGGAAGTCCATATTTGTGCGCCATGAGGTAGCTGGAGAATTGCTCGATATCCATACCGCGGTCACGCATTTTTGCTACCTGTGTATTGTAATCATGGATCCTTTGACCGCCTGTTGTGACCTCCATACCCCTGAAGATCAGGTCAAAGCTGTCGGTATATACGGGATCTTCTTTTGAATCCTGTGTATAGAACGGCCTTTTTGAAGACTTGTAGCCGGTCACGAAAACCAGTTCACTCCCGGTTTTCTTCCTGATTATTTCGTAAAGCAGTTTTTCCTCCTCCGGCTCGAAATCCTCATAATCCGTTATCTCGCGATTGTATATTGATGATATCATCTCCTTTGCTTCCATAAAGCTGACTGCAGGGATATCATCCACTACCGGCACATTTACCTTCAGCAATGCCAGTTCATCGGGATAATACTCCTTTATATAATCCAGTGTATAGGCCAGCATTTTTGTCTCCATTCTCATAATATCACGGTAGTCTTCTATGAAGCCCATTTCCAGGTCAACACTTGTGTATTCATTTATATGACGGGAGGTATCATGCTTTTCTGCCCTGAATACCGGTGCGATCTCATAGACTCTTTCAAACACGCCGACCATCATTTGCTTGTAGAACTGGGGGCTTTGAGCCAGATAAGCCTCCCGCCCGAAATAGTCCAGCCTGAAGATGTTAGCGCCGCCCTCCGCTCCGCTGAAAACTATCTTTGGTGTATGGATCTCCGTGAAGCCGTTTTTTCCCAGAAAGCTTCTGATACCTGCACAGATCCCCTCCTGGAGCTTGAATATCGCTCGCTCTCTGGCGTTGCGCAATGTAATGGGACGATAGTCTAGCAGTGTTTCGATCGATGCTTTGACTTCTTTGTTGTTTATCACCACCGGAGTTTCGGCAGCCGGTTCCGAAAGAACTTTGCAGCTTATGAGCCTTACCTCAGCCCCGGTTCGGCTCCGTTCATCAGAGACGACCTCACCTTTGACAATAACACTCATATTATCCTTCAGTTCTCTGAGCGGGAATGAGGAGAACTCAGCAGAATGGATACACTGGACCAGTGCCCTTTTAGTTCTGAGGATGACAAATGCAAAGTCGGACATTTCTCTGATCTTGTGTATAATGCCATGGATATCAACTATCTCGCCTATATGCTCCTTAAGCTCTTCCGCCTCAATATGTGCAGAGGATATTTCACCTTTGATCATTATCATAAAAATCTGCCTCCTGTAATTTGATATTTCAAGCTTCTATACAGGGCTTATCCATTCCGGCATTGTCTGTATGCCGCATGATACCACATCCTTTCCAATAAAAAAACGCACTGATACGAAATTGTACCGGTGCGTTGGAATAACGATGCCAATAAAAAAGCCATACCATCCATCACACAGGCACAGGGCCACAAAGCACCTGTACCCGCGGACGGCCTTTAAACCGAACCTATGGGTGCAGGTGCTGCATATCAATGTCTATTGTGTGATAATTAACATGCAGCATAATAATGCCTTCCTTCATGGTTTTACTATATGATACCACAAAATTTTGATGAAGCAATATAGATACATGAAATATTTTGTTTGCAACGCTGGGAAACCGCTATATTAGCGGTTTCCCAACAAATAATGGCGGACAGGGCGGGATTTGAACCCGCGTGTTCTATTGTGCAGGTTTGAACAATGTCACAGTCCCCCTCCTCTATACGTATTTTCAGCCCTTCAGGCTGAAAAACGCTTGGTGGGGGTTACCGATTGAAAAAGCTGTCAGTGGCGAGTACAATCTCCCACTGACTTATGTAGAATACCCTTATGGGACTACTCGTTTTTGCAGCTTTTGAACAAAATTATACTCTAGAAGGCCAATTTTCATAGACAATGGAGGGTGCGGACACCTCTGGACAATAAAAATGAGAACTATTCTAAAAAATATCGTTCAAATGTTGAAAAAGTGAGTAGTGCCCTCTGCTTTCAGCATCCATTTTTGTTTCTGTTTCGTAAATGTGAATTAAGATGTGTTTATAAATGCCGAAACCCGCTAAGATAGCGGGTTTGCGATGAAAATGGCGGAGAGGGCGGGATTCGAACCCGCGTGTCGTTTCCGACAAACTGATTTCGAGTCAGCCCCGTTATGACCTCTTCGATACCTCTCCGTATATTAACTTTGTTATTCCGCAGTGTTTCTGCCGCGTTGTTTCTGCCGCAGTGCATATCCTGCTGCTTATGCGGTGAATGTAAACCGGCGCTGCAATAACGCCTAACCTTCGTGCCTGGTATCATTCTCCCGCAGTTCTCTAAAAAAGTCTGTCAGGATCGCGGAGCATTTGTCCTCCAGCAGTCCCCATACCACGTCCACCCTGTGGTTGAAGGCCTTCACCCTGAACACGTCGATCACCGAGCCTGCAGCTCCTGCCTTCAGATCCGAGGTCCCGATATAAAGGGTCCTGATCCTGGCCTGGATAATAGCGCCGGCACACATTGTGCAGGGTTCAAGAGTAACATACAGGTCACAGTCTGTCAACCTCCACGAGCCGAGCTTTTTGCCTGCCCGTCTGATGGCTGATATTTCCGCGTGAAGCGTTGCGTCGCATCTCAGCTCTTTTTCATTGTGGCCGCGGGCAATTATCCTGCCGTCCCTGACCACGACCGCGCCTACCGGCGTCTCACCCTTTTTGCGTGCCTTTTCCGCTTCCTTCAATGCCTGAGCCATGTACCGCTCGTGTGTGTGAAACGGGCGGGATACCTTATCCTGCGTCATGTACCGACCTCCGGAACTTAGAGAAAATGCGCAACTCTGATTATACTATAAAGCAGGTAAACAATCAATTGTATTTGTTATACAATATGTCATCTTGACGCCAATCGTCGGCCCAAGCTGTATAAAACCCTGAAAGGTAGGATTATCAAGTACATGATACAAATAATAAGGAATTCGATCAGCATGCTGATAAATTTGTTGAACCTTTCCATAAAATCACCCTCCCTGACAGATGTGAAACATATCCGGATGAATTGTACTAATATGTACGATACGTATATTTTCACCAATATTATCTTCTTTTATAACGTCTTTTATTGTTTTCAATAAAGTGAAAACTTTGGACAAAGTGCAGGATTGGTGAGCTTAAATTGCAAAAAGTATAAATTGTGAATTGAAATAAGCGGATTAAAGTGATAAAATGAATAAGGGCGACAACGGCGTTGCAAAGTGCTGAATTTTTTCAGCCTTCTGCAGCGTCTTATTTTTTATATCAGGAGGCGCTTATGAGCATAAGTGATAAAATAAGCACGGGTATTGCCGGTTTTGACAGGGTGATCGACCATCTGCGTCTAGGAGACAACGTCGTATGGCAGGTCGATGATATATGCTGCTATAAGAAAATGGCAGATGCATTTGTCGCTCAGGCAAGGCTTGACAAGAGGCGCATCGTCTATGTCCGCTTCGGAAAGCATCAGCGTATAGTGGAAGAAAGCCAGGATGTCCAGACCTACTGTATAGATGCGGAAAAAGGGTTCGAAAGCTTCGCAACAGAGGTGCACAAGCTCGTTGGTGAAGAAGGCCGGAAGGTTTTTTATGTTTTTGACTGTCTGTCAGAGTTACTTAGATATTGGCATTCCGACCTGATGATCGGCAACTTTTTCAAGGTCACATGCCCATATTTATATGAGCTTGATACTGTTGCGTATTTTGCGCTTATAAGGAATAACCACACAAACAGCACAATTGCGGGCATCAGGGAAACAACACAGCTGATGCTCGACCTGTACCATTCGGATGGCAGTCTGTATATCCATCCGCTCAAGGTATGGCAGCGTTATTCGCCAACAATGTTTTTCCCACATTTGATCAAAGGGCAGGATGCAGTAAGCATAACTTCAAGCTCTGAGGCATGCGTATTGTTTTCCAGTCTCCGAAGGAGTGAAAATCGGCAGGATTACTGGAACACAATAATGAACAATGCCGCACAGCTGACGGATGCACCGTATGAACAGCAGGAGGAAGCGAGGCTGCAGCTTTTACGGATGCTGATAGGTCATGATTCAGGTATGGCACGGTTGAGCCGGGATTATCTTACCCTTGATGATATTTTGGAGATAGCCAACAGAGAGATCGGAACGGGCTTTATCGGAGGAAAGAGTGTAGGTATGCTTGTTGCACGCAAAATAATCAGGATGAAGGCAGGAGAATGCTATGACAGGTATATTGAACCGCATGATTCGTTTTTCATAGGCTCAGATGTCTTCTACACATATATCGTTCAGAATGGCTGGTGGAGACTGCGTGTAAAGCAAAAAACCATGGACGGCTACTACAATTATGCTTCGGAGCTGAGATCCAAGATGCTGCAGGGGAAATTCCCCATGGACATACGGGAGCAGTTTGTCCAAATCCTCGAATATTTCGGCCAGTCGCCGATCATTGTCCGATCCAGCTCACTGCTTGAGGATAATTTCGGCAATGCTTTCGCAGGAAAGTACGAGAGCGTTTTCTGCGTCAACCAGGGCACTCCCGAAGAGAGGTATGAAGCCTTTGAGCAGGCCGTGCGGACGGTCTATGCCAGCATGATGGATGAAGATGCCCTTGCATACAGGTTAAAAAGGAAGCTTGTGGACAAGGATGAACAGATGGCATTACTGGTGCAGCGGGTTTCAGGCGATCAATACGGGGATTATTTCTTTCCCCATGCGGCAGGCGTCGGAAACTCGTCAAATCTTTATGTCTGGGATAAGAATGTGGATATGGATGCAGGTATGCTGCGGCTGGTTTTTGGATTGGGGACAAGAGCAGTTGACAGAACAGTATCCGATTATGTCAGGATAGTATGTCTGGATGATCCGTCGCGTATACCTCCTATGGATTATGATGATGTAAAGAAGTATTCTCAGCACGGGGTGGATGTCTTGTCTCTTAAAGATAACTACCAGGCCGAAATGGATCTGGACGAGATACTATCCCTTGATCTCAAAACTGACAAGGAGTTGTTTGCGAGCCCGGATATGCAAACCTATGCCCGTTTGTCCGAATTGGGCTACAAGGACATCAGGATCCCGTATATACTGGACTTCCGGCGGTTATTGAAGGAAACCGAGTTTCCCAAAGTGATGAGGGAGCTGCTGGCGGTTTTGTCCCAGGCATACGATTATCCGGTCGATACAGAGTTTACCGTCAATTTCTCCGGTGACGGCAGCTTCAGGATCAACATGCTGCAGTGCCGGCCTCTGCAAACACGCGGACTTGGCAAAGCTGTGGAGTTACCTGTGCCAAAGGATGCATCGGATTGCTTTTTCTCAGGAAAGCGAAGCTTTATGGGCGGAAACGCCCGCCTGCCGGTTGACATGGTGGTCTATATCAAGACACGGGACTACATGGAGCTCAATGAGCAGGGGAAGTATGCAGTAGCCCGGCAGATAGGAATGCTCAATAAAGAAATAGCAGGGAAAAGCATAATGCTTGTCGGCCCGGGCAGGTGGGGAAGCACTACGCCGTCGTTGGGCGTACCGGTCCACTTTGCAGAGCTGTGCAATATGTCCGTCATATGTGAGGTTGCGTCCGTGAAGGAGGGCTTTATGCCCGAGCTGTCGTATGGCTGCCATTTCTTTCAGGATCTTGTTGAAAGCGATATTTTCTATGCAGCGATATATGACGGCAGCGAGGATACGGTTTTCAATCCTGAATATGTTCTTAAGAAGGAAAACCTGCTGTGTTCGATTTTGCCTCAGAACAGCCAGTTCAGTAACGTAATACATGTGGCTCAGACTGACGGTATGGAGATATATTCCGACATAGTGACCCAGAAATTTATCTGCAGATAGGCTGAGATTCTGAGCAAGTCCATGTATACCGTACCTTTGATGGATATTTTGCTGCTCGCTGCATAGGTACTGTGAAAACCTGTTGAAGGAATAAAACAGCTGTATGTCGAATACTTATGCCGAGGTGATATAGTTGAGCGGCTTAATATTAATCATTATCATAATTTTTGTAGTTGTTCCTTTGGTAAAAAAGTTCAAGGAATCGCTTGACGCGGGCGAAACAAAAAGCAGGAACAGCTATGGCGGCTACAATAATCCAAATATCTATAACAATCAGAATAGCAAGAAGATCACATATGACTGGAAACCTGATTACAATTTTCAGAGCAATAAATCGGATCAAGTAAATCATGGCAATCAGGAGGGTCAAGGCCAAAATGCTGCTGATGAGCCAATGAATGATTTTTACCGGAATACATCTGTGCAGGCCGGTGTCAAAAGCACAGCTCCAGCAGTAAACGCAAGGCCTTCCTCATCGGCAGCGAAAGCAAATCCTTCTTCTGCGCAGACAAACGCCCGGCCGTTCTCAACAGCAGTATCAGGTGACAGAGCCACTTCGGCCGAGGTAAATAACAGCAAGAAGAAAATTACTGCTGCGTCAATTAGAAAGGAACTGCATAATAATCAGATGGCAGGCCTGACAGATACGGATAATATTGACGGTGTGCATGTTTCAAACAAATTTTTTGATCAAGACATAGAAATGCCCGTATTCGATTCCTTTGAATACAGTGCGTCCTCATATGAAGTGCCGGAATCTGATGCGTTCAGATATGCGGATGTCATCGTAGATTCCGAGGTGTATGTAAATGCCGTGATGCCGGGTTTGGAGGATAATGTAAAGAAAGACGGGCAGATATAATAGGACGGAGGTTCGTATGAGAGCATTATTTATTGGAGGGACAGGAATTATCAGCACAGCGGTAACGGAATTATTTGCCCGCAATGGAGGGGAGCTTTACCTTCTCAACCGGGGGAACCGCAATGACAAGCTGCCCGGCAATGTCCGATGGATCAAGGGAGATATCAATGACGAGGAGAACGTGGCTAAATTGATATCAGATATGAGCTTTGACGTGGTTGCGGATTTTATTGCGTTCACAGTGGACCATGTAGAGCGTGATTATAGATTGTTTAACGGCAAGACAAAACAGTATATCTTTATCAGCTCAGCCTCGGCATATCAAAAGCCGCCGCTGAGCTATCCCGTCACCGAGAGCACACCTCTTGTCAATCCATATTGGCAGTATTCCAGAAATAAGATCAGCTGTGAGGAGTATCTTATGAAGCAGCACAGGGAGAATGGATTCCCTGTGACGATCGTAAGGCCGAGCCACACCTACGGTGATATGTACCTGCCCCTGGACAACTGGCAGGTTGCCAGAAGGATGCTCGAAGGAAAGAAGGTCATAATCCATGGTGATGGGACAACGCTGTGGACGCTGACACATAACACGGACTTTGCAAAGGGATTTGTTGGGTTGATGGGAAACGTGCATGCTATAGGAGACACCTTCCACATCACCTCTGACGAAAGGCTAACTTGGAACCAGATATATGAGATAGTCGCCGATGCCCTTGGCGTTGAACTGAAGGCTGTGCATGTATCCTCCGAATTCCTGGCGGCATGCAGCCAGAGTGACCATTTGGGTTCCCTGATCGGAGACAAGGCGAACAATGGAATCTATGACAACACAAAAATAAAGAGGCTGGTACCGGATTTTACTGCCACTACCCGTTTTGACCAGGGAGTCCGTAAGACAGTTGCCAATATCCTGGGCGATCCAAGGCTTCAGAAGGAGGATCTGCAATACGACAGCTGGTGTGACCGCATCATTAATGCAATGGACAATGCGCTTAAAGCCGTATTGTCGGGTGATACGAAATAGAGAAAGAATTTCTGCAAAATCAAATGCGTGATCATATGCTTAAAGAATGGACGTGTATGAATTTTCCGAGCTGGAAATCATATGACCTGGTCCATTCTTATTTTTTTCGTTAAAACTGCACATAATTTCGATAGAGGAGTGATGCAGATGAAAACGAGCTGGAAGGGATCGATCAGTTTCGGAATGGTTTATTTCCCGGTAAATGTATATACTGCTACATCCGGGTCGGAAGGCGTTAAATTCAATTACCTCCATAAGAAGTGCAACACACGGGTGCGGTACAAGAAATTCTGCGAGGCCTGCAATGAAGAGGTGTCCCAGGATGACCTGGTCAAGGGCTATGAATATGAAAAGGATAAATATATTCTTGTGACGGATGAGGATTTTGAAAAGCTGCCTATCAAGTCGAAGAAAACTATTTCAATAATCAATTTTGTGGATGAGGACAAGATCGATCCGATCTACCTTGACAAGGCCTACTATGTCGGCCCGGGCAATTTCAGCGCCAGCAAGGCCTTTGAGCTGTTCAGAAGGGCAATGAGCGACACCGGGAAGGTGGGGATCGCAAAGATAACACTGTCCTCAAATGAGTATGTGGCTATGGTAAAGCCTTATGATAAGGGAGGCATGCTGCTTTATCTGCTTTATTACTCGGACGAGATCAGGGTGGCGGAAAATATTCCGGAGCTGAATTATAATGTGGATATTCATGAAAATGAAATGAAGATGGCGGTCAGCCTGATAAATAATATGTCGTCCGAGTTCGATATCGATGAATACAGGAATGAATACCAGGAGGCGCTGAAAAAGCTGATACAGGCCAAGGTGGAGGGAAAAGAGGTGGTAAGTCCACCTGAAGCCCAGTCAAACATAATTGATTTGATGGAAGCACTGAAGGCTAGTGTGGAGGCGACCAAGGGCAATCAGGATACTGCCGGCGAGCAATCCGGCACTAAGGCAAAAGGCCGTAAAAAGGCGGCTGCCGGGACCGGAGGCGGGGCAAAGCGGAAGACCAGCTGACAGTCTCCTTAAAAGGCGAGACAAAGTTTTTGCAATCTTATTTATCGAATCCTGCAAAAAATATTTGAAACTTACTGTCTAAATGATATAATTTCATAAAGTGCAAAAAGGGAGGAAAATAAAGTGCAAAAATGTGAGAGGTTGATTGTGCCGGCCGGATACAGGCCCGATATGTCCATAAAGGAAACGGAAATAGCGATCAAGTTCATAAAGGATCGATTTGAAAATATACTTGCAAAAGAAATGAATCTGACAAGGGTATCCGCTCCGTTGTTCGTACGTCCGGAGTCAGGTCTCAACGACAACCTGAACGGTGTTGAAAGGCCTGTTTCCTTTAATGTTCCTGATGCCGGAGGCAAGGATGTGGAGATAGTCCATTCACTGGCAAAATGGAAGAGAATGGCGCTTCGCCGCTACGAGTTCAAAAGGGGTGAAGGCCTCTATACCGATATGAACGCCATCAGACGGGACGAGGTTATGGATAATCTTCACTCCATATATGTGGACCAGTGGGACTGGGAGAAGATCCTCGATAAAAGCGACCGTAATGAAGAAACGCTTAAATTGATCGTGCGCAAGCTCTTCAGTGTGTTCAAGAAGACTGAGGAGGAGGTATGCGCCGCCTTCCCGTCACTGGAGAAATATCTGCCCGAGGAGATAAGCTTTATTACTTCACAGGAGCTTGAAGATATGTATCCCGATCTGGAGCCAAAAGGGCGGGAGGATATGATAGCAAAGGAAAAGAAGGCTGTCTTTATAATGAAGATAGGCGCACCGCTCAAGTCGGGCAAAAAGCATGATGGCAGAGCGCCGGATTATGATGACTGGGAGCTCAACGGCGACATAATGTTCTGGTATCCTGTGCTGGAGCGTGCTTTTGAGGTATCCTCGATGGGTATAAGAGTGGATGAGGATTCCCTTGTAAAGCAGCTGAAGATAGCAGGCTGTGAGGAAAGGCTCGAGCTGCCGTTCCACAGGGATGTTTATGAAAAGAGGCTGCCGTATACGGTGGGCGGCGGTATTGGACAGTCGAGAATATGCATGTTCTACCTGGGCAAAGCTCACGTGGGCGAGGTGCAGTCCTCCATATGGCCGCAGGTTATGGCTGACGCCTGCAGGGAAGCCGGTATAGAACTGCTGTAGATAAAGCAAAAGGGGACTTTGGTCCCCTTTTTTTAATAGGGACATTCCTGACATCCGGCTTCAAAGCAGATGCAGAAGGAGTGTCCCCTTACCGATCGTGGGACATTCCTGACATCCTGCTTCAAAGCAGATACAGAAGGAGTGTCCCCTTACCTTTTTAACTTGGCCAGGGCCTCGGCGAGGGCGGAGTTGATTGGCTCGTCCTCCTGCCTGTTGAGGAACCTGCTGACTTCCTTTTTGTTTACCTGCTCACCCTTTCTCTTGTTAAAGGCATCCAGCTTCTCGCGGTAGCCGCAGGAGCAGAAAAAGGCCTTGTTTTCACCCTCGCCGCGCATTTCCATCTTTTTGTGGCATTCCGGGCACCGGGCGTTGGAGATGA
>JAEZCA010000010.1 GCA_023412665.1 Bacillota bacterium
TGCACAAAGTTGCCCAATATCATTATCTGGATTAATGCTGTTTTCCATACAAAAATAGGATGCTGACAGGCAAATTCTATCTGCCAGCACCCTATTTATGTGATATTAATATTCCTTTAAATCATTACGTCACAAGGCTTTTACACCATGTACCTTACTTCTGTCCCAGATCTCCCTCTTTTTTAACAACCGCATGTGCAGCTGCCAGCCTTGCTATCGGCACACGGAACGGTGAGCAGGAAACATAGCTCAGACCGATACGGTGGCAGAACTCGACAGATGATGGGTCACCGCCGTGCTCTCCGCAAATACCGAGCTTGATGTCAGGCCTTGTTGCCTTTCCGCCCGCTACAGCCATCTTCATGAGCTTGCCGACACCATCCTGATCGATTTTTGAGGTCGGGTCGGATTCAAATATCTTGGCCTGGTAGTAATCCTCAAGGATCTTGCCTGCATCATCGCGGCTGAGTCCATAGGTCATCTGTGTCAGGTCGTTTGTTCCGAAGGAGAAGAACTCAGCCTCGGTTGCGATCTCATCTGCAAGCAGGGCCGCCCTTGGGATCTCGATCATTGTACCGACCTTGTAGTCCAGCTTGACGCCTGCTTCTTTGATGATAGCATCAGCTGTAGTCGTTATGATATTCTTGACGAATTTGAGTTCCTTAATCTCGCAAACCAGCGGGATCATAATTTCAGGAACTATACTCATTCCCTTTTTATTAACATTGATAGCAGCCTCAATTATAGCCCTTGTCTGCATCTCAGCGATCTCAGGATATGAAACAGCCAGACGGCAGCCTCTGTGTCCCATCATCGGGTTGAGCTCATGGAGGTTCTTGATAATGCTCTTGAGTTCATCGGCTGATATATTGAGTTCTTTTGCCAGAGCATCTATATCTTCAGCATCCTGGGGAAGGAACTCATGAAGCGGAGGATCCAGCAGCCTTATCGTTACCGGATAGCCCTTCATTTCAGTAAAGAGGCCCTCAAAATCACTTCTCTGCATCGGCAGGATCTTTTCGAGAGCTTTCTTCCTCTGCTCGACGCTGCTGGAGACTATCATCTGCCTGAAGGCGAATATCCTGTCAGGCTCAAAGAACATATGCTCGGTACGGCAAAGTCCTATTCCCTCAGCGCCGAATTTCATAGCAACAGCTGCATCCTTCGGGGTATCTGCATTCGTCCTTACCTTCAGCTTCCTGACTTCATCAGCCCATGACATAAAGGTGGCAAAATCGCCTGTCATTTCAGGATCGACCGTAGGCAGCTGTTCGCCGTAAACATTGCCGGTAGAGCCGTCAAGAGAGATCCAGTCACCCTCGCCGTATTTCTTTCCGTTTTTATCAATAAAATACTTTTCGCCTTCATTTATCTTGACATCGCTACAGCCTGCAACACAGCAGGTTCCCATACCCCTGGCAACAACAGCTGCATGGGAGGTCATTCCGCCCCTTCCGGTCAGTATACCCTGGGATACATGCATTCCCTCGATATCCTCAGGAGAGGTTTCGAGCCTAACGAGAATAACCTTTTTCTCTCCATTGTTATAAGCTTCGACAGCATCCTCAGCCTTGAAGAATACCTTTCCGGTAGCAGCTCCGGGTGATGCCGGAAGACCCTTTGCAACAGGCTTCGCATTCTTGAGCGCCTTCGGCTCGAAATTCGGATGGAGCAAAGCATCAAGCTGCTTGGGATCCACCTTCAGCAAAGCTTCATCTTTGGTAGCCATGCCTTCGTTCACCAGATCGACAGCGATCTTCAGAGCAGCGGCAGCGGTTCTCTTGCCGTTCCTTGTCTGCAGCATGAACAGCTTGCCCTTCTCAATGGTGAACTCCATGTCCTGCATATCCCTGTAATGCTTCTCAAGCGTTTCTGCTATCTTTATGAACTGGTTGTACGCGTCGGGATTTATCTCCTTCATCTTATCAATAGTCTGAGGAGTCCTGATGCCTGCAACTACATCCTCTCCCTGCGCGTTCATCAGGAATTCGCCATACAGCTTCTTTTCGCCTGTGGACGGATTTCTTGTAAATGCAACGCCGGTACCTGAATCATTTCCCATGTTTCCATATACCATTTCCTGAACATTGACTGCAGTGCCCCAGTCTCCGGGAATATCATTGAGCCTTCTGTAAACTATTGCCCTCGGGTTGTCCCAGGAACGGAAAACTGCCTTCACGGCCTCCATCAGCTGAGCCTTGGGTTCCTGCGGGAAATCAAAGCCTTTTTCCTTTTTAAAGAGTACTTTATATCTCTTTACTATTTCCTTCAGATCATCTGCTGTCAGATCTGTATCAAACTTTGCGCCTTTTTCTTCCTTTACAGCGTCAAGTATAGCTTCAAACATCGGTTTTTCCACTTCCATGACTACATCGCTGAACATCTGGATAAATCTTCTGTAGCTGTCATATGCGAATCTCGGATTGTTTGTCAGCTTTGCAAGTCCTTCAACAACTACATCGTTGAGGCCAAGATTCAATATCGTATCCATCATACCGGGCATGGATGCTCTTGCGCCTGATCTGACGGATACCAGGAATGGATTTGAGGGATCGCCGAATTTTTTGCCGACAACTTCTTCTGTTGTGGCAAGGGCGGCATCGATCTGCTCTTCGATTTCCTTGGAAATCACCTTTCCATCCTTGTAATATTGGATACAAGCTTCGGTTGTAACTGTGAAGCCTCTGGGCACCGGCAGTCCCAAACCTGTCATTTCAGCAAGGTTTGCACCTTTGCCTCCGAGAAGGTTCTTCATTGAAGCATTACCTTCTTTAAATAAGTAAACAAATTTCGACATATATACCTCCATTTATGTATTATGTAGTTAATGGGCTTGGTTAACAAATGAAATTACTCCTCAAATTACCCATACCATTATAACATAATAAATTTTTTTTAAAACAGTTTTTTTGCTTTTTGTATACTTCATACATGAAATATGCAGCAATCCAAAAAAGCCTCGATGTTCCGCATCAAAACATTTTCCCCCGGCTTATCATTTCCCAATATGAATGTTTTTTATTACGATACGAAGGACGTTTTTCTGGCGGAGGAAATCTATTACCTCCTTATATAGTCTTCAAAATGGCTGGTATACCTGAATTCGCCATTTTTCAGTACCCAGAACGCTTCCACATCCGAAAGGCCTTCGATGAATTCCATACCCTGATCGATGTGCATATTGAATATAGCCGTAGACAAAGCATCAGCCATACCCGAATCCTTGCACAATATGGAAACAGACTTGTACTCCAAAGATGGAAAAAGAGTCTCGGGATCGATAATGTGGTGATAATCACTGCCGTCTACAGTATAATATCTTTCATATATTCCGCTTGTGACAAGCGATGCATCCGAAACATCCAAAATGTGCAAATCAGGCAGGTCCTCGCCTGTTTCGGGGTTCTGTATGCCCACATTCCATGGCTGTCTTTCAGCGCCCTTTGTGCCTATGGCACGGACATTGCCCCCAACGCTTATCAAGCCTGACGTAAACCCTGCTTCAATGGCGATACGGCTCACCTGCTCAGTTGCATAGCCCTTGGCAATCGCGCCTACATCGATGCTCATATCCGGATCAGCCAGATAAACCGTTGACTCCTCTTCATTAATAATGATCCTGTTAATATCGGTATGCCTGGCTGCCTCAACCAGCTTGTCCATTGGAGGCAACTCCGCCGAATCGGGATCCTCCATCCCTCTATCCCGGTAATCATGCCATATCCGCAGTACAGAGCCAAAAGCGATATTTACATTGCCGTCGGTTTTGTCATACCACTGTTTTGAAAACCTCAAAAGGTCGATTATTCTTTGATCGACCTTGACCGGGGCCTTGCCGGCATTGTCATTGATAGTTTTTATGTTGTTTATGCCCTCATAGCTTTTGTATATATCATAAAGCTGATGATATTCCTCCAGCTTGTCATATATGAGCTGAGCATGCTCTGCAAACTCTTTCTTGTCGTATGTATACGCAACGATAGTTGTTTGAGTATCAAAAAGCTGCAGAAACGTAGCTTCATAGCGTGTGGGCTTCCGCAGCCCGCAAGCCGTGGTGTTCAGCAAAAGAAATACCGACATGAGCAATAGAAAAATCCTCGCCGATTTGCTGCAATGCTTTCCGCACATACCAATAGAGCCTTTTTTGTATTTTATTCCGATATTGTTGTCAATCACTGTAGTAACACACCGCCGCCCGTAAATTTGTTCATTTCTGAAAAAGAAAAAATCAGAGAGGCAATACCTGCCTCTCCAATTAATATTATCATAGAACTGCAATATTATCTATCTTGTACTTATTTAGCACTCTGTGAAGCTTTTTCTATTACAGTCATGAAATCTGTAACATGGACTGTAACTGAGCTTGCCAGTTCAGCATCTGCAGGAGTGCCTTCCTTCAATGCTATGCCCTTGACCTCGTCTGTAGATTTGCCGGTTACATATGCAGCAAATGAAGCTGCCTGCTCATTCCATTCCTTCTGTATGCCGGATGCCTTCTTCATTCCATATGCTTCACCCAGCTCGTTCTTTGTCTTTACTTCTGCTGTCTTGACATCAGTTGTTAATTTACCTGCAGCATTGAAGCTGACATTGGCCTGTGAAGCATCGAGAATGCTGCTTGTGATTTTTCCATCTGCTCCGAATGTAGTTGCAGTATACATGGAGTATGCCTGAGCAAGACCATCCTTGTCAGCTGCGGCATCAGTGGATTTGCTCATAGTGGTAACTACGCCGAGTCCGAGCTTGTCGCCTGCTTTTGCACCAAGATCCTGTGCATTATTGACTGCTTTCTCTATAGCAGCTATGAAATCTGTGACATGTACTGTGACCGAAGAAGTGAGCTCGGCAGCTGTAGGTACACCTTCTTCATTCAATGCTATTCCCTTGACTTCAGCAAGAGTCTTGCCGGTGACATAAGCTGCAAAAGCATCTGCCTGTTCGTACCATTCCTTCTGGATGCCTGAAGCTTTTTTCATACCATATTCATCTTTGAGCTCCTGCTTGGTCTTGAAAACTGTATCAAGCGGGGTAACAAGCTTACCTGCCGCAGAAAAGTTGATCTTTGTCTGTGCAACATCGATCCTGCAGTTTGTGATCTTGCCTGCTGCATCCACTGTGACTGCAACTACTGTAGAGTCTGTCTGTGCTACACCGTCCTTCTCGCCTGCGTCTTTCGAACTTGCAACTGATGTAACAACTGCAAGACCTGTCTTGAGAGCACTGGCTGCTGCAGTCCCGTCCTTGCCGCCATCTGTCGTACCGCCGGTCGTTTCATTCGGTGTGCCCTGGGGCGGTGTCTGTGTTGAGCCTTGACCGCATGCTGTTAGCATAACAATAGCAAGGGTAAGGCTCAGAATTAATGCAATGATTTTTTTCATAAAAAGCTCCTCCACTTTTTTTAAATTTTCTATTATTAGGCCAGCCTTTCGAAGGCCGGAATAATAAACCTCAGCAGTGTGGCCGTCACAATGCCCGCAATAGCTCCGGATATGAGCAGCACAGGCAGGTACGCCCACAAATACATCCCCGTGTAAATAAATGATATTGCTATGAACTGGCCCAGGTTGTGGGCAACAGCTCCTGATATACTTTCCAGCGTATATGACGCCTTTTTTCCGGTGACTATCATCAAAACAAGCATAACCGCCAGTGATAGTATGCCACCTGATATACTCAGTATTCCTGCTATCAATCCTCTCGTCATTATGACGAAAATACCTTTCAGGACAGCTATCGAAAATGCCTGGCTTTTTTTCAGAAAAAACAGCGCATACATTACCGCTATATTCGACAGTCCGAACTTGACACCGGGAACAGGAAGCGGCAGCGCCGGAAGTGAGTTTTCAACAATTGTCAGTATCAATGCCATTGCAAAAAGCAAACCGGTCAGAACAAGTGACCTGGTTTTCCGTATGCCTGTGTTGTTGTCGGTTTTTCCGTTCATCCTCAGCTACCGCCCTTTAACCCTGAATAGTACCGTTTGCGTCCCGCATCCCGCTCAGTCCGTCCCTCCGGTCTGTTTCCCCCTGCTGCCTATAACAATATCCGGCTCATCACCATTCCAGCCGCCGGCCGGTACGAGCTTGACAACAATGCCGTTGGGCAGACAAGCGGCGCTTTGTCCCGCCAGATGGATCTTTCCTGTCTTTACGCAAACCTTGTCCGGGCAGTCCGACCCAATGAACTGAATATTTCCTTCATTATCTATACGCAGGACCACATTCTCATCCTGCGGCACTGAAAACTCCTTTTCCTGACCTGCTCCCAGTTCAACCGTCTCCACAAGCTCAGAGTAATAATAAATCTCCGCCCTTACCGGCCTGCCCGAAGCTGTTGAACTATAGATCAGCCATATGACCGCCGCTGCAGCAATAATTGCTGCTATTACAATAATGTCAGTTTTTCTGAAAAATTTCATTATATCTCTATCCTGCCTGAGCTTTCAAACTCCGGCCTCCCAATTTCAGTCCTGCATGTTTGTCAGATATTTGATAAGCCAATGCAAAACCCAATTAATACTATACTATTTACCCCCAACACAACTATATAAACATATGCAAAAGCTTCTTTACAAAATTGCTGCAATAAACACCATTACCGTTAAGGAACCCATTATTGCAATATAGTTCTTTATCGATATTATAAAAGTAACCGCCTTGTCCTGACGTTTCATAAATATGCCTATATTGCGCTGCACGACAACAATCGTAAGCAATGACACCAGGCATATCGGCGGCAATATATCCAGCACGACCATTGCAATGATCGAAGCATAGGACAGATAATATATGGCAGCAAACAAATACAGCGCTTTTTGTCCTAAATAGTACGGCAGTGTATATCTTTTAACTGCGATATCCTTCTCAAGATCACAAATATTGTTTGCCAGCATTATGTTTGCGGTGGTGCAGACAGGCGGCACCGACAGCAGCAGCAATGAAACCAGCGGCCATACCATCAATTCCACACCTATTTTTTCCCAGCCGGCGCTTAGTGTCAGGAAGGTTCCGGCAGGCATGTTTATGTACAGGAGCAGGAACGGAATAAACAATCCGTAAAAAATACCGGACAGCACCTCTCCAAGCGGCTGCCTTGAAATCGGCACCGGCCCGTAGGTGTAAAGCACTCCCGCCATGAAGCACACTCCGCCGGCCAGAAATACTACGATGTCGGTAATAAGGGCCAGGTAAATGCCCAGAAAAGCGCTGATCCCAAACAGCACATAAATTATTCTCAGAGCTGTCCTTCTGCTGAACTGCAGCTGCTGGTCGTTTGTCTTCGTATCAATATAATTGTTAATAGCTGTGGTAGTCAGATCGAACACGAACATCGAACCAAAAAAGACAAGTGTCCTCAGCCAGTCAATATCCTGGTCTTTATACAATATGAACGCAATTGTCAGCAAAAAAGCAAATGTGCTGGTAATCTTCGTCTTTATCTCAACATAGCTTAAAAATCTATTAACCATACAGGCCTCTTACTCCGAATATACAACATCATCACTAGGTTACAATTCCCGGATTCCGGGAAATACCGGTTTGGACAACTGCATCATCCTTCCTAAATACTCTGAATGCTTTATCCAATATCTCTGTGAGCCGCATTTTCTTGTCATCCGTTAATGTCAAACTGTCCATTGTTCTCATATACCTGTTGTAATATTTTTTTGCCACCAGTCTTGTAAAAACCAATCCATTGGCCCTTTTTACAGCCTCATTGAGCTCCGCCTGGGAAAGCGTATGCTGTGCGGCCCTGTCCTTCAGGCTGGCGTCCGCCTGGAACGCTTTTATAATAGGCAGCGTTACAACGCTCTTTTCAAAATCGGACTGGACCGGCTTCTGAGCAATATTTTCGTCAGCTTCAAAATCCATACAGTCGTCGATCAATTGGAACAGCATACCCAGGCTGCGGCCCATCTTCTTGTACAGCCTGAGCTCAGAGCCTTCACATCCCGACAATACAGCTCCGGCAAAATATGATGCTTCGAATAACGCAGCCGTCTTACCAGCAATTATCTTAAGATACTTATAAACTGTAAGATCGAAATTGCCGTTATTTATATGCTGGTTAAGCTCTCCCGCGCACACCTTTGAAACATAATCAGGTATATCTATATCCAGATAATCCTTCTTATTGCCGACAGAAAAGGCCAGCTTCAGAGAAATACTCAAAAGGTAATCTCCGCAAATCACAGCAGTCCTTTTGCCGAACATTTTCTGCAGCGTTGGAATACCACGCCTTATATCTGCGTCATCAATCACATCGTCATGCACCAGAGTGGCGAGGTGCAGCAGCTCTACGGCTGCGGCAAATTTAACGGCATTTGAGTCGATCAGGCCGTCCTTGTTCATGGCGCAGGTTAGCAATGATACTGCACGTATGAACTTGCCCTTTGTTCCGGTCAAATGACTGACATAACCCCTTACCAGGGCCGGAGAGGAAAAAAGCGCTCTGTCGACCTCTTCCCTTGATTTCGCAAGAGCGCTGCTGAAATCTATATATGCAATACCTTCTGTCAAATTACCGTCAGTCATGATATAAATACCACTTTCTAACCCACTTCACATTTTTCCATTTCCTCTTCAGTACCGGCATTGCGTAGTAATCAAGGCCCAATGTCCTGCCGGCGGCGATCAGTAATGCAATGCCTGCAAAGACCATCCAGAAGGTATTCAGGTACAGACCCGTGGTCGTCACGAACATAGCCTGGAGTATCAGCGACGCTGCCGAAGCGGGCGTAGTGAACAAGCCTCCGATCAGTGCCAGACCTATCAGTATTTCAGCTACAACGATAAATATCTGCATAAACATCTGGACCGAATCGCTGGGCAGTATCAATTTATCAATAAACGTATTCACAAGCGGTACATCCAGTTTGAAAGCGTAATCAGCCAATGTTGCATGGGCCGGATCTTTACCGCTGACAAAAATCGCCCTGAACAAGCCTAAAAAGTCAAAGTTAATAATAGCTGTGCCAACTGAGCTGACTGCTTCTCCCACTGCTGCTGTAGCTGAGCTTACCGCATCAGAGGCTGCTCCGGCACCTGCTCCAGTGGCCGCACTCACTGCATCAGCTGCGCCTGTTGCTGCGCTTTGTACTACACCGGTAGCTGCACTCACTGCATCGGCAGCTCCTGCAGCAGCTGTCGCACCGCTGGCGCCATCCGTTGCTGCACCGCCGTTCAATATGCTCTCGTACCATCCGTTAGCCCCGTTGAAAAAAGCATTCAGCTTGGGTGAAACAAACCAGCCCTCAAGTATCTTTTTTATGCCTTCAAACAGCCAGACTGCGCCAAGCCACACTCTGAGAGGCATCAGCAGGAAGCTGGGGGTCCTGTTGGACAAATGGCCTCCCACAAAGCTTCTGCGGTTTCTAATTGTAAAGAACTCATGCTTGAGATAGCTGAAAACCTTGTTCCATCCCAGCACCTGTATAAAATATGTTAAATTGATAAAGTGCTTTGCAAACATAGCAAGAAATGATGGCAGGCTGAACATCTTATTTGGCAGTCCTACGTGAGCGACTCCATAACGGCCTCCTATACTTACCATTATTCCGTGGAATGCAGGCTTGTAAGCTTCCATTTCACCCTTGCCTGTTATAGCACAGGCAATATTGCGGGCAACTATGTCAGCGCTTTGCTCACAGTTTTCAACGACCTGAGGCACAGGGCGATCCTCACCCTCAGGGGTATACAGCATATTATCGCCAGCAACATAAATGTGTTCATCATCCACCGAGCGCAGGAACTTATCCAGCTTGATGCGTCCCCTGTTTCCGGATTCAAGCTTCTGTGCCGCCTTTGAGGTAATATCGGATGCTTCGATGCCTGCAGCCCAGATAATGGTACCTGATGCCTCGCGTATGATCTTTTCACCCTGCTTGATTTCAATGAAATCTCTGCCGATATTAACAACGCCGGTTTCGAGCAGAACCCTGACTCCCATCCTTGTGAGGCGCTTCTGCACCTTGGCGGAGAGCTTCTCGGGCAATGCCGGTACTGTACGCTTCAGCACATCTATATCTGAAATTGAAACAAGTTCTCTTTCGATTTCGTACTTGTCGCAAAGGATAGGAACATATTCTGCAAGCTCGCCAGCCATCTCTACGCCTGTAAAACCTGCACCGACAACATGGAAGGTCAGCAGTCTCTTCTTCTCCTGGATATCGGTTTCCTTTGCAGCCCTTCTGAAGGTATCCTGTATATGATCCCTGAGTTTTACTGCATCTTCATAGCTCCAAAGCTTGAAAGCATTCTCTGCGGCTCCCTCGACTCCGAAATATGTCGGTTTTGAACCGGCGCAGATCACTAGATAATCATATGAATACTGCTGGTTTGTTCCAATGACCTTCTTTTTTTCAAAATCGATCGAAGTGACAGTATCGTGACTGACAGCCACCTGCCTGCCTGCAAAAACCCTTTTCAGGCTTATTTTTATACTATCCTCATCAACGCGCCCGGCCGCGACCTCATGAAGCTCTGTGAGCATTGTATGAAAGGGATTCCTGTCGATTATCGTAATTGCCACATCTTTACTTTTTCCAAATTTCTTCGCCAGCTTCTTAGCTGTTAAAATACCGGCATATCCTGCCCCAACAATTACTATTTTAGTATTCATCTTACACTCCCAAGTGTTTAAAATTTACAATAGATATTTTCTCAGATACAACTTTCCTTGTCAACTATTTAACACATATAAATTCATAAATTCAAATATGCAAATATATCATTATCTAGCTGCACCATTCTCTGTCTTCTTATTTCCCATTATAAACATCTTTAAACACTGCTATTACAAAAAATAATGGAAAATCAGACAAAGCAAAAGGGCTTGTGTCATAAGGTAGATATTTCAAACACAAGCCCTGGTACGTCCGTCGGTGATGTTATTCCTTTGCCCTGTCTTAGCTTTATTACTGCAAAGCTGACTTAAAAATCAAATTTACCTTCAAAATAAGCATCCAGTTCGTCAATTTTGATCCTCACCTGCTCCATGGTGTCTCTGTCCCTTATTGTAACGCTGGCATCATTTAGCGAATCAAAATCAAAGGTTATACAATACGGCGTTCCGATCTCGTCCTGTCTCCTGTAGCGTTTCCCGATGCTTCCCGTCTCATCGTATTCGCATACATATTTGCGCGTCAGCTTCTCATACACCTTGGCAGCATCCTCACCCAGCTTCTTCGAAAGCGGGAGTACGGCTATCTTCACCGGAGCAAGTGCCGGATGGAAGCGCATGACCGTCCTCACATCCCCCTGGGCGACCTCCTCCTCATCATAGGCATCGCACAGGAACGCAAGTGTGACTCTGTCTGCGCCAAGTGAAGGCTCGATACAGTAGGGCACATATTTTACATTTGTCGTGGGATCAAAGTATGAAAGATCATCCTTGGAGTGCTCCATATGCTGCTTCAGATCGAAGTCCGTCCTGTCGGCAATGCCCCACAGCTCTCCCCATCCAAACGGGAACTTGAACTCGATATCGGTCGTTGCATTGCTGTAGTGTGACAGCTCTTCCTTGGCATGATCCCTGAGCTTAAGATTCTCCTTGGTCAGGCCGAGATTCAGCAGCCAGTTGTAGCAAAAATCCTTCCAGTATACAAACCACTCCAGGTCGGTTCCCGGCTCGCAGAAAAACTCAAGCTCCATCTGCTCGAACTCACGGATCCTGAAAATGAAATTGCCGGGGGTTATCTCATTTCTGAAGGACTTGCCTATCTGACCTATACCAAACGGGATCTTCTTTCTTGTGGTCCTTTGCACATTCTTGAAATTCACAAAAATGCCCTGGGCAGTCTCGGGCCTGAGATATATCTCAGCCTTGGAATCCTCGGTAACCCCCTGGAAGGTCTTGAACATCAGGTTGAATTTACGTATATCGGTGAAATTGGAAGAGCCGCATTGAGGGCACTTAACGCCCTTTTCCTTTATATAGTCCATCAGCTGTTCATTCTTCCAGCCATCCACTGCCAATACGATATTATTTTCCTTGTTCCAGTCCTCTATCAGCTTGTCGGCTCTGTGCCTGGTCTTGCAATCCTTGCAGTCGATCAGCGGATCGCTGAAGCCGCCCACATGCCCCGATGCCACCCAGACCTGCGGATTCATCAGTATAGCGCAGTCAACGCCAACATTATATGTATTCTCCTGGACAAACTTTCTCCACCAGGCCTTTTTTACATTATTCTTGAGTTCAACGCCAAGCGGGCCGTAATCCCAGGCATTTGCCAGTCCGCCGTATATCTCCGAGCCGGGATATACAAAGCCTCTGTTTTTTGAAAGAGCCACTATCTTTTCCATTGATTTTTCCGTTAACATCTGAAGCCTCCACTATAATAATATATTTCAATTTTACTTATTAACTGCCAAATAGCGGATCTCGTCGAGGACCCTGTGAGCCGCAGCCAGCTTGCTCATCAGCGGCAGGTCAAGAATAGACCCATCCTTCTTTATGATTTTGATGATATTCGTATCGGTGCCAAAACCGGCGCCCTCCATCGTTACATCATTGGCGACGATCATGTCGAGATTCTTTGCATTGACCTTTTTAAGAGCATTTTCAACAAGATGATCAGTTTCGGCGCAAAAGCCAGCCAATATCCTGTCGCCCTTGATGCTCCCCAGCTCTTTCAGTATGTCGGGATTCTTTTCGAGTCTGATGACGAATTCATCGTCATTTTTCTTTATTTTCAGATCCGCGATCTCCGCTGCCCTGTAGTCGGCCACAGCTGCCGCCATCACTACAGCGTCGCATCCGGAGAACTCCTTCATGACCGCATCTCGCATCTCTACGGCAGTATTCACAGCTACCAGCGTTACTCCCTTTGGTGCCTCAACGGAAACCGGACCTGATACAAGCACTACCTCCGCCCCGCGGTCGGCAGCCGCCTGAGCGACAGCGTACCCCATCTTTCCTGAGGAATAGTTGGAAATGTATCTTACCGGGTCTATGTTTTCCCTCGTCGGGCCGGCAGTCACAAGCAATTTAAGTCCACTCAGATCCCGGTCCGGCTTGAGCAGTCCCATCGCCATATCAACTATTGCTGCCGGCTCGGGAAGTCTTCCCTTCCCCGAAGAGCCTTCGGCCATGACACCGGTATCCGGCTCCATGAAGATATAGCCCGACTCCTTTAGCTTGTCAATATTCTGCTGCACAACCGCATTGGAATACATGTCATGATTCATCGCCGGCACGATCAGCACAGGAGCCTTTGTTGCAATCACAGTAGTGCTGAGCATATCATCGGCTATTCCCGACGCCAGCTTTCCAATGATATTTGCAGTAGCCGGTGCTATTATGAAAAGATCAGCCTTCTTCGCCAGTGATATGTGCTTTATGTCCCAGTATTCGGGTTCATCAAACATATCGGTAACCACCGGCCTGTGGGATAACGAGCGGAAGGTCAGCGGTGTGACAAATTTCTGGGCATTGGCAGTCATGATGACATCCACATCAGCCCCCAGCTTCTTCAGCCGGCTGACGACCTCGACGACCTTATATGCCGCGATCCCGCCGCAAACTCCGACAACGACCGATTTGCCTGTCATCTCCATCATGATGCCTCCCTTCCAAATACTGATAATGCATAAAGGTTAAGGCACAGCTCCCGAAACCTTAACACCTTTATCAGCTTATTACCTTCCTTTTAGGGCCTTGTCCATTTCTATTGTACGGCAACGCATCCGCCAGCAGCCCTTACACACTCTGCCGCCATTTCACGACGCCGTTTCCGCCTTATTTTATTCCGCTTCTGGTTCTGATATAAGTGATCTTGTCTTCGTTGATCTCATTGAGCGCTACTGTGACCGGTTTCTCAGATGCGCATCTTGTCAGCTTGTGTGCTCCGTCCGATATCTGTCTTGCCCTCTTTGCAGTTGCTACCACCAGGGTATATCTGCTGTCTACCTTATCCAACAGTGAGCTCAGCGGTGGAAATATCATAAATCGATCCTCCCTTGAAAGTATGGTTCATATAGTTAAATAAATACTTATTCCTCTTCTTCAATATCCTGCGGGTCATCAGCTATTTCCGCATCCTTTGCATTCAGTCTGTGGGCCACCGTCTCAGGCTGAACAGCCGACAGGATTATATGGTCACTGTCGGTAATAATGACCGCACGGGTCCTTCTGCCATAAGTGGCATCGATCAGCATTCCCCTGTCCCGTGCCTCCTGTATTATCCTTTTGATAGGCGCCGACTCGGGACTGACTATGGCAACGAGCCTATTTGCCGATACTATGTTTCCAAATCCGATATTTATCAGTTTCATATACCGCCCTCCTTCACCCGTTTGGGTTTGAACTTCCTACTCAATATTCTGTATCTGCTCCCTGATCTTCTCTATCTCGCTCTTAATATCCACGACCAGTCTTGTGATAGTCAGGTCATTAGCCTTGGAGCCGATGGTGTTGATCTCTCTGTTCATCTCCTGCACCAGGAAGTCCAGCTTCCGGCCAACGGGCTGATCCATCGAAAGTATCTGCCTCATCTGTCCGAAATGGCTCCCAAGTCTGACCAGCTCCTCATCTATACTGCATCTGTCGGCGAAAAGGGCGACCTCTACTGCGATCCTGCTCTCATCAACGACCTGCTGGTCAAGTAATTCCTTTATCCTGGCGTTAAGCTTTGTTTTATACTCCCTGGGCACCTCCGGCGCACGCTTTGATATCTCTGCAATAACGTTCTCAATAATGTCCGCCCTTTCGAGCAAAACATTCTTCAGGCCTTCACCCTCGATACCCCTCATATGGATAAGAGAAGCGACAGCATTGTCAACTGCTTCCCTGAGCATTGACCACAGCAGCTCCTCATCCTCCTGCGCCTGCTCGACCCGAAGCACATCAGGATATTTTGAAATAAGTGAAACCGAAATATCATCAGTCAGGCCGAATTTGTCCCTCAGCGCTTCTACTGCTGAAACATACGCCTTTGCCAGGCCTTCATCAAATACGACATGCTTGGAATCTTCGCTGTAATTGTAATATGTAATAAAAACGTCGATCTTTCCTCTTGAGATGGCCTTGCCCACCAGTTCCCTCACTTTATCTTCAAGAAAGCCTATCTGTCTGGGCATTTTAACAAATATATCAGAATATCTGTGATTCACCGTTTTGATCTCAACTGTAAACTCCTTGCCGTCCCGTGAATATTCACCGCGGCCGAAGCCGGTCATACTCATTATCATAAATTATTTTACCCCTCTGCCATATTCAATAGGTATTATAACACAATCCCTGCCAATTAAAAGGTTGTTTCATTATTTTTTATAAATTATTTACGGTTATCTCCGTTTTACTCATGTTTTCTATACCGTACAGTTCTCCGCTCCGCCCATGTCTCCCAGTTCATACATCACTATGGATGAAACCGCTATACCTGCAGTTTCAGTCCGCAGTATCCTCGGTCCCAGCTTCACGGAGCTGAATCCGCTCTGGACCGCCTTTTCAGTCTCCGCCCTTTCAAAACCGCCTTCGGGGCCGATAAATATTGCGATTTTCCGCAGATTTGCATCCTGTATTCCAGCGCTCCCTGATATGGATCGGCTGTAACTGCTCAGCACATTTCGCAGGCCGCCCTCAGTCTCCTCCTCGTAGGGCAGCAGCTTCAGGCCGTACCCATCAGCCAGCTTCAACGCTTTATCCAGCACGACCGGCTCTTCTACAACAGGTATCCTTCCCCTGTCACACTGCTTTGCTGCCTCAAGTGCGATGCGCCCCCATCTTGCCGCCTTTGCGGTCGCATCCCGGGCATCCTTGAACTTGACGACGGATCTGGCTGCGGTCACCGGAACAAACCTGTTCACACCCAGTTCAACACACTTCTGAATGATAAAGTCCATTTTATCCGCCTTGGGGATCCCCTGAAACAGAGTGATATCAACAGGCGGCTCAGTATGATTTGCTTTCGAGCCTCTGATCCGCGTGATCACGCTTTCCCTGGAAAACTGCTCTATAACGGCATCATAATCCGTGCCGATTCCGTCGCAGAGCTCCAGAGCATCACCCGGCCTTGCTCTCAGGACATTTGTTATATGCTTTACATCCTCCCCTGTTATCACGATACGACCATTTTGAAGGTCTGCAGGTTCGGTTTTTACAAAGAATCTTGACATTTAAAAACTATCGCCACCCATTCGCCCATTTCATCGATACTGACAAACTCAAAGCCGTTTCCGGTATAAGTCCTGATCACTTCTTCCTTCCTCTCCCTGATGATACCCGAGGTAAGAAGGATGCCGCTCTTTTTTAGGTATTTTGGCACCTGGGAGGAAAGACCGATAATAACATCGGCAATTATGTTGGCTACCACAATATCTGCCTTTTCCGGCTCCAGATCGGCAAGTACGCCCTTGCTTACAGAAATGCCGTCCTGCACGCCGTTTATCACACAATTCTCCTTAGTGACCCTGACTGCGACCTCATCGATATCGACAGCCGTAACTTTATTTGCTCCGAGCTTTAGCGCAATGATGGACAGGATCCCTGTCCCGCAGCCTACATCCACTACATTGTCGCCCTTTTTGACATACCTTTCGAGAAGCTGGGAGCAAAGTCTTGTGGTTTCATGTGTACCAGTGCCGAAGGCCATTCCCGGATCCAGCTCGATAACGATCTCTCCGTCCTGCTTTTCATACTCCTCCCAGCTTGGCTTGATCACTACGCTCTCCGATATGTGAAACGGCTTGTAATGCTTTTTCCAGGCCGTAGCCCAGTCCTCGTCATCCACTCTCTCATACCCGGTATAGCCCTGCCCGACATCCAGGAACTGTGAAATAAAGCTGAGCTTCTCCTTGATCAGCACAGCCAGCTCATCGGGTTTGTACTCCTCATTAAAATATGCCTTGATCGTTACCTCTGTTCCCAACGAATCCATAAAGTCCTGGTCGGCATAATCAATAGAACCGGGACTTTCGATCTGCCTCCTGATTTCATTGGGATCCTCTATGACCACGCCGCCTGCGCCTGTCGTTGTAAGCATCTCGGATATTGCATCACTTGCCTCTTCGGTTGTTTTGATGTACACCTCTGTCCATTTCATTAAACAAGCCTCCACTCGATTCTTTGCTTCGCCGTTATGTAAGAAGCCGGCAGCATAAAGCCTGCTGCCAGCCGTAGTTCACATTCCAAGTGCATCCTTCATCTTGTCAAAAAAGCCCTTGCGCTGCTCATATACATCGTCCCCGCTTATTTCAGCAAATTGTTTGAGCAGCTCTTTCTGCTTATCATTTAGCTTCTTTGGCACATCGATCTCCACCTTGACATACTGATCTCCCCTGCCATTTCCCCTCAGATACGGGATACCCTTGCTCTTCAGCCTGAAAATCGAGCCTGTCTGCGTTCCTTCCGGTATGCTGTATTTTACCTTTCCGTCCAGCGTCGGTACCTCCAGCTCCGCACCCAGCGCAGCCTGGACAAATGTTATGGGCATCTCGCATACCACATCATTGCCCTGCCTTTTGAAAATCGCATGGGGCTTTACAGCAACAGTGATATAAACGTCGCCTGCCGGCCCGCCCTTCGAACCGGGTTCCCCTTCTCCTCTCATGGAGATGGTCTGCCCGTCATCTATGCCTGCAGGAATATCTATCGTCCTCTTTACAGTCTTTTTTACCTTGCCCTTTCCATTGCAATCAGGGCATGGGTTCGTTATTATCTTGCCCTCACCGCGGCATACATCACAGGTCTTTACATTGACAAACTGTCCAAAAGGAGTGCTTTGCTTGTACTGCACCTGTCCTGTTCCGTTGCAGTGCTTGCAGGTCTCGGGACTGGTGCCCGGCTTCGCTCCCGTGCCGCTGCAATTGCTGCAGTTTTCATGCCTGCTTATACTGATTTCCTTTTGGACACCAAAGGCTGCTTCTTCAAAGGTCAGCTGCATGGAATATTTGATATCCGCGCCCCTCTGCGGCCCCGAACGGCCCCTGGACGAACGTCCAAACCCGCCCCCGCCGAAAAACGACTCGAATATATCCCCTATGCCCCCGAAATCAAAATCGCCAAAGCCTGCGCCGGCTCCGCCGAAGCTGTTTGGATCGACTCCTGCATGGCCGTACTGGTCATACCTGGCTTTCTTCTGCGGATCGCTCAGCACCTCGTACGCTTCATTTACCTCTTTGAATTTTGCCTCTGCACTTTTATCTTCTGGGTTGACATCGGGATGATACTGCTTCGCAAGCTTTCTGTATGCCTTCTTAATATCGGTATCAGTAGCTTCCCTGCCAATCTCCAGCACCTCATAATAATCTCTCTTGGACTGCGGCAACCTTCAACAACTCCTATCACACTATTTGAAAACTCATCAAAAGGGGACATTTGAGCTGTCCCCTTCAAATGCCGGACTGATATCCAGTATACTCAGTCCCGGCTTACTATAACGCATCATTCAAAGAATAATTTCCGATTGTTGAAAATTTTTCTTATCTCTGCGCGTTTCAATAAGACGGACTAAATTCAGTCCGTCTTATTATATCTTTATTTCTATATTTTGTGCAACCTGTTAAAACGCATTTATCTCATTATTGCTTGTCATCATCCACTACCTTGTAGTCAGCATCATAAACATTATCCTGACCTGCGCCGGGGCCTGCATCAGGTCCGCCGCCAAAGCCACCTGCTCCGCCGTCGAAGCCTGCGCCCGGATTCGGGCCGCCTGCTGCGCCCGGATTCTGCTGATATATCTTGGAGGATATATCGTAGAATGCCTGGGTCAAAGCTTCTGTCGCAGTTTTGATCCTGTCGTTGTCGGTACCCTTCAGCGCTTCCTTCACGTTGTTTATCTCAGTCTCGATCTTTGCCTTGTCATCACTGCCCAGCTTGTCGCCAAGATCCTTCAGGGTCTTTTCGGACTGGTACACCATGGAGTCGGCATTGTTCCTGATCTCTATTTCTTCCTTGCGCTTTTTGTCCTCGGATGCGAATTTTTCAGCTTCCTTGACTGCCTTGTCAATATCCGCGTCAGTAAGGTTTGTGGAAGCAGTAATGGTCACCTTCTGTTCATTTCCTGTGCCGAGATCCTTTGCAGACACATGCACGATACCGTTAGCATCGATATCAAATGAAACCTCGATCTGCGGAACGCCTCTTGGCGCCGGCGGAATCCCGGTGAGCTGGAATCTGCCCAGAGTCTTGTTGTACTGCGCCATCTCCCTCTCGCCCTGCAGCACGTGTACCTCGACACTTGTCTGTCCGTCAGCGGCAGTGGAGAATATCTGGCTCTTCTTTGTAGGGATCGTGGTATTTCTGTCTATCAGCTTTGTAAATACGCCTCCCAGCGTCTCTATACCCAGTGACAGCGGAGTAACATCCAGCAGCAGCAGGTCTTTGACCTCGCCTGTCAGAACTCCTGCCTGGATAGCAGCACCTACCGCTACGCATTCATCAGGATTGATGCCCTTGAAGGGGTCTTTTCCGAGATATTTTTTAACTGCGTCCTGAACAGCCGGGATCCTTGTGGAACCGCCGACCAGCAGTATCTTGTCAATTTTATCAGGGGTGAGCCCTGCATCCGACATAGCCTGCCTTGTGGGTCCCATGGTCTTTTCGACCAGATCCGCTGTAAGCTCATCAAACTTTGCCCTTGTAAGAGTAACATCAAGATGCTTCGGTCCGGTTGCGTCAGCTGTGATGAACGGCAGGTTGATATTGGAGGTCGTGACACCTGAAAGCTCGATCTTGGCTTTTTCTGCGGCTTCCTTCAAACGCTGCATAGCCATCTTGTCATTTCTCAGATCGATGCCGTTTTCCCTCTTGAAAGCATCTGCGAGATAATCCATGACCCTCTGATCAAAATCGTCTCCGCCAAGCTTATTATTTCCGTTGGTCGCCAGAACTTCGAAAACGCCGTCACCTATTTCAAGGATCGATACGTCGAAGGTACCTCCGCCAAGGTCAAACACCATGATCTTCTGGTCATGCTCCTTGTCGAGTCCGTATGCAAGCGCTGCAGCTGTAGGCTCATTTATTATCCTCATAACTTCAAGGCCTGCGATCTTGCCGGCATCCTTTGTAGCCTGTCTCTGCGAGTCACTGAAATATGCGGGAACAGTAATAACAGCCTGTGACACAGTCTCTCCCAGATATGCTTCAGCATCGGCCTTCATCTTCTGAAGGACCATAGCCGATATTTCCTGCGGTGTGTAGCCCTTATCATCTATTCTTACCTTCTTGTCCGTGCCCATATCTCTTTTGATGGATATGACCGTTCTCTCAGGATTGGTGATCGCCTGTCTTTTTGCCACCTGTCCCACAAGCCTTTCACCAGTCTTTGAAAATGCGACTACGGATGGTGTGGTTCTATTTCCCTCGGGATTTGGTATAACGACCGGTTCTCCGCCTTCCATGACGGCTACGCACGAATTGGTCGTACCCAGATCTATACCTATTACTTTTGCCATAATTATTTACCTCCCAGCGTTGAATTGATTTTATACTATATAAATTATTTATTTATAAACTCAGTTAGCTACCTTGACCATGCTGTAGCGAATGACCTTGTCCTTGTACTTATATCCCTTTTGGAACTCTTCGACCACCACACTGTGCCCCAGCGAATCATCCTCCACATGCATTACAGCATTGTGCAGCATAGGATCGAAGGTTTCGTTCAATGCCTTGATCTCCTCGATACCGAGATTCTTCAACGTATCCACGAACTGTTTGAACACCATTTCAACGCCGTCCTTCAGCGACTGAGCGGAGCTATCGGCAGAAATTGCCTGCAATGCTCTCTCCACATTATCGATGACCGGCAGGAATGAGCCGATCACATCGCTGACAGCGTCGATATACAGTGCTTCCTTCTCTTTTACTGATCTTCTTTTAAAATTCTCAAACTCTGCGGCTGTTCTTTGAAGTTTGTCCAGATACTCTTCACATTTCCTGGTTTTATCTTCCAATTCCTTTCTCACTGTGTCAAGTTCGTTCTTTGCTGCCTTTTCATCCCCGGCTGAGCCGACTGCCTCGGTGCTCTCTTTATCTGCTGCTTCGCCGCCGTCTGCAATATGGGTATCGACTTCGGCTGCATTCTCCGGTTTGAATTCTTCCGTCTGCTTATGATGTTTCTTTTCGCTCATTTCTTCTACTCATCCTTTGATCAATTATTTTTTTCCCTTCCGGCGCTAACCATCTGCTGTCAGGTGCCATGCGCCGCCGGTGCTGTTAATTCGGGTCCGGTGCTTTTATCCGCAGTTCAATGCCAATATCCCAAGTCCGGTACCAGGCAATTAACCTGAACCCGGTTCCTGCCCCATGAGCCTGCTGATTTCATCACTCACTATTTTTCTGACATACCTCAATGAGGATATCACTTTCGGATACTCCATTCTTGTTGGCCCAATTATTCCTATAGTGCCGCTTAAAGTGTCCGCAATATTATAATTTATTGTGATTATACTACAGTCCTTTATGCACGAAAGGTCGTTTTCCGTACCAATCCTCACCGAGATTCCGTCCGGATCGACATTGTCAAGCAAAGCTCTGCTGATCGACGTTTTTTCATCGATCATGTTCATAAACTCCCTCGCCTTCATCACATCCCTGAACTCAGGGTAATTCAGTATATTGGTGGTTCCCTCCACATATACTTCCTGATTGTCTATCTGCTCAATGCAGTCTGCGGCGCCGTCAAGTATCGGCATCAATATTTCCCCGGGTACTCCTGTCTCCCTCTCGAGATCCTTGATTATATGGAGATTTACCTGCTGTATCGCAAGCCCTGAAAGCTTATTATTCAGAATATTTGATATCTTTATAAGTGCTTCCGGCTTGATATACTCCGATATCTTAACCAGTCCGTTGCGGACAATGTCAGCATTGTTCACTACGATCACCAAAGCCTTGCCGGGTTCTATGGGCACCACCTGTATGGCTTTGATCGTGCTGGCCTTGAGCTGAGGCGATATCGCCATTGACGTATATTTGGTGAACCGCGACAAAACCGCCGAGGCCTGTCTCAAAAGCTGGCTGAGTTCATTTATCCGCAATTCCATTTCTGACCTCAGCTTTTCAATATCCTCCGCCTTTAAAGCATGCGCCGGCATCAGCTTGTCGACATATAGCCTGTATCCCTTATCCGACGGTATCCTTCCTGCTGAAGTATGAGGCTGGGCAAGATAACCCATTTCCTCGAGATCGGCCATCTCATTTCTGATCGTCGCAGAACTCAGGCCAAGCTCGTGCTTTCTGGCAATCGTTCTTGATCCTATTGGTTCGGCTGTATCAATGTAATCGTCGATGATAGCCTGAAGTATTCGCTTTTTTCTCTCATCCATTATCATCTCATACACCCCTGAAAAAATAGCCAGTCTACTATCATATCTTATTATATATACGTAACATTATAATTATTTGTTTGTTAGCACTCAAAGATGACGAGTGCTAACATATATTAAAAATACCACCTTGGAATTTTTTTGTCAAGATTATACCACTTCGGTTAAAAGAAAATTTTTCGTTTGTATTTGATGTGTGCTCAAATAAACTCGACGAAAACGATGTTTCCCAAATCAAGACCTAGTTTAGTCAGCTTGTACGTCACGCAATCCCTGAGGACATGGTTTTTTTCGGCTGAAACAAGGCCTTTTCGTACCAATTTATCCAGCTTGTCGCCATAAACCGCCTCAATGCTCTCTCCAAACCGCTCTGTAAACTCAACCGAAGTGACTCCTTCGGTCAGTCTCAAGCCAAGTATCATAAATTCCGTCATGGAGTCAGCCTTGTCTATCCGTTGTTCATCTTCAAACAGCCTAACTGCCCTAACCTGACTATCTGCCGCTCCAGCATAGCTGCCTGCTAATTGATCCGGACTGCCATTACATGCATCATTGTTCATACATCCAACAGCCATTATGTACTGCTCGATATCACTGACGTTGCTGAACCTTACAGCGTCCAGGTATGAGTGGGCCCCTGCCCCGAAACCTGCATACTCCCTTGCTTTCCAATAAATCAGGTTGTGCTTGCACTCATAGCCCGGGAATGCGAAGTTAGATATCTCATAATGCCTGTAGCCCTTGCTTGCAAGATATTCAACAGCATAATGATACATCTGCCTGTCCAGCTCATCATCCACAGGAACAAGCGTACCTGCTTCAAGCCTGTCGCCCAGCACTGTGCCCTCTTCAATTTTCAGGCTGTAGCATGAAATGTGCTTCAGCACTTCCTGCCGTTGCGCCATGAACCCGTTGGACAGTCCATGTGCTTTCTTCCATTGTGTCACAGCCTCCAGAGTCTCAACCCACTCCTCAAATCTCTGCCCAGGCAGACCGAATATCAAATCGGCGTTGATATTATCAAACCCGGCCTCGACAGCAGCGTTCAGATTATCAATGAACTGCTGCCTGTCATGTATTCTGCCGATACTCTTTAAAAGGCTGTCCTGCCACGCTTGCAGCCCTATGCTCAGGCGATTGATCCCCATCTTCCTGTATTGCCTGAGATTATTAAAATTAAGTGTGCCCGGATTGCTTTCCATACTTACTTCAGCATCCTTAGCAATGTTAAGGTACTTTGAGCAAACCTCCAGCACACCCCTTATATAATCAGGTTCAACCAGCGACGGAGTACCGCCGCCCACGAATATAGAGCTTACACGACGATTGCCAATGATAGCGCTCCTTGCTGTGATCTCTTCCTCAAGGGCTTTAATATAAGAACCGGCAAGGTGTTCCCTGCCGGAATAAGAATTAAAATCGCAATAATAACATTTAGATTTACAAAAAGGTATATGAATATATACACCAATACTATCATTCATATGTTCACCATCTCCGTTAATCCAGCTTAAGCACGCTCATAAACGCTTCCTGAGGCACTTCGACCGAACCCACCTGGCGCATACGCTTCTTGCCTTCCTTCTGCTTCTCAAGGAGCTTCCTCTTTCTTGAGATATCTCCTCCATAGCACTTGGCCAATACGTCCTTCCTATACGCCCTGACAGTTTCCCTTGCAATAATCTTACCGCCTATACATGCCTGGATCGGTATCTCAAACTGCTGTCTCGGAATGGAATCCTTCAGCTTTTCAGCAATCCTGCGCCCTCTCGTGTAGGCCTTCTCGGAATGCACAATAAAAGATAATGCATCGACAACATCTCCATTAAGAAGGATATCGAGCTTGACAAGATCCGACTCCTGGTACCCAAGCAGCTCGTAGTCAAATGAGGCATAACCCTTTGTTCTGGATTTCAGCGCGTCAAAAAAGTCATATATTATCTCATTCAAAGGAAGCTCATATGTCAGAATGACCCTCGTTTCATCCAGATATGACATATCCTTGTAAACACCGCGCCTCTCCTGTGAAAGCTCCATTATGCTGCCCACATAATCGATGGGAGTCATTATTGTCGCTTTGACTATCGGCTCTTCCATTTTATCAATAGCTGTAATCGGAGGCAGATTTGTCGGGTTATCGATATTCAGTACCTGCCCGTCCGTCATTGTAATCTTATAAATAACACTTGGCGCAGTCGTTACAAGGTCCAGATCATATTCTCTCTCCAGGCGCTCCTGAATTATCTCCATATGCAAAAGCCCAAGGAAGCCGCATCTGAAGCCGAACCCCAGTGCAACTGATGTTTCCGCTTCAAATGTCAAGGCTGCATCATTTAGCTGAAGCTTCTCGAGCGCATCTCTCAAATCGCCGTACTTCGCGCCGTCCGCCGGATAGATCCCGCAGAAAACCATGGATTGGACCTTCTTGTATCCGGGCAGCGGTTCTGCAGCCGGCCTGTCCGCCAGTGTAACGGTATCGCCGACCCTGGTATCCCGAACGTTTTTAATACTGGCGGATATATAGCCCACATCGCCGGCAGAAAGACCGTCGCAGGGAACATATTGGCCGGGTCTGAAATAACCGACCTCAGTAACGACAAATTCCTTCTTTGTATACATCATTCGAATAGTATCACCGGGCTTCACAGCGCCTTCCTTGACCCGAATATGAACTATTACTCCCTTGTAGCTGTCATAGAACGAGTCAAAGACCAACGCCTTCAAAGGCTCGTCCTCATTGCCAGTTGGAGACGGTACATGCTTTGCGATCTGTTCAAGGACCGCTTCTATGTTTATTCCGTTTTTGGCTGATATCTCCGGAGCTTCGCTGCAATCAAGCCCGATCACATCCTCGACCTCTTTCTTCACATGCTCCGGCTGAGCACTGGGAAGGTCTATTTTATTTATAACCGGCAATATCTCAAGATTATGCTCCAACGCCAGATATACATTGGCCAGTGTCTGTGCCTCTATTCCCTGAGCCGCATCCACTACCAGTATTGCGCCTTCACAGGCTGCAAGGCTCCTTGAGACCTCATAGTTGAAGTCCACATGCCCGGGAGTATCTATCAGATTGTAAATATACTCCTGTCCATCAGCCGCCTTGTACACCATCCTGACTGCCTGAGCCTTGATAGTGATTCCCCGCTCGCGTTCTATATCCATGGTGTCAAGGACCTGCTCCTGCATTTCCCTCTGGGTAAGCACGCCTGTCATCTGTATCAAACGGTCGGCAAGCGTTGATTTGCCGTGGTCTATATGCGCTATTATGCAAAAATTCCTTATATTATCCTGTCTGCTGCCTGACATCAATTCTTCCCCTTGTCTATATTAGTTTGGCAGAAAAACCTCAATAAATGCAAAAACAATTATAACATCAGCCCAATTCAAAATAAAGAGAAACATGGGGACAGTTCTTTTGTTTCGGTATATCACAATCCCGAATTTCTTTTTACACGATCCCGTGCCTCTATCTACGCGATCCCGAACTTCTTCTCCGCCGACTCAACCGTCTGGTATATCAGCCGATTGATAGTCATCGGACCGACTCCTCCCGGAACAGGTGTGTATGCTGAGCATTTGCTTATTGCATTTTCAAGGTCTATATCTCCAACGTTTCCTTCATTGTAGCCTGCATCCACCAGAACGCAGCCCTCTTTCACCCAATCAGCTTTGACAAATAACGGCTTGCCGACAGCTGCTACTATTATATCTGCCCTCTTTACTATACTTGGCAGATCCTTTGTCCTGGAATGGCATATCGTGACAGTTGCGTTTTCATTCAACAGCATCATAGCAACAGGCTTGCCGAGTATCGGACTTCTGCCAATGACAACAGCCTCTTTGCCCTCAAGCTGTATGTTGTAGTGCTTCAATATGGTCATTATGGAGTATGGAGTCGCACACTTGAATGAATCCAGCTGCATCGTCATTCTGCCGAATGTATTCGTATTGACTCCGTCAACATCCTTCGATATGTCAATAGCATTGAAGCAGGCTGTTTCATCTATGTGCCCCGGAACCGGATGCTGCAATAAAATGCCATGAACGTTTTCGTCCCTGTTCAGCTCCTGGATCTTGTCTATCAGCTGCTGTGTTGTAGTCTCCTCCGGCAATTCAACCTTCAGGGAGTCCATACCGATTCTCTTGCAGGCATTACCCTTCATTTTCACATATGTAACAGACGCGGGATCATTTCCCACGATAATCGTTGCCAGGACAGGGATCGTGCCGGTTTTCTCCTTTATCCTCTGTACCCTTGCCGACAGCTCCTGTTCTATGCTTTTAGCCAAAGTTTTTCCATCCAATACAAGTGGTGTACTCATTTTCTATCCAACCTTCCTTTTAGTTTAAATTAATGAAATTTTACATCTATTTGTTTCAATCTTCCCCGTGGACACGTTTATTCCATGCCTCACAAACTGCCTGCAGTTAAATCAATTGCATTACAATATAGTGTACAAGCTCACTAATATCATATAATAATTATATATTTTTTCAATAAAAATTTACAAACATGCGAAATATAAAACACATGAGCTGCTTGAATCTGTATTCTTGCAGTTGGTATGACGAGCCAGCGAGCCGAGCCGTCGCGCCCAAGCTGGTAGATGCAGGAACAGAGAACTGCCGCTTTTTCAGATCAGAAAATGAAGTCCTTTCCACGAAGTGCAGCAAGCTACCGTCCCCTGTTTCAAAAAAGTTGGCGGAGCCTTTCGAGGTCGCGGTTCATATACTCGGTATTTATACAGAATGTGCGGTTCATAAAAGTTATTTCCAGATAGTTATCGTGAATTTCAAATGCGGCTATTGAAAATCCACGTTGTCCTGAAACAAGGTTATTTGTGACCTGATCCACAGTCAGAATGCCTGCGGTGAGCAAAAAAACAAACAATATTATAGCTGCAAAACACCTTTGCCGTCTTTGTCTTTTTGTCTTGTACAACTCTACCCTGCTCAAGCCATGACCTCCGTATATCAGGAACCGTGCTGCAGTAGCAACGCATTTTCTTTATTATAACCAGTTATTTGTCCTTCATTACATCATTCAGGATCTCAGCAAGGTATTTTGTGGTTTCGATGCATTCACCCAGCAGGTTCCCGTCACCTCCGACCTCGATAAGGATAGCATTGTTCGATATCTGCTGATTATAACGTTTTGCAACGATCCGAACCGGTTTGGCTAGCCCGGGATATTTTTCGTTCAGCTTCTGCTGCAGCTTCAGAACAAATTTCAGGTTCTCCTTCCACTGCGGATGCGGCAGTACTCCATCTGCGCCGACAACAAACATGATCTGGGCACAATTCTTTCCGTTTATCTCCTTTGTCATGCGAAGCTTGGGTTGATCACTACCAACTGCATCTCTGTGAATATCAATGTATACCTGTATTGAGGGGTAACTCTTCTTATAGCTTTGCAATGTATTTATCGATGCACCATAGGCAGCATCATGCACTTTATCGTGCACAGTACCGTTATGAAGGGTTTCTATTCCGTATTTCTCCAGGTTCTGTGTCAGTTCCTCTCCGACTCTCACCACATTATACTTTGGATTAGTATTGAAGCTTGGTACGTCTTTCTTGCCCAGGTCGGCCTCCTTCAATACGTAGCTTTCGGTGGTATGTGTGTGATAAATCAGCACTTTAGGACCTTTCTTCGATAGGTTGATGTTGAGAGGCTCCTTCAGCAGCTTTGCGATATCTATCTTGTGCTTTGTGAAGTTCTTGATTTGTATTTTATTAAGCTCAACAGTCTCTTTTTCATCCCCATCTTTTTCATCCTCAATTTCGAGAGCCACACTGCTTATCGGCTGAACCCCCTGTCCTGGCTGATTATTGCCGCCTTGGCTCCCTGGCTGCTGGCTTCCCTGGTTCAATCCGCCTGAGTTGTTATTTACTCCGCCTGCATTATTATTCTGACCTGTGCTGTTACTTTTCTGACCTGTAATAGCTGAGTTATAGCTAAAGCCATACTCTGTACCAATACTCATGCTGCTTTCAGGAGTACCATCCAATTGTCCTGCAATCAGGCTGTCTCCGCTTGGATCCTTGTTTGATTCATTGCTTCCCGCACCGGCGCTATCGTTGCCTGTTTTGTCACCCGTCTCATTTGCATTGCCTGTTCCATTGCCTGCTCCATCGTCCCCGTCATTCCCGCTCTCTGTACCATTGTTGTTATTCCCAGTCTCTATACCGTCCCCACTGTTCCTGTCGCCAGTGCCATTACCTGTAACATCACCACCGTTGCTTCCATTGCCCGTTCCGCCGCTACTGCTGCCGTTTCCGCCGTTTGACTGACTGCCGGCGTTTACGCCGCCCGGCGCAACGCTCTGCCCGGAGAGTGCCTTGTCGGCCATACTTGATTTTTTCAGCGACTGTACTTTATAGTAGCTCTTGAATATCGGTGATTGTGCATTTAAAATCGAAGCGGGTGAATCCAGATCGAAATCAAATACCTTGGTAAATAATTCTTTGACTTCTCCGGAGAACGAAACACTGGATTTTCCGCTGTTATAAACTGATTCAACAATAGGAATGGATAAACTGATAAGATTCTTGAAATTATTAGGATCGATACTCTTAATTATATTAAAATCAAGCTTGTACAATAGATTGCCTGCCTGGACGCCCGCCACAACCGCAAAAATTGCTAAAAATACAGTTAAGACAGCCTTTGCAGATTTTTTCAATAGTTTATCAAAAGGTTTTTGCTTGTGATTGGTATTCATTTTTCCTCCGTTTGCTGTATTAAACAGCATCGTTTGTAAAAGTATATATAGAATCATATTCAAACAATCACATGCAATATGACTTTTGAACCATAAAAAATGACGTAATGAGAATAACCATAATGAACCAAAAAAATGCTGAAGAAAAAATTAATAACAGCTTGCATTACATAACATGCAACAGATATAATTGTTATGTCCAAAAAAACTATAGAAAGGTGAAGACGAGATGCCTTTTCAAGCCTATTATTTTATAGCTATTATAGTTATATTCGGAGCTATTGCTCTGGCAATGACCTTTTCAATTAAGAAGCATAATGCCAAGCAGGCCAGCATGAAATCCAAAAAGCCACGTCGCAGGTAATACTGCCGCAGCTAACAAGCTACAGCAAAATACAAAAAGCGGGTACTAAACGTACCTGCTTTTTATTGTATCAACAAATAAACCCCCGGTTCTACCGGGGGAACCAAGGAGCTTTAGCTTCAAGTAGATAAAGAAAACCTCCAATGTTAGAATAGTGTAGGTTTGCCAACCACATTAAACAACAAAGGAGGGTCCTAATGGACAAAAATACTTTAGCACATACAACATGGGAATGCAAATACCACATAGTATTTGCAGCGAAGTACCGCAGGCAAGTAATATATGGGAAGATAAAGCAAGAAATAGGGAAAATGCTAAGAGAACTCTGCGATAGAAAAGGAATAGAGATAATCGAAGCGGAGTGTTGCAAAGACCATATACACATGCTTGTACGGATACCACCCAAATACAGTGTATCAGAGATAGTCGGATATTTAAAAGGGAAAAGTTCGTTGATGATATTCGACAGGTTTGCCAATTTGAAATACAAGTACGGTAACCGACATTTCTGGTGTAGGGGTTATTTTGTTGATACAGTAGGAAAGAATGCGAAGAAAATAGAGGAGTATATAAAGAATCAGCTACAGGACGACATAGCAACAGATCAAATAAGTATCAAAGAGTACATGGACCCGTTTACGGGTGAGCAGGTAAAAAAGAGCAAGTAGCCAACCGCTTTAGCGGTTGCGAGTAAATATAATGCGGTTGGCAAACTATTCAGTAAGCCTTAAGGCTTAAGCAGGTAACATGCCCTTATAGGGCTAGAACAAACCACCCGCTAAGCGGGTGGTCATGATTATGAAAAAATGAACTATATAGCATACCAAGCAGTTTTTATTTGTCAGTTGATTGACCGGAAATATTAACCGGATGGCTGGTGCTTGACGCATCAGCGGCGGCAGCACTCTCTGATATAGCCATATTGAATTCCGCCACTGTATTGCTGATGGCTCCCATATTCCTGAATGCAGCAGCAAGCATCAGCTTGATTCGGTTTAGCTGATTAACCTCGCTGGCGCCGGGGTCATAGTCAACCGGCACGATATTTGCATTGGGGAATTTCCTCTTCAGCGCCTTGATCATGCCCTTGCCCGTTACATGGTTGGGCAGGCAGGCAAAGGGCTGCATGCAGACGATGTTTGCCGCGCCCTCCTCGATTAACTCGATCATCTCGGCAGTCAGGAACCATCCCTCTCCTGTGCAGTTGCCAAGGGAAAGCACATGCGATGCCTTTGCTGCAAGCTTATATATGGATGATGGCGGGTCGAACCGCTTGCTGGCGGCAAGCACCCTCTTCATATACTTCCTGTAATATTCGATTCCCAATATAGCCAGGTTGTTGGCAAGCTTGACTATAAACCTTTCTGCCAGATACCTGCGCTTAAAATTCGCACCAAAGGCACAGTATAGGAAAAAGTCGATCAAATCGGGCATTACAGCCTCCGCGCCCTCTTTTTCTATAACATCCACCACATCGTTATTAGCAGTTGGGTGGAATTTTACCAGGATCTCCCCAACCAGGCCGACACGAGGCTTTTGCACATCCTTCAGTTCCAATCTGTCAAAGTCTTCAACTATCTGCCTGATATTGCGCCTAAATACGCTGTGCTTCCCGCTTCTGACAGACTCCTTGCAGCGCTCTACCCAGCTTTCATACAACAGGTTGGTGGAACCCTTTATTTTTTCATAAGGCCTCACCCTGTAAAGGACACGCATAAGTAAATCACCGTAAACCAACGCAATCAGCGATTTGTTCAGCAGACTTGGTGTTATCCTGAACCCGGGATTGCTCTCCAGTCCCAGCGCATTGAGCGATATCACCGGCACATGGGCAAAGCCCGCATCCTTCAAGGCCTTCTTTATAAAACCTATATAATTTGTAGCCCTGCAGCCGCCCCCGGTCTGGGAAATGATCACAGAAACGTTGTTCGTGTCATAACGGCCCGACTTCAATGCCTCCACCAGCTGACCTGTCGTGAGTATGGACGGATAGCATGCATCATTATTGACATGCTTCAAACCCTCGTCAACTGCTCCCCTGTCAACGGAAGGCAGCACCTCCAAATTATAACCCGACTCTCGGAAAGCCGTCTCCACGAACTGAAAATGTATCGGAGACATCTGCGGCGCAAGAATGGTATGTCTGCTTCGCATTTCATCAGTAAAGGGCACCTTGCTAAAGCTGTACAAATCATCCGTATGCTCGTACCCGTTTCTGTCCCTCTCCTCCATCGCTGCCTTCAGTGAACGGAGCCTGATCCTTGCTGCGCCGAGATTGCTTATTTCATCGATCTTAAGGACCGTATATATCTTTCCGGTTGCATGGAGGATCTCCTGCACCTGATCAGTTGTAACTGCATCGAGTCCGCAGCCGAAGGAATTCAACTGGACCAGCTCCAGGTCATTCCTCGTCCCGACAAAGGTCGCGGCTGCGTAAAGCCTTGTATGATACATCCATTGATCAACTATGCGAAGAGGCCTGGCTGCTTCAGCCATATGTGAAACAGAATCCTCAGTAAGCACCGCCATACCGAATTCCGTGATAAGATTTGGGATGCCGTGGTTGATCTCAGGATCTATATGATACGGCCTTCCTGCCAGCACAATACCCTTTGCGCCTGTCTTCTCAAGCTGCGCCAGTACTTCCTCGCCCTTCTTCCTGACAGTTGCCTTGAACCGCTCATCTTCCTCCCATGCCTTATTGACCGCAGCCTTTACTTCTGTCTTTGACAGACCAAAGCCCTTCAATTCCTCAAACAGTCTTTCTGCAAGACGCACCTTGTCATAATAGGGCAGAAATGGGTTCATGAAATTGATGTGCTTTTCCTCAAGCACCTCCATATTCGTCCTGATCACCTCGGAATAAGAGGTCACTATTGGGCAGTTGTAGCAATTGTCCGCATTCTTATCCTCTTTCCTCTCGTACGGCAGACATGGATAAAAAATGTGCTTAACTCCGCTCTGTACAAGGCTCATAATATGACCGTGCACCAGCTTTGCAGGATAACAAACTGATTCCGACGGCATTGTCTCAATGCCCATCTCATATATTTTTCTGCTCGATCGGGGTGAAAGCACAACCCTGAACTTCAGCTGTGTAAAAAACGTATGCCAGAACGGGTAATTCTCGTAAATATTCAGGACTCTTGGCATACCTATGACACCGCGTACCGCATCCTTCTCATCAAGCGATTTGTAGGAATTCAGCAGCCTGTATTTATAATCGAAGAGATTGGGAACATCTTCTCTGCGGATTTCACCGCCGGCTCCCCTCTCGCAGCGATTTCCCGTCACAAATATCTTTCCGCCGGTAAAATTGTTTATCGTCAGCAGGCAATTGTTGCTGCACTTACCGCAGCGCCGCATCGTGATCTCCGTCTGGAACCCCTCCAGATCGGCAGCTCCCATGATGCCGCTCCTCCGGTCCTTGGCACTGCGATCCCGCGCAATCAGCGCCGCGCCGTACGCACCCATGATGCCTGCTATGTCAGGCCTGACGGCCTCCCTGCCGGAAATCAGCTCAAAGCTCCTCAGCACGGCGGCATTATAAAACGTGCCGCCCTGCACGATGATCTTTTTCCCGATTTCCCTGGGATCGCGGATCTTAATGACCTTCATCAGCGCATTCTTTATCACCGAATACGACAGACCTGCGGAAATATCGCCTACGGAGGCTCCTTCCTTCTGGGCCTGCTTGACCCTCGAATTTATGAAAACCGTGCACCTGGAACCCAAATCGACAGGATTTTTCGCCAGCAGAGCTTCCTTTGCAAAAGCCTCCACCTCCATATTAAGGGAGTTGGCAAAGGTCTCGATAAAAGAACCGCAGCCCGATGAACACGCTTCATTGAGCATAATGTTGTCGATCACGCCGTTCTTCACCTGCATGCACTTCATATCCTGACCGCCAATATCCAGTATGAACTCCACACCGGGCAGAAAATACTCTGCCGCCTTGTAATGGGCGATTGTCTCGATCTCCCCGAGATCCACATGCAGCGCCGCCTTGATCAAGCCCTCGCCATAGCCTGTAACTGTCGAATTGGCAATATAGCTGTCTGCGGGCATTTTTGCATACAGCTTCTTCATTTCTTTAATAACTGATTTGAGCGGGCTTCCTCTGTTGCTGCCATAGTGATAATACATCAGCGCGCCTTCGGAGTCAGTCAGTGCAAGCTTGGTAGTAGTAGAGCCTGCATCAATGCCAAGATAGCATGGTCCATGATGGGATTCCAGAGCCTTTCTCCTTACGGTATGCCTGGAATGCCTGCGGTTGAACTCTCCCAGCTCAATCTCATCCTTGAACAGAGGATTGAGTCGCTCAACCTCCTTGACATTGACCGTGTTTATTGCCGGCAGCTTGCTGCGCAGATCTTTGAAGCTCATAGGTTTAGTTTGCCTGGAATTCAAAGCCGCTCCCGCTGCTACGAAAAGCTGTGAATTTTCCGGGAAAATAATCTGATCATCCATTAATCCCAGCGTCTCTACGAATCTTTTCCGCAGCTCGGAAAGAAAATACAACGGACCGCCAAGAAAGGCCACATTGCCTCTGATAGGCCTGCCGCATGCCAATCCGCTTATGGTTTGGTTTACCACGGACTGGAAAACCGATGCAGCGATATCCTCTTTTGCAGCTCCTTCATTCAGGAGAGGCTGTATGTCAGTCTTTGCAAAAACTCCGCACCTGGCTGCAATCGGGTAAATGACACTATAACCCTTCGCAAGCTCATTGAGCCCGGCAGCATCCGTCTGCAGCAGTGAAGCCATCTGATCGATAAAGGCTCCTGTGCCGCCGGCGCAGGTACCATTCATACGCTGCTCTATGCCGCCCCGGAAAAACGTGATCTTGGCATCCTCACCGCCAAGCTCGATAGCCACATCTGTCTGAGGAATAATTTTTTGGATCGCACCTGTAGCTGCCACAACCTCCTGCTCAAAATGCAGTCCGAGCCATTGCGCCACAGAAATGCCTCCGGAGCCCGTCAGCGTAACCGTCAGGTCATCCTCCTCAAACATTGCGCAGGTCTCATCGACCAGCTGATAGATAGTATTCCTGATATCTGAAAAATGTCTCTGATATTTGCTGTAGACTGCCTTATCGCTGCTATCCAGCACAACAAGCTTGACAGTTGTCGAGCCCACATCAAGGCCCAGATGTAAAAGTCTTTTCATATGATCTCCCAAAATCATTTCGTCAAAACCTAAATTATTTTATCACATCAGACATTACGCAATTTTTACTAAATTGTCTTTATCTGCTGAATTTTTTATTCTTTTGCTTTGACATTTATATTAGCACAATTTAAAAAAAATAAAAGTATCAATTTGCAGATTGATACTTTTATGCCTCATGATTCAAACGATTATTCAGTCAATTGCACCGAATCTGTTGAACGGATATATTCTGAACAAAGCACGGCCGGTTATCCATTTCTCATCTACGGGTCCGAACTCCGTGCTGTCATGGCTGTAAGGCCTGTTGTCGCCGAGCAGATACACCATGCCCTCCGGCACTGTAAGGTCAGTATACTCCGGCAGGTCTCCCTGCGGTGTCTCCGGTTCATCCGAAAGACCTATCAGAAAAATTTCACCGTTTACATAAACCTTACCATCTCTGACCTCCAACCTGTCGCCCTCAACGGCGACAAGCCGCTTTATTAGCAGTATATCGGCATCGGGAGACTTAAAGACAATAATGTCGCCGCCTTTAAGCCAGCCGAAGCGGTGGCTCAGCTTCTCCACAAACAGATTGTCACCTTCGGTCAGCGTTGGCTCCATTGAAATATCATGTACGATGGTTCTCTGAACAACAAACGTAACAATGAGCACTCCAACAATAACCGCAATACCAATATGTAATAACCAATCCAAAATCTCGCTTTTCTTCTTTTTTTCCTGCTCCGTAATTCTCTCCTCCAATCACCCGGAAGCACGGGGACGGTTCCTTTGCTTCCCTCCGGAAGCACGGGGACGGTTCCTTTGCTTCCCAAAAGTGAAGCGTAAAGCCTGACCCATGTTTCTGACCCCGTGTTTCACTTTCCTGCACTCAATTCTCTATGTCCCAATTGCCTTATTTCTACTCAGTCACCTTTAAATGCAGCTCTTCGAGCTGCTTCAGTTCAACGACATCCGGCGCGTTGGTCATCAGGTCCGAAGCGTTCTGCACCTTCGGGAACGCAATAACATCCTTGATGCTGCTCTTGCCGGCCATCAGCATGATCATCCTGTCCAGGCCGTAGGCCATACCACCGTGCGGCGGGACGCCATACCTGAACGCCTCGAGCAGGTACCCGAACTTCGCCCAAGCCTCCTCCTCGGAAAATCCGAGCAGCTTGAACATCCTCGACTGCAGCTCCTGCATGTGGATCCTGATGCTGCCTCCGCCAAGCTCCGTACCGTTGAGCACAATATCATAAGCCTTTGCGCGGACTCTGCCGGGATCGCTTTCCAAGTACTCCATATCCTCATCCATAGGCGAAGTAAACGGATGGTGCTTCGCCACCCAGCGTTTCTCCTCCTCATCATACTCAAGCAGCGGGAACTCCGTCACCCAAAGGAACTTAAATTCGCTATTGTTCAAAATGCCAAGCCTCTTTGCGATCTCAACCCTCAGCGCTCCAAGCGAATCAAAAACCACTTCGTTTTTGTCAGCGATAAAGCAGATCAAGTCTCCGGGCTCTGCGCCGGTCTTATCGAGCAGTACCTTCATTTCATCATCGCTGAAGAATTTTGCTATAGACGACCTGACCTCGTTCTCATCCACTACGATCCAGGCCATGCCTTTAGCCCTGTATGTCTTGACAAATTCAACCAGGCTGTCGATCTCCTTGCGGCTGAATTTACCGCAGCCCTTCGCATTTATGGCGCGAACGCTGCCACCGTTTGCCACCGCATCTGCAAACACCTTGAAGCCTGAACCTGCAACCAGATCGGAAACATTCATAAGCTCCATGCCAAAACGCATATCCGGCTTATCTGACCCGAACCTGTCCATAGCCTCGCTGTAAGGCATTCTAAGGAACGGAGTCTCAAGCTCCACATCCAGTGCTTCCTTGAAAGCCTTCTTAATAAATCCTTCATTGAGAGTCAGCACATCGTCCACATTGACAAAGGACATCTCCAGGTCGATCTGGGTAAACTCAGGCTGTCTGTCGGCTCTCAAATCCTCATCCCTGAAGCATTTAACGATCTGTATGTATCTGTCGAAGCCTGACACCATCAGCAGCTGTTTAAACAACTGGGGAGACTGGGGCAGCGCATAAAATTTCCCTGGATGGACTCTGCTGGGTACCAGATAATCTCTTGCTCCCTCAGGAGAACTCTTTATCAGCATGGGAGTCTCTATTTCCAAAAATCCATTGCTGTCATAATAATCCCTGGCGATCTTTGCGACCCTGTGACGCAGCATCAAGCCTGCCTGCATGTCGGGTCTTCTCAGATCAAGGTATCTGTACTTGAGCCTCATAGCCTCATTGACTTCCGAATCCTCTTCTATATGCATCGGCGGTGTTTCCGACTTGCTCAATATCCTAAGCTCGGAAGCAATTATCTCGATCTCGCCGGTTTTCATGGACGGATTTATCGCCTCAGGAGCTCTTCTTGCGACTTCGCCGACAACTGCCAGGACATATTCATTTCTAATGCTCTCAGCCTTTTCAAAAACGGCCTTGTCCATAAGGTTGTTGAAAACTATCTGCAGCAGGCCCGTCCGGTCCCTGAGGTCAATAAATATCAGGCTCCCGAGATTTCTGCGTTTCTGGGTCCAGCCCATGACCGTTACTTTCTTGCCTACATCCGCTGCACTGAGCTCAGTACATCTGTGAGTCCTGTTCAATCCGTAAATCGTCTCTCCCATAAGCCAACACCTATCCTTATCTGCGATTGTTATCTAAATTATTATACATCCTTCAACTTTTTTCCACAATTACTTGTCAAATAATATACATTTCACTGATTCATCAGTTGCTCTGCATGACCCTCAGCAGCTTCCTGTTATACTTCAGCAGCTTCCCGCGATACCTCAGCAGCTTCCTGTTATACTTCAGCAGCTTCGCCTGAATCTTAGTTGCTTAGCATTATTCTCAGCTGTTTGGTCTAATTCTCTGCTATTTTGCGTAATTCTTCAGCCTGTCGACAATGGATTCCAGACTCACATCCTTCTGATCTCCAGTCCTCATGTCCTTCAAGACTCCCTTACCCGCTTCTATCTCGTCATCACCAAGAACAATGGTGAAAGCGAAGCCTCTCTTGTCCGCATACTTCATCTGCGCCTTCAGACTGCGGCCCATCAAATCAGTCTCTGCTCTGACATTGAACCCTCTGAGCTTGTAGACCAGCTGCTGCGCAAAATCCACCGCCTTCTGTCCCAATGTCGCTATATAAATGTCCGGCGCCGGCGGCTCCTCGATCATGATGCCCTGGCTGTCAAGCTCCATCAGCAGCCTTTCAACGCCAAGGGCAAATCCGATGCCCGGTGTGGCAGGTCCGCCGCATTCCTCCACAAGGCCGTCATATCTGCCGCCTCCGCAAATCGTGCCCTGTGATCCGCCATTCTCCGAAACAAATTCAAAAACAGTCCTCGTATAATAGTCAAGACCTCTGACAATATTCGGGTCAATATTATAGTTTATGCCCAGATTGTCAAGGCCTGCCTTCAACCCTTCGAAATGGCTTCGGCAGCCGTCGCACAAGTTGTCAACAAGTCTTGGCGCCCCTGCGATTAATCGTTTGCAGCCTTCATTCTTGCAATCAATAATTCTAAGCGGATTCTTCTCAAATCTGTTTTTACAGTCATCACAAAACTGTGACAGATTCGGTCTGAAGAAATCCTTCAATTTTTCATGGTATGCTGACCTGCATTCAGGACAGCCAATACTGTTAATATTCAGACCGGTTTGCCTGAGACCGAGTTTTTCAAAAAACATATATAGGATGCTTATGATCTCAACATCGATTTCCGGTCCGGCAGCTCCAAAGGCTTCGACGCCGAACTGGTGAAACTCCCTGTATCGCCCCTTCTGAACGTTTTCATACCTGTAAGCCGTTATGTCGTAATAAAGCTTTATAGGCATTGGGAGAGAAGACATGCCGTTCTCTATGTAGCTCCTGACAACTCCGGCTGTACCTTCAGGCCTGAGAGTAATGCTCCTGCCGCCTTTGTCGTCGAAGGTGTACATCTCCTTCTGGACGATATCGGTTGTATCGCCGACGCCTCTTTGGAACAGCTCCGTATGTTCAAATACAGGTATCCTGATCTCTTTATATCCAAATCTTTCACAATGTTTTGCAAATACGCTGCTGACATATTGCCACTTGTGTATTTCCGAAGGGAGGATGTCGCGTGTTCCCTTTGGTGCCTGAATCTTCATAGCAACCTCCTGTTTATGCAACTATATTTCCCAATTTCCTATAAATAAATAAAACTCTCGTCAGACTGGCGAGTCAAGGCGAGAGGTTATCTCTATTTTAATCACATTGGATGCAGATGTCAATAGTGGGACAAGGCACCTGTCCCCCCTGTCCCACACACTGACCGACTATAGCTTACTTAATAGTAAAATAGAAGTCATTGAATAATTTGTTAAACGGACTTTCCGTACCATAATTCTCCAAATAAGCTGTGGCATCAAAAAATCCTGTTGCCCCTTCAACATAAAATAATTTCTGCTCTCAACAGCTTTTTCCCTCATAAAAAAGAGCACCTTTATTCAAGATGCTCCGCAAATAAGACAATATTTTTATTAGTCACTAAACAATTACTTAGCCATACCCTTTATAACCAGAGTAAGTATTTTGGCTATTTCAGCTCTTGTGGCATTATCCTTCGGTGCGAAGAACCTGCCTGCCTTGCCGGCAGCATCTACCGAAGTCCTGCCTTCAATGATACCAGCCTGCTGTAAAGCATAGGCTGCTTCAACTGCATATGAGCTAATCTTGTCGTTATCCGCGAACTGTGCCTTATCATTTATCTTCGGCAATTCAAACTTCACGGCTTTAGCAAAATTCAGTATCATTACAGCCATTTCCTGACGTGTAATGCTGGCTTTTGGTGAGAACTTATTATCACCGGTACCCTTGGTGATACCGTTCTCAGATGCCCAACCGACAGCCCCCGCATAAAATGCTCCGCTATCAACATCTGTAAACCCTGATGCAGAATACTTGCTCAAATCAACGCCTGCTATTCTTGCAAGCAGTGTGACAAACTCTCCTCTTGTGATGTTGTCAGTCGAGCCGAATTTTCCTTCTCCCTTGCCATTTGTTATTTCTCTCGCTGCAAGAAAAGAAACATAGTCGGCAGCCCAACCAGGTACATCGGTAAATTCCTTCTTATTATATCCAATTGCATACACAGAGAAGTGACTTGTCTTGAAGGTTACAGATTTGGTTTGAGGATCATATATGCCTCCGCTGATAATACTTGCCTTTCCATCAGCGCCAATGCTGTATATCACGATAGCATCAGGATCCTCATCTGCCTTAAGCGTGTATGGTATTTTTATGCTGACAAGGCCTCCGCCCATATCTGTTATCGCTTTTCCGTCAGCCTTGATATTGAATTCATATGCTGGCCTGTTACCTACAAGTTTCCTTGCTTCGGCCGAAAGCTTTGAAGTATCAGCCTTGGTTACACTTATCTCCAGATCTGCCTTGCTGTTTTTGAGGATTCCCACAGCAGTCTTGTCAAAAATCATTTCAACTTCTGCTTTAACAGTCAGTTTTTCTACATTCTCCAACATATCCTTACCGACCGATGCCTTACCGGTACTGTCTGCTTTAACTTCAGGGTTTGTATTTGCAGGAAGCACCTCAATTACAGGTCCCACAGGTCCTGCAGGTATGAGACCACCGCCACCGCCACCGCCGCCTGAATCTCCGCCTCCGTTGTCAGTACCGGAAGAGCCTTTGTTAACTGTCACTGTGCATTTCGCAGTCTTACTACCCGCCTTTGCGCTGATCACAGCAGTACCTTCGCTCACTCCGCTTACCACACCGTTGTTAACAGTCGCAACAGACGTATTGCTGGATGTCCATTTAATGTTGCCCGCGTTGACAGCATCTGACGGAGTGACTGTTGCAGTAATAGTTATATTGCCGCCCTCTGTCACAGATGCGCTGCTCTTGTCTAGTTCAATACCGCTTACAAGAACACTCGGTGTAAGCTCAAAATCAACATCCGTTCTAACCGGGGGAATGACAATATTGTCCTTCATATCCGCGCCATAACCCTCTTTAAACGCCCTTACCCTGTATGTTCCTGCAGGAACCATCCAGCCGTAATTACCGTTGGCATCGGTGATCTGCGGATTAATCTGTCCATAGAGCTCGGCATTCCACTGTTCCCATGTGCTGCCATTCAGAACCTCACATATCATTGTGACTCCGGCAAGCCCTTCACCGGTTTCGGCATCCTTAACAATTCCGCTTGGGTCAATCAGTATCGTAACCTCTGCAATTATATATGTCAGCGTGCGTCCATCTGTAGTATTGACAGTTGCAGTTATAGTCTTCAGACCGCCGCCGCTCCAACCGGTCAGGATTACCTTCCAATATCCGTTGGAACCCCTGGTTGCTGTGAAGCTCATATCTGAGAAGTGATATGTCACATTACTGATTGAATCATTATTATCAAACAGTACTGCAAGATCGATATCATGTCCATTGAGATCCGAGCCAACCCATGCCGTGAATGCCCTTACACCAACGACTCCATTCACAGGCAGATCCGATGAATTATAGCTATCGACTATTACTTTATTAATTGTTATCTGATTGGCCTTTGATTCTATCCTGATTATTGATGATTTCGCAGTCACCGTGCCATTTACTGCTTCAGCTACGATATCATATGTGCCTTCCGGCAATGACCTAAGTTCAGCACTGTACCATCTTCCGTTTGGAACAGCTGACCCGAGTACTTCGCCTGTAACAGCATTTTTGACTGTTATTGTGCTTCCTGCCGTAGCTTCGCCGTATACCTTGACCTTGTCAACCGGTTTGACTGCGCCTGGTGCATTGATCGTAATGTTAGCTACTTCCAGGCCGGCAGTTCCGAAATCAAAAACCAATCCGTCCATTTTGACCTTGACAGAGATATTCAGATAGTTATCAGCGCTATCTCCAATCAACAATCCTATTGTCTGCTGGCCTGACTTGCCTGCCTGCAAACCGGAAATGCTGAACTTATTACTGTCAGCCACCGTGACTCCATTGGGCAGCTCTGCCGTAAACTCAGCATCGACTGGTGTATTTCCGTTATTTTTGTATTTTACAACAAGATTAACATTAGAACCGCTGTGCACAACACCTATATCGGTAGTAATATTATTTCCGCTGCCTGTAAATATCTGAGACTTACTCACAGGGTTAGAGTATGCAACATCTACTCTCATTCTGCCTTTTGCAATATCCTCATTCGTTACTGTAATATCAACAGGCTCACTGACGAAGTTCTGATATGCTCTTCCATCGTACACACTTGACAAATGCAGCTTATATGTGCCAGCTGCTTTTATCGCTCCTTCAAAAGCAAAGCCATCACTACCGGTTGAGTATCCATTTGCCACCCAATTACCCGAGCCATCAGTCAGATAAACATATGCTTTATTTGCCGGAATTCCGTCCTTATGCGCCCTGCCCGTTAAAGTCATTCCTTTTTGTACGACAAGGTTGACCGGCATCGTATCTGGACCTGAAACAGTTACAGCTGCAGAAGTAGTTGCATACCTGTAATCATCAATACTAACTGTATAATCATCGTTATACAGTCCGAATATTGTGAAGTTACCAGCTTGATCAGTATATACCCAGCGGGACTCAGCTCCGTTATCTGCTGTAACACTTGTATAAATCACCGGCATATCAAAGTTGTCCCTGACACTTCCTTTGATACTGTATGTCACCGGAACTTCAAAATTGCAGGTAGCAGGAGCACTGTTGGCAGTAATTACTCTTGAATCATAATAGTAGCCCAGTTCCTGACCTGTGCAAAGATAGACGTAATATTCAGTGCCTCCCTCTAAATAAGGAATATCCTCAAATACTATTGTATCGCTTGAGCCATCATCAGATACCCATTCAGAAACACCAGCCTCGTAATTGTAGACACCAACCTGGTATGGTGAGCCTATTGCACCACCTTCTGACTTCTTATCAACTTTAATTGTCAAATCAGTTGTATTGTTATAAATACTGAAAAATCCATTAACACCTGTAATTGAGGTGTCATTCTTTTCAACATCAAATTGCTGATTCAGTGATATATACTTCTTATCACCGCTATACGCCTGGACTTTGTAGCTGCCGATAGTCAGTCCTGCTATATTGAATTTACCGTCGGCATCAGTATACTTTCCTGCCATATAGTCATTATCTCTAAATAGTGAAACCCATACGCCGCGGGCAGGTTCAGAGCCATATTTCAATGTGCCTGCTACACCAATAGTTACATCAACTATACATGTGTCAGTCTTGCCGCCATCCTCTGTTGTTGCTGTAATAACAGCACCGCCTGCTCCGACTGCCGTAACGGCACCGGTCTGCGGATCCACAGCTGCAACCATAGGATCACTCGATGTCCATGTGACCTTCTTGTTCGTTGCATTGCTCGGAGTGATAGTAGCTCGAAGCGTAGATGTCTGACCTGCTTCTATTTTAACGGTTTCTTTGTTAATAGAAACACCGTTTACAGGTATGGGAGTGCCTGAAATGGCGAGTGTAAATGAAAGTGAAGCAACCTGAGTAGTGCCTTCAGTTATGACCACCTTATAAATATAATTTCCGTCAGCCTGCTTGCTGTCCCTCACAAGATCCAGCGTCAAACCATTCAATAGATCAGCGCCTTTGTATGAACCGCTCTTAAATGGGACCTGATTATTGATGGAAATTGCGTAGTCATAGTCCTTTGCCGCATTGTACCTTGTACCATTCAAAGTAAGTCTCAGCGGTATGGATTTATCCAGCGGGTACTTTGCCCCATCGACATTATATACACTGCCTGCTGCTGTAATAACAGTAGCTGCCTCATCGCCATATGTAAGCTTATCAATCGTCAGCGTAGCAACATTTGCCGATACCTTGACATTACAGCTGATCTTTATGCCTCCATCCTCAGTAGTTGCCGTGATTACTGCAGTACCAGGCCCTATACCGGTAATATTTCCATTTGAGTCTACAGTTGCAATCGCTGTATTGCTCGAAGACCAAGCGACCTTCTTGTTAGTCGCATTCGCAGGTGTTATGACTGTCTCAAGCTGTTTCGATTCATCGACTTTGAGATCAATTGAATCATAAAACAGTCCAATGCCTGTAACCGGTATAATCTTTTCATCTCTTGCAGCTAAGATGGATTCATAAGAAGACATAAAATTGCCATTTAATAATATAACAACAAGGTACTCCTTATCTGCCTCCAAACCAATAAGATCATTACTTGTTAACGCATACAGATTAGTGATTTCGATACTTCTTGTAAGAGCTATAGTCTTTATTGGACTAAACACAACCTTGTTATCGGGATCATATATTAGTGCAGTTACAATGTCTGCGTTATTCATTTTCCCACTGAATTCGGCACCATAGATACCTGTATCATATCCATACCAACTAGATAATTCCGTTTGTACAGGGATTACATCAATACTGCTGTAACCTTCCAGTATAGTGTCAGAAGGTTTATCAATATCATATATATCCTTTCCGTCATACTGGAGGCTTAACCTATAATAGGCTGCAGGTATGGAGCTGTTTACTGCTGAGTCTATTTCATAATAATCCTGATATGAATAATCATAATCATAGTGTTCTACTGACGGCTTACTAACACTCACAGGATTCCCCATCAAATCTGTAACACTATAGCTGAACTTATTAACATCATATGGTTTATCCTTTTTCAGCATATATACGTAGCCATCTATCGATATACCGGAATCTCCAATTTCAAAGGCTGGATAGCTACTGATTGCATATATTTTTTCACTTGTAATACAGCTGATACTATTTTTTATTTCATCCTTTCCACCTACTACCACGATTATACTGTATAACCCTTCTTCAAGTGCAATACCTTCATTAACAGATATTGTTCCGGATAATTTTTTTGAATCAATTTTCTCTTTATTATTCCAATTAGTAATTATAGTATCTGATACTACCATGTTATCATCGGCTGTCCCTATGATATTACCTGCCTTGTCTTTCAATATTACATCAAATTGTGTTGACTCCGTAATATTGTATGCCTGCTTGGAGATAGCTATATCAAATGGTATACGTGTGTCTGTAATGTAGAAAAACGGATTATGCATATACTGTACTTTACGTGATTGTTCATTATTATTTGAGTAAACATAGAAATACTCTCTATCCTCGAAAGGAGTGCTATCCATTACGTATGTAAAGCTCAATACATATTCTCCGGCATCTAAAGATAAAATATTACCGGAGTCATCATCAAATCGGAGAGTTGTCACTTCCTCAAAATTGCATAGCTTAGAACTGATACTAACCTCCTCACCTGAACTTCTTCTTATCAATTCTGCAGTAACTGTTCCTTCCGGGGGATTTACTGCTCTCAATGTGAACTCCGCCTTATCCCCTTTTTGAACTAAATCATAAACATCAAACCACTCTTCACTTACATACATTCTTTGATCGTCGCTATTGTAATATAAGGGCTTGTCCGAAACGCACTCGATGAAATACTCATTATTTTCTAAGAATGTATTATTTCCATCAAGAGCAACTTTATAAATGAAAGAATCGGACTCACTGTATCTGCTTTCTGTTGATCTGCCTATAATATTGCCATCTATATCCTTAATGCTTATCGTAAAGTCATCCTTATTCACTTTTTCTGCTCGTAGTTCAATATACGCATACTTATCACCTTCCTGCACAGGAGGGTAACCACCGAGATTAGTCCACAGGCCTTCTATCACAACACCGTCAACGATCTCAATAACATTGTCATATGTAGCTACGTCTATGCCATCAACAGCAATCTTTATACCATATAAACCCGTATTCCATTCATTGGCCCGGTAAATCCTGCCGTTGAAGCTCTGGTAATTTGTCTTAATGTTATGATACTGCCCAAATACTGCATTATATTCGTTATCAATTCCATTTTCTAAATAAGTGGAAACAGGGTTAAGCTCGTTAAGGCTCTTGCCAACTACAATACCATTACTATCGATCAATTTAAGTTCAACATTTTTATTTGATACATCTTCCATATAGGGTGTTTTCACGCTTAAATATGAATCCATTGCATTTATGCTTAGATACTTGTCAGTCGCGTATGCAGTTGTATTGTAAGTTTCATTATCCATGTATCTGATGGTTACACGTTCTGATTGGTACAAATAAACCTTTTCACTGCCATTTAATTTCCATATGGTTATATAAAAATCCTTTGTGTCTGCACCATCCATTAAAGAATAGGTATCCTTAATACTAAGATAGTATGTTCCCTTGTCACAGGTTTTGCCTTCATTAGCAAAGTTAGTTAGCGTGTAATTTTCTCCATTGGAACTCTGGACATCTTCTGTTTCACAAAAACTTACACCAATGTTGCCTCCTTCCGGTATGTTGCCGCTTATTATGGTATAAAACGGATATATTCTTCCTGTTTCACCATTAGGAATGAACTTTTGATATATATCAGCGGTAATCATCTTAATATCATTGTATTTACCGTCAAGCCGCTTCATTTTTGTTTCAACACTCCGTGGTTGACTGTTGTTAGGCTCTGCTGATCCAAAAGTACGCATCTGTGCAGTTACCGGATCACTGTTTTTTACCACTATCTGTGACGCATCCGGCATACTGCCATCAAACGTAAGTGGGACAGTGATGCTGTTCCTATTGTCCGGGACAGCACTTTGATCTTTTTGTTCCTGTGATAATGGGGTCTCCTGGTTCTCCGGCATTCCGCTTATAGCCATAGCCGGAAAAACCGATACAGAAAGCATCAGTAAAGCAATAGCTAATGATAATAGTTTTTTAGCAAGTTTATAATTTTTCACGATGTCATCTCCTATATATAATTTAAAACTAATGTTTTTTAAATGTTGTTTGATGTGTTTGTAGGAATATCATCATAATTATCAGATAAGATTATGTTAAAATGTCACCACCTTCTGCAGTATTTGATACTATGTGACAGTATTTACTATATTGTTATGTCTATTTTTTTGTAAATATTTGTTTAATTGAGAAGTATTTTATCATTTAGATATGCAATTAGCAATATAAATATGGAATAATCTATGAATTACTACGAAAGTTTTATAAGTGAAAAGTTATTAATATTATCACAGCCACGGATTGTTCTTTCTCTCAAAATCGATCGTCGTCGAAGGCCCGTGCCCGGGATATACTTTAAGCGCACCGTCCAGCTTCATCAGCCGTCTAAGTGACGCTATGATTTTCCCTTGGTCACCTGCTCCAAGGTCTGTCCTTCCTATACTCATTCTGAACAACGTATCCCCGGTAAAAATACAGCCTTTACCCAAGCCTCCGCCTTCATCCTCTTCCTGCCTGCCATAATTGCTGATTTGACTCATGCTGCCTTCATCATCCGTGCCATCCTTTGCCAGAATGCACATACCACCCGGAGTATGGCCCGGTGTATGAATAATACTGAGTTTGGCTTTCCCAAGCTCAAGTATATCGCCATCCCTGACTAAAGTATCAGCCATGCTAAAGGTCCGGCTGCGGCCAAACAGGGCTGAGCCATTCAACATTTGATCTCCAAGCAGCGGCGCGTCATCCTCATGCACCACAGTTTTGCCGCCAAGAGTACTTCGCAGATTATCGACCTCTGCAATATGGTCGATATGGGCATGTGTCAATATAATATATTTCAGTTTTAAAGCATGCTCGACAAGAATCCGTGCGATATCTTCAACATCCGCGCCGGGATCTATAACTGCCGCTTCACCGTTGTCACCGAGTATATAACAGTTGGAGTCGAACATGCCAGTCAATATCGCTTTTAAAATCATACTACGTCCTCATATTCCTTATTCTTTCACGTGCTCAAAAAAACAAGTAATGGGTTATAACAGGGGCAAAAACCAGGTGTTCTCTAGCCTTTTTTCACGAATAGTTAACATAATCGAAAATTAATCCATGTTATTGACCCCTAAACTTGCATTTTTGAGCACCCAAGGGCTGCGTGGCAGCCTAAACTTGCGTTTTTGAGCACCCGGGGCCTGCGTGGCAGCCTAAACTTGCGTTTTTGAGCACCCGAGGGCTGCGTGGCAGCCTAACCTTGCGCTGCTCCATATTCCATGCCTCAACTACCCCTTGCTTCGGGTCACTTCAAACACTCCATCCACCTTGCGCAGCTTCTTGATTATTTTCTCAAGCTGCTCGGTATCCGTTATCTCCAGTGTCAGGCCGATCAGTGCGATCTGATCCCGCGTCGTCCTGGCATTCATCGCCTTAAGCGGTATCTTCGCCTCGCCGATGGCGTTGGTCACCTCCATCAGCAGCTGGGTCCTGTCATTGGCCATGACAGTGATATCAGCCTTGTAGGCCGCATTGCTGGCAGTGTACCATTTCACCTCAATGAGCCGTTCTTTCTCCCCACCGGTGCTGTTGACAACATTGACACAGTCGCTCCTGTGAACCGATACCCCGCGGCCCCGTGTGATATATCCGATAATATCGTCGCCCGGAACCGGGTTGCAGCACCTTGACAGCCTGACCAGGCAGTTGGCGATGCCCTTGACAATGACTCCGTTCTCGGGGACCTTACCTTTCTTCTTATCTTTCTCCTTATCCTTCTCCTGCTTTAGCAGCTGCTCCTGCTCCAGCTCTTCCCGAAGCTCCTCGGGCTTCAGTGTTTTCCTGTATTCCTCCCTCAGCCTGGTAACGATCTTGCTGGCGCCGATGCCGCCATAGCCCACCGCAGAGAACATATCCTCGAGGGAATTGAAATTGTACTTCTTAAACACGATCTCGATCCACTCGTTTTTGAACAGCTGGTTGTACAAAAGTCCCTGCTTCTTCAGCTCACGGTCGATGGACTCCCTGCCCCTCAAAATATTCTCTTCTCTGTTCTCCTTTTTAAACCACTGGTTGATCTTGTTCCTCGCCTGGGAGCTCTTGACAATCTTCAGCCAGTCCCGGCTTGGCCCGTGAACATTTGAGGAAGTGAGCACCTCAACGATATCGCCGTTTTTCAATACATAATTCAGCTTGACGATTTCTCCGTTCACCCTTGCACCCATCATTTTATTGCCGACAGCGCTATGTATCGCGTATGCAAAATCTATCGGGTTAGAACCAATGGGCAGATTAACCACGTCCCCCTTGGGAGTGAAAACGAAAACCTCATCCGCAAACAGGTCAACCTTTACTGTCTCAACGAATTCATTTGCGTCGCTGGCCTCCTTCTGCCACTCCAGCATCTGCCGCAGCCATGCCAGCTTGTTATCCAGCTCGCTCCTGCCCGAGGCCGCACCCTCCTTATACCTCCAGTGAGCCGCGATACCGACCTCGGCCACCTTGTGCATATCCCAGGTCCTGATCTGAACCTCAAACGGATGTCCGTCATGGCCGATCAGCGTAGTATGCAGTGACTGGTACATGTTCGGCTTGGGCATGGCGATATAATCCTTGAACCTGCCCGGCATTGGCTTATAAAGCTCATGGACAAGCCCCAGCACTGCATAGCAGTCCTTTACGGAGTTGACTATAACGCGCACCGCGAAGAGATCATATATTTGATCAAGGGTCTTATTCTGCGACTGCATTTTTCGATAAATACTGTAGAAGTGCTTTGGACGGCCATCGATTTGTGTCTCTATACTAAGTTCTGTCGTTTTTTCTATTATCTCAGCAATAATACTGGAAATGTACGCTTCGCGCTCCTTGCGTTTTTTTGCTATTTTTTCGACCAGATCGTAATATTCCTTTGGATGCAGGTACCGCAGACAGCTGTCCTCCAGCTCCCACTTCACCTTTGAAATACCGAGCCTGTGAGCCAGCGGTGCATATATCTCCAGCGTCTCTCTGGCCTTCTCGATCTGCTTTTCATGAGGCATGTACTTCAGCGTACTCATATTATGCTGACGGTCAGCCAGCTTTATCAGAATGACACGAATATCCTTGGCCATAGCAAGGAACATTTTTCTCAGGTTTTCAGCCTGCTGCTCCTCCTTGGTGGTGTATGGGATCTTATCCAGTTTTGTGACACCATCTACAAGCATAGCAGTTTCTTCGCCAAACTGTTCTTTAATGTCCTCATATGTGCAGTTGGTATCTTCCACGGTATCATGCAGAAGTCCGGCCATGATCGCAGTACAGTCCAGCTCCAGATCCGCCAGGATATGTGCTACCTCTATCGGATGGATAATATACGGCTCGCCCGACTCTCTGAGCTGGCCCTCATGCGCTTTTTTGGCCATAGCATAAGCCTTGTCCAGCAGAGTCGTGTCACAGCCAGGAATATATTGTTTTATTTTGCTGATCAGCTTATTATACCGGTTGTCCATCCATTCCTCCGATAAACAAAACTAGAACTCAACTATCGATCTGACCTCATAACCCTTCAGCTTTTGCCTGCCGTTCAAAAAGCCCAGTTCAATAAAGAAAACCAGTCCTGCGACCTCGCCGCCAAGCTTCTCTATCAGCTTGATATTTGACTCGGTAGTGCCTCCTGTGGCCAGAAGGTCATCCACTATCACGACTCTTTGTCCGGGCTTGATAGCATCCTCATGTATCTCCAGCTCGTCAGTGCCATATTCAAGCTGATACTCTATGCCCACGGTCTTGTATGGGAGCTTTCCCTTTTTCCTGATCGGCACAAACCCTTTATTCATAGCGTAGGCCAACGGAGCTCCGAATATGAAGCCTCTCGACTCAGGCCCGACTATGAGGTCGAAATCCCCCAGTTCGCCTATTAGCCTCTTCATTTCATCCACACTCTGCCTAAGTGCTTCAGAGTCCTGCAAAACAGTAGTTATATCGATAAAATCGATGCCCTTCTTTGGAAAATCCGGTACGTGTCTGAGTTTTTCCTTAAGATCCATGTGAACTCCCTCCCGGCCAATTTATCATGCTTCTCTTCAATTATACTTTCACTATCCATACTAGTCTAAACAATTTTTATTGCTCTGACGCCCTGTGTACAGCTTTATTGTCACTATCCATGCTGCCTGAAACAATTTCTGGCGCTCTGAAGACCTGTGTACAGCTTCGACGACTCCAACTCCACATTTACAGCCGACTCAGCCGTTTTTACCGCTATACTCTTTATTCCTGCTTTCGTAATAGCAAGCAGTCCCAGCTCTTCAAATATTTCAAACGATCTCTTCAATTTAAAAATGTTCATTTCAATACTGCACTTTTCTGACATCTGTGCGCTTAATTCATACAGATCATCAACAGCAAATCCGCCGTCTGACGCCTTTGCCCTGGACCTGACATATCTGTAAACCACCTCAAGCTCAGGCCTCTCAGGTATCAGCTCGGATAGGCCTATTCTGTATGAGCCATTCAAGCTGTTCATGATTTGTGCAATAATATTATTATAGTCATTAGGTATATTAAAAACAATATTTTTGTCGAGATTAGTAAAAACGCAGGGCTTAATGTCCCTAATGTTAAGCTGAAGTCTTTCATTTCCATTCCAGACATTTATGTCAGGAGTGAAAACCACATCTATGGCGTCGCACACATTGTACTGCTCAGCCAGCGCACCAAAGCCGAAGCCTATAGCCTCAACACAGAAGCTGGCATCACAGAGCTTCAGCTTTAGATGCTTACCACCGCTCAGAGTCTTCTTGTCAGCTATCCGCAGGGCAACATACCCAAAGCTGGGATTGGGATTTGCCTCGCCAAAGGGAGCCATTTGAGCAATTTCCCTGACACTCTCCAGTGTGATATCACCCCGCCCCACAAAAGCATCCACCCTCTGGCACGGCAGCATATCTGCATCAGTCAGCACACTGTCGGCATACTCATTTATCCTTTTTCTCAGCTCCCCTATCCTGCTGCTTTGGATTGAAATACCCGCAGCCATTTCATGTCCGCCGAACCTGTCCAGCAGATCCTCGCAGGAAGTCAGCGCTTTGAACAGGTTAAAGCATCTGATGCTCCTGGCTGATCCTTTCCCATTGCCCTCCTCATCCGTAGAAATAACTATGCTCGGCCTGTTATACCGCTCGGTTATCTTTGAAGATACAATGCCAACCACGCCATGGTGCCAGCCCTCACCACAAACCACCAGCACCTTCTCCCTGTCAGGCTCCAGATTTTTCTCTACATAGCTGACGGCTTCCTCCAGTATTATACTCTCAGTTTCCTGACGCTGCCTGTTCTCTTCATCAAGCTCTTTGGCAAGCGCCTCTGCCAGCACCCTGTCATCTGTCGTAAACAACCTGACACCACGCTCAGCACTGCCAAGCCGACCGGCAGCATTGACTCTTGGAGCCAATCCGAAGGCTGCGCTGAAGGATGTGATCTCCTTGTTGCCATATCCTGCCGCCTTAATCAGGGCAGCCATGCCCTGGTTCTGCGTCATTTGCATAGCCTTCAGCCCCAGGCTGGCAATTATCCTGTTCTCACCCTGCAGCGGCACAATGTCGGCTATTGTCCCAAGCCCTGCGAGATCGATATATTTGAGGTAATCATTCTCTCCATTGCCAGCGATCCGTATAGTTTCACTGCCTTCCCTGATGCAAATAGCCTGCGCCAGCTTAAACGCCACACCTGCTCCGCAAAGCTCCTTGAACGGATAGCCGCAGCCGGGCTTGTGGGGGTTCATCACTGCCACAGCCTCCGGCAAAGCTTCCTTGCATTCATGATGGTCCGTCACTATGACATCGATACCCGACTCCATCAAAAACCGGACTTCGTCAACTGATGTTATGCCGCAGTCCACGGTTATGACCAGCGATGGTCCAAGCTGCCTGACCTTCTCCGCGCTGGGCATCGTCAGGCCATAGCCGTCCTCCATCCTATCCGGAATAAAATACCTCACGCTGGCCCCCCGCGATCCAAGAAAATTATATAAAATTGAAGTGGCAGTCACGCCATCCACATCATAATCACCATATACCAGTATATCCTCCCGGACGCCTACAGCCTGAAGGATTCTGGACACTGCCTGTTCCATGCCGTCCATCAAAAAAGGATCATGCATGTGCGATACATCAGGCTTTAAAAAGCTCCTGACATATTCTATGCCCGCGCCGTCTTCTTCGGTGCCGGCTGTGATGCCCCGGCTCACAAAAACCTTTGCAGTCAGTCTGGAAATGCCGGCGCCTTCGGCCAGCCTGTCCACTTCCCTCTCATCAATATCCTTATACGCCCAAACCCTCTGCAGCACTTCTCCGACCACTCCTTTCAGAAAGCAAGGAAGCAAATGAAGCGTCTCCCTGCTTCCATATATACCCTGCTTCCTCCTTCACGCTAAAACACATTTGAATATGAAAAAAGCTCGACTTTCATCGAGCTTTCTTCATATTATATTTAACCCAAAATCTTTTTTACGATCATATTGATCATTTTGCCGTCTGCTCTGCCTTTGACCTTTGGCATCACAGCCTGCATCACCTTGCCCATGTCCCTGACGGAAACTGCGCCGGTCTCGTCCACCGCCTGGCGAACGAGAACCTCCAGTTCCTCTTCGGTAAGCTGTTGAGGCAGGTACTTCAGCAGAACATCAATTTCAGCCTTCAAACCGTCTACCAGATCCTGTCTGCCACTCTTTTCGTACTCGGGCAGAACATCCCTTCTCTTCTTTACTTCCTTTGCAATGACATCTATTATACCATCATCATCAAGAGTTATCCTATTATCTTTTTCAATCTGAAGAACTGCAGCCCTGGCCATCTGGATCGTGTTCTTTCTCACAGTATCCTTATCCTTCATTGCATTCTTCATATCTTCAAGCAATTGCTCCTTAAGGGACATTAACAAGCCTCCCGCGTACAAAATGGTCTGTAGACTTCTGATGCGGACTTATTTAAACTTCCTTTTCCTAGCCGCTTCAGACTTTTTCTTCCTCTTTACGCTCGGCTTCTCATAATGTTCTCTTTTTCTAACTTCAGCCAGAACGCCAGATTTGGCACACTGACGCTTAAATCTCTTAAGTGCGCTGTCGAGAGATTCATTTTCTTTTACCCGAACTTCAGACATGTATATCCCTCCCTCCGATGGTAGCAATTGTGCCAGGTATAAACCAAATTTATTGCTTCAATTACTTGTGGGAATCAAGCTATGTGTAGCACAAACTATATTATATATTATTCTTCAAAATAAAGTCAATAGAGATAAAGCATAATTAACGCCCGCGTAACTGTTATCTGACCTGTCACATTCCCAGCATCCCTATTTGCTAAGCGTTATGTACGCCCACCAGTCATTTAAATAACCATTCGTAGTTCCTTCGGCCTTGGGCATACAGTCAAACCACCACATATGATGAGACCATTGGCTGGCATTATTCAATTTTTTAAGCTCGTTGTTGGGAACCGGATAACTCTTGTTCCACAAATCCGAATCAACAATATCAGTATCGGTAATTTTCCGTTTTGAATTCGGATATGACTTAAAATATTTATAATTCGACTTAACATCCAAACCATTGCTCCAATCGTAATCAGCTGCGCTGTTCGGCCCAAAATGCACATTTCCCACACCAATAACAGCATTATTGAAATTTCCGGCTACAGCTCCATGCATTGAAAATTTTTCCCACAAATTAAGGCTGTTATAACTTGTTTTTGTTGGTGTCGGAAAAACTCTATTGCTGTGGGACTTATTGAACACCTGGTTCAGGATGCTTTCCGCCCTGTGCCCATAGCTCTCCAGCATACAATCGTCGCCTCTTGCATAATTGAAGAACATGCATATGAAATTTTTGGAGCCCTTGACTTTTGTTTCAGGTGAATTACACCAGTAAGCCTTTTCGCCTATCATCTTTGACTCATACAGCCCCATATCCTTACCGTCGGCGAATATGTATACCTCATCGACCTTCCCGCTGTTGACCAGCTTGATCAGGTCATACTTCTTAATATAGTAATCGTAGTCAAAACCGAAGCCGCAGTTCTGATTGGCTTTAACCGCATAGCTGTCGTAGTACCTGAAGCCGTCAGTCATAATAGGAAATTCGTCCAGGTCGATCCAATCAACAACATTGTAATACACATTATTTCCCGAAACCGTCATCAAATCGTTTACAAATATATCCTTCATTACTTTTGGCTCCGCGCCGCCAACAACCTCATGGAGTCTCTTGCCGCCTTGCGCCTCAATAACTGGATCAAAATTTAAAACAAATACATTTTTCACATATTTGGGCTCAGTAATAGTGACATTATCATAATAAGCCTTCGTATAGTACGACCTTAACCCAAGGTAGCCTGTTGTATATGAGCTGTCAATAATATCAATAACGGGTTTCTCCATAGATCCCACATATATTTTAATACTCGTGCCCTGGGCAACAATTCTCACATGATTTGCTACATTCGGGTCTATTTTTACTTTAGCATGGGCACGAAGGGGCTTCTTTGGATCTGCCAGCGCATAAAGTCTTACTTCATCGGTCTTGGCATACAGCCCTACATAATATCCATCCTCTTTGCCGGGGTTTTTTGTTCTGAAAAACAATCCGCCATCATAATCACTTCCTACATAAACATCAGCATCAAATACGAAATCTGAAAAGCTTTTGCCCTTGTAAGCTGTTATTGCTATATTGGAAGGAGAATAATATTTGCCGCTGTTAGTTTTCCACGAGCCCCCCTTGTAAACAGTCCACTTGTTCGTACTGCTCGCGCTAAAATCATCACTGTACAAGGATCCGGCAAACACGGCGCTAGATAGCTGTATAAACAACAAAAGCAACACCGTTATAGCCAAAAAAGCTCGTACCTTTTTCGAGAAAGCCCGGGTTGCTTTTGGTAAGGCCTGACATATTTTCATTATCTGTAACCTCCTGACTATTAATATCAACATAATACGTATTCACTACTTTGAATAATATAGCACAGGAAGATTAACTAGTAAACACTTATTCGACATAATTCTACCATTTTAACATTTTCTTACTACCTAGCTGTATTTTCTCAATGTGATTACTGTTCTACTCCGTACCCCTCCGGGTACTGAAACTGCCAGTTCCAGGCATCCCTGCACATTTCATTTATGTCCCGTCTGGCGGCCCAACCAAGCTCCTTTTTAGCCTTCGACGGGTCAGCATAGCACTCCGGCGCATCTCCCGGCCTTCTTGCCGCTACCCTGAAAGGTATTTCCCTGCCGGATGCCTTTGAAAAAGCATCTATCATTTCAAACACGCTGGTCCCCTTACCTGTCCCCAGATTGTAGGCAACAGCGCCAGGGGTATCCTTAAGCTTCTCCAGGGCCTTCAGATGTCCGTCAGCCAGATCCATTACATGTATATAATCCCTGATCCCTGTTCCGTCAGGAGTGGGATAATCATTTCCGAAAACATTGAGCTCCTTCAGCTTGCCGACAGCTACCTGTGAAATGTATGGCATAAGGTTGTTTGGAATACCGTTGGGATCCTCGCCTATCTGTCCGCTTGGATGAGCGCCTACAGGGTTGAAATACCTAAGCAGAATGATATTCCAGCTATTGTCCGAGGTATGAACATCCCGCAATATTTCCTCAATCATAAGCTTTGTCCGCCCATACGGGTTGATAGGACTCAATGCTGCATCCTCATTGATTGGCATCTTGTCAGTCATACCGTAAACTGTCGCAGAGGAACTGAAAACGATATTCTTTACATTATGCCTCTGCATAGCTTCAAACAGTGCAATCGAACCGGAAATATTATTGTGATAATAAAGAAGCGGTAAAGCAACAGATTCACCGACTGCCTTAAGGCCTGCAAAATGTATGACCGAATCAATGAAATGGCTGGAGAATACTTCATCAAGCAGCTCACTATCAAGGATATCGCCTTTTATAAACTTAAAGCTCTTTCCTGAAATCGAGCTGATCCTGCTCACAGCCTCCAGCTTGCTGTTGGACAGATTGTCGAGCACAACGATATCATACCCGGCCTCAAGCAGCTGAACGCAGGTATGGCTCCCTATATATCCGGCTCCACCGGTCACAAGTACTGCCATAATACAACACCCCTATAATTTAATACCCTATAAAGCAACTCACACAATTTTAGCACTCATCTTGATCCCGGCGATCAAGTGGTAATGCAGATGAAATACTGTCTGCCCTGCATCTGCTCCGCAGTTATTGATCAGCCTGTAGCCCTTCTCTGCAACGCCAAGCTTGGCTGCGATCTTCTTTGCCGCCATATGTATATCGCCCATAACTGATGCATTCTCTTCTGTCAGCTCATTTACATTTGCTATATGCTGCTTTGGTATTATGACCACATGGATCGGCGCTACCGGGCTGATATCGTTGAATGCGAGCACCTTGTCATCCTCATAGACAATAGATGACGGTATCTTCCTATCATTAATCATGCAAAAAATACAATTTTCCATTACATAACCTTCCTTCATTATATACTAAAATATATGGACGGTTCCATCACTCACCTGTGCAGTAAAGGAACCGTCCCCGATATTGCTGCTTTATTTTATCTGCGCTTTTACTGCCTCAACAGCACTTGCCAGCGCTTCTCCGATCTTGTCGGCATCCTTGCCGCCGGCCTGGGCCATGTCCGGCCTGCCGCCGCCACCGCCGCCTGCCGCCTTTGCGGCTTCTCTGACGATATTGCCGCAGTGGGCGCCGCGCTCAACGGCATCCTTGGATGCCATCGCCACAAAGCTGACCTTGCCGCCGAATGCCGAAGCCAGTACCACAACGCCTGTACCAAGCTTGCTACGAAGATTCTCACAGGTATTCCTGAGAGCATCCATATCCAGCTGGTCAAACCTTGCGGTAACAGCCTTAACTCCGTTTATATCCAATGCTTTGCCAAGGACTTCATCAAACGAACTGCTTACAAGCTTGTCTTTCAGCTGTTCGATCTCCTTCTGTGCAGCCTTCAGCTCTGCTGTGATAACTTCTACCTTTCTCTGGCTGTCCTGGGGAGTTGATTTCAGTGCCGAGGCTATACCATCCAGCTGCTCTTCCTTCTCATTATAATATTCAAGAGCTCCTTTGCCGGTGAGCGCCTCTATCCTTCTGATACCTGCAGCAACACCGCTCTCGCCAAGTATCTTGACCAGGCCTGCCTGTGCGGTAGAACCAAGATGCGTACCGCCGCAAAGCTCAATACTGTATTTGCCTGCTCTGACAACTCTGACGATATTGCCGTATTTCTCACCGAAAAGCGCCATAGCTCCGAGGCTCTTTGCCTCATCCACCGGCATCTCACGCACATCGACCTCGAGATTTTCGAGTATTCTGGCATTGACCTCATGCTCCACTCGCTTCAGCTCATCCTTTGTCATAGCGGAAAAATGGTGAAAGTCAAATCTCAGCCTGTCAGGCTCCACAAGTGAGCCCGCCTGAGTCACATGATCGCCCAGTACATTTTGCAAAGCCTTTTGCAGCAAATGAGTGGTCGTATGGTTTCTTGCTATCGACAGCCTTCTCTCAACATCTATTAAAGCCATAACCTCGGCATCTTTTTCAATAATGCCCTCCTCAACCACGCCGCTATGGAGATACAAGCCCTCAGCAGTCTTTTTGCAGCCGTTGACCCTTACCACACCATTCTTTGCAGTGATCGTTCCTGTATCTGCCACCTGTCCGCCGCTCTCAGCGTAGAAAGGCGTTTTGTCCAATATAACTGTAACCTCATCACCCTGCTGAGCATTCTCAGACTGTTCGCCATCCAAAATGATATAAAGTATCCTTGAATCGCTGGAATAATCACTATATCCGACAAATTCGGTCTTCAGGCTCTTGTCAAGGCCTGCTGCCAGATCCTGTCCCCATGCCGAGGTCTCCTTGCTCTTCAATGCTTCACGAGCCTTTTTCTTCTGCTCGTTCATTTCAGCTCTGAAGCCTTCTTCATCAATAGTCAGTCCGGCCTCTTCAGCAATCTCCCGTGTCAGATCCAGCGGGAAGCCATAGGTGTCATGGAGCTTGAAGGCCATATTGCCTGGCAGCTCGCTCTTTCCGGAAGCCTTGAGCTCGTCAATGAATTCATTCAGAATCGCGATACCCTGGTCAATAGTTGCAGTAAATCGTTCCTCTTCTATTCTGATAACCTTGCAGATATATTCTTCTTTTTCAGCCAGTTCGGGATATGCCTGCTTTGATTCTGCGATAACAACCCTGGCCACATCATGCAGGAACGAACCCTCGATGCCCAGCAGCCTTCCATGGCGCGCAGCCCTTCTGAGTATCCTTCTGAGGACGTAGCCCCTGCCTTCGTTTGACGGCAGTATCCCGTCAGACACCATCATCGTGGTGCTTCTGATATGGTCGGTAATGACTCTGATGGAAACATCAGCCTTCTCACTGCCGTTTTGGCTCTTCCCTGCTCCATAAACGACTCCGGCCTTTTTGCAGATATAGTCCAATATATTTCTTATGGTATCGACCTCAAAAAGGTTTTCCACATCCTGCATGATAACAGCCAGACGTTCCAGCCCCATACCTGTGTCGATATTCTTCTTCTCGAGCTTCGAATACGTTCCGTCCTCTTCCCTGTTGAACTGTGTAAACACCAGATTCCAGAACTCTATATAGCGGTCGCAGTCACAGCCGACCTTACAGTCAGGCGATCCGCAGCCTCTTTCCGGCCCTCTGTCAAAATAGATCTCCGAGCAGGGACCGCAGGGGCCTGTACCATGCTCCCAGAAATTGTCCTTCTTGCCCATACGGACGATGCGGTCAGGGGAAAGGCCAACATCCTTGTTCCATATTTCGAATGCTTCATCATCCTCTTCATAAACAGAAGCATAGAGCTTATCCGCCGGGATTTCCATGACTTCTGTTACGAACTCCCATGCCCACGGTATTACTTCCTTTTTAAAATAATCACCAAATGAGAAATTGCCCAGCATCTCAAAGAACGTACCGTGTCTTGCGGTCTTACCGACATTTTCAATGTCAGGGGTCCTGATACACTTCTGGCAGGTAGTTACCCTGTTGTGGGGCGGCTTTTCAACCCCAGTAAAATATGGTTTGAGCGGTGTCATACCCGCATTTATCAGCAATATGCTGGGGTCATTGCGCGGCACCAGCGAAAAGCTCGGCATGCGCAGATGGTCCTTACTCTCGAAGAATCTCAGATAACGCTCTCTTATTTCATTCAATCCCAGTTTATTCATAGTGTTCATCCTCTTATTCTGCATCAAAAAAGTTATTTTAATAATTTATATTTAATAATATAAAAGAAGCCTGAAAGTGTCAAGAAATGTTTGCCTTTCGGAACAGTGCGTGTAAACGTCCCGAAAGCAAAAAAGGAGCCCATCTCCACAGGCTCCCTCATAATCATCAGATATATAGTTGTAACGCATTTAATGCTATGACTTTCCGCCCTTGATGACCTTGATCTCCACTTCCTGTTTGTCTACCCTGTCAGACAGGCTATCAACCTTTTGTTCAAGTACAGTCAATTTCTCATAGTTTCTCTGATAGCCATCATAAAGCGCACTGAGATCTTTCTTTATGTCGTTTTCAACCACCATTTCCAGCTTAGCCAACCGACCATCTACTCCGTCCAGTCGTTTGTCCACGCCGTCGAACCTTTTTGAAAACTCACTGTACATCTTCGTGAGCAGTTCAAAAGTTTTATCTTCCATAACAACACTCTCCCCACGGAGAATATTTTATCAGACTGCAGGAAAAAATGCCACAGGACTTTTGTCCCTAATTCCAAAATCTATTCACGGTTCTCTGAGCATCCGACCGGTAAGCTCCGCTGTAACAATGAACCTGTGTGAAGCTACATACTTAGGTGTACATGTGATTAGTGTGATCATGCTCCTGTCCTTGCTTCCCTTTAGCACAGAAACATCGTCAGGCGTTACAACCTTTGTATCCATGACCTTGTAGGTCAAATCTTCCTTTTTGGTAGTGATCCTGATCTCATCGCCCGCCTTTAGCTCGTCCAGCCTGCTGAAAAGCTTTTTAAACGCATAGTTCCTATGCCCCGCCAGAGCACAGTTGCCAGCCTGTCCAGGAGCCGCAGTACCTGATATATGTCCTATACCGGCTTGAAGGTTTGATTTACTTACTCCTGCTACAATAGGCTCATTGACCTTTATTTTCTTTATTTGTATAACACCCAGTACCTTTTGCCCGGACAATCCATCGCCGCCACTGCCGCTATTGCTTCCTGCGCCATCAGTCCCGGCACCACCCGAGCCGCTCAAGCTGATGCCGCCCGTGCCATCCTTAGCACCTGTGTTACTCGACTGGCTAGCACCATTAGCTACTTTTCCGGCTCCTTCATATCCACCTTCTGCATCCGTATCTCCATCTTGGCCATCCCAGCCTGCAGCTCCAAAGGCCTCCTGCAGCAGCGCATAAGCTGCTTCCGTATCGACTTCCCCGGCATCCTCGAGCTCAGATGCATCAACGCTGTTCAGCCATTCCTCCATCATCCTGTCTTCCTGATACCTGGAATATATCTGTCCTGCTATGGGAATCGCCGCAATAATTATACCTATTATCAGTAATACAATCGAAATCTTCTTTATAGTTCACCACACCTTTTACATACCGCCTCTGAATTTACCGGCTATAATAAAAAAGGATTCCGAAATAAATCAGGAATCCCCCTTAGGTACTGATCAAGCTCATAAAACCCTATATTACAAGCACACTCTTATATCAAGACCTCTAATTCTTCTGGCCGGCCCTATCTTTCTTCAATGCAAGTATCAGTGCCGCCACTACGAACAAGGCACCTGCCACATAAAACGCCTCCGCCGGGATACCTCCGGTATTAGGCAGTCCAGCCGGAATACTCTGCTCCTCTATTTCTACGAGTCCGGGAGATATATCAGGTGCGCCCTGGGGTATTTCTTCAGATTCTATTTTTATGGTCTCCTCCTGATCATATGTCACAGTGTCAACATTCCTAACATCTGACAGATTCACTGTACCATCACCGGTACCGTCACCTTCCTCAGCAAAGCTCGCAACACCTATAGTCAAGACCATCATTAAAGTCAATATCAGACTAACTATTTTTTTCATAATATTTCCTCCTCACTACTGAATTTTATTATATATTAGCTGTAAGATTTATGCAACTACAAACTAACACTACTTTAACACTTCATACATGCTAAGTGCCTTATCCAAATACCCCTCCAGATCATTGCTGTGCTTGTAGCCTGATATTATCTCTTCCGAATCAATATCCTGAGGCTTCGTTATTCCTGACCTCCTCAGATATGGGTCCTGATCAATATCGATACACTTCTTCAGCAGAGCTTTGGCTTTCTCAACCTCTCCATTATCCTCATAGTAGTGTGCTGCTTCTACATAGCTCCTTGCCAAAAGCTCATAAACTTGGCTGTTATACTTCTGGCACACAACCAGTTCCTCTGCTGTTTTGACCGCCTCAAGGGGCATACCACTGTCAAGATAAACATTTACCAACGTATTCATATATGCAGGATAATTCTTATTACCACGAACGCTCCGCTCGCTTGCCTGGCGGGCTTTATCAAACCATTGCCGTCTAGCCTCGCTGTCTGTGCTTGCCCTCCCTAAATGGTGGTACAGCTTTGCCATCTCAAAGGAGTAAAAGGAATTCCCCGGGTCAAACCTATGTGCTTCCTCATAATACACCACCGCTGTCTTGTAATCCTTTTTCTGGTCATACATAAAGCCTGTATTCTCATTATATGCCCCTAAAAAATACATCCCATAGAAAGAAAACATGGCTGAACATACAACTATTAAAATTAGTTTTCCTGTATTACCAGTTATGGAACCTTGCCACTTTCCTATCTTTCTATCTGATTCTTCCAGTTCCTTCGTACCAGTCATACCAGCGGCAAACATTGCCCATAGCAGCAGAAGAAGTGAAACAAACGACAGGTCGAAATCTCCTGCAGCATGTCCAACCAGCGAAACCAAAGCGCAAAGAAGTCCGACTGTATAGGTTCTGATATCTGCGCCTTTATTCTTCACATATGTATAAATGCATCCGGCTATGGATACGATCACCATAGATATAAATGAAACAAAGCCTAATATTCCATTCTCAACAAACACCTGGAAATAGTGGTTATGTACAAAAGCCGCAGTATAGGAATAATCCTGGACACTTTGGTACATTGCCTTCCAACCGCCTCCGCCAAGTCCGGTAAGCCAGTTAGCGGCAATCAGCTTCAGTGCATCAATGTCATAGTGCAGTCTTATTAGAATATTTATATCATTAAAGCCGTCTCTCATAAGCTTGTTAAGTCTATTTGCCATAATCGGCGGCAGCAGCTGTATCACATTATCCCTGAAGACTACCATTATGACCAGACCAACAATAAATAAACCTCCCAATATATATCTGGTTCCCTTTGGCATCGCTGGTTCCCTGCCCTTGGTAATGAGTCCATATAAAAGAGAAAGGAGTGCATAAGAAACGGCAGATATAATAAATGAAGCTGCCAGACTGACAGCCGCACCGGAATTGCTATGCTGTGCAACTGCTGAATTAAATCCGTTTAATGTAAGAAAGACCGGAGCAATCATAGATATAAGACACAAAATAGTGTTGATCCATTTTTCTGTTGGCAGCAGTAGAATGAGTAATGGAATAATTAGTATACATACCAAATATCCGCCTCTTGACCCGGTCATAAAGAAAGCATACAAAAAAATGTTGCCCATACCTGCTGCTAATGCACGCAAAAATATGCTCTTTTCTGTATTCACTAAAGTGATGGTAAAAATAAAACATATTACAAAATAAATAGCAGCAGTATTAGCGTATTGAAAGGTAGTTCCCACCCTTCCAAAAAAAGTAGTAACACCCCAAATATTCAATCTTCCCGTCAGCGCAATCGTTCCAACCACAGCACTAACAAATCCGGCCATAACCACAGGTATCATCAGACACCTGATATATTGCTGCTTTCTTTCATAAAAATAATCATACAGCACAGTAAATAAGACAAGTAATTCACTGTATAAAAGTAGCGTCCCAAGATTTTCCCTGGGATTAGCTGCATTAGCAAAGCTAATAACGTTGGCCGCTGCAAGCAATAATCCAATACATAAAAACAGCTTGTTTATATGTACTGGCTCATTATTTTTCATCTTAACTAAAAAATAAAGTATAGAAAGGAGTGCAAGAGCTGCCATAAAACCGTAGGTATCATATGCAAAATAAAGCCCTCTGAAGAGGGTTGAAATCGATACCAGGATTATAATACAGGCTACAATAACTTTTTTCATGCTACTCCCTTCCTCATTTCTATTTTCGCTTCATCTTTTGAAGAAATTCAATAATAATTCTTGCCAGCCTCATTATTACAGGTCTTGCCGGCCGCAGAAACAGCCATGTAGCGCTTAACACTCTGTAATCCAACCTTTTGCAGGATATTCTCCTGCTCTTTCTGATCACAGTGTCAGCTAGAGCTAATATGCTCTCCCGTTTGATCGAGCCTTCTATCCAAGTCTGGGCATCTCCGAGCATAAAAAAAGCATCACCCTTGATATGATGTATACGGTGAAGCACATGAGTCCCATCATCCCTTACATATAGAACTATGTCCCCGCGTTTTAGTCTTTTGCCCACAGCAGGTACCAATATAACCTCATCCCTGCCACCAACAAGCAAAGGATACATGCTCAGGCCGGCCAACGGGATTTTCAAACTGTGTCCTTTACTCAAAACCGGCATTATAGCAGATGACCACATCACAGCAGGAATTATTTCGTCTGTAAATCTTATGTCAGGCATTTTTTTACGATCTCCACAGCATTTTCATCTGGAAGGCAACTCAATAGATAACAATTGGTACATCTTACTATCTCCTGAATTACACCAAGGTAAATATTCGTCATTGTTTCATTAAGAGGAAGTATAAATGCTTGGGATGACAGTCGTAAAACAGCATCAAGATCATCGATCTTCCTTATACTGTTCTTATCCGACTGCTGCAAGAAAACTATTGCCCCCAGTGGCACACAGCGGTTTGAATATTCCCCAGATGTCCCGCACCAGGGAAGTCCATACGCCAGGACAGCATTGTCAATAACCCTACAGGCTGTAATATCACCGTCTAAAATTTCCACACCGTAAAGCCGCTTCCACATATTCGTATGAGTGGTTTTTCCCGTGCCTGAAGATGCGGCAAACATAATCCCCCTGCCATCCCATATAATCGTACTGGAGTGAATCATCAAACCCATTATATTTGCCAACGGAGGAGATATGGTTTTCTGGATGACAGAAAACAACCCCGTCCGCACAGTTTGTACAATACCATCATCCTTCGGTAGATTATACGAAGGGTCAATAAACACAGTTTGTGATAACCAGTCCGCTGAGACTTTCACAAGCGAAGGTATGCTTTTATTATTGTGATTTAGTATATAAATACAATCGTCAAGATCAAAAAATGATACTCCAGAGTGCTTCAAAAAAAACCTGGCTTTTTCTTTCCAAGCAGATTCAGGCCTCTCAAGTACTACATTATATGAAATATTATGATTACCGTTGTCACAGATAAACGGGTAAAAATTCTCATGTATCGCCCACTCGGGTGCATTTATTTTTATGGTAAGGCCGGATATACAGAAATCAATCAGATTGCCTTTATCTATCATGTAACCAGTCTATCTCCTTAATTTTATTGCAACAAAAAAGCACATCGATGAACGATGCGCTCATTTAGACAATAATTACGCTTTTTTATATTTTTGATGTGAAGAATAACTGCTTCCATCGCCAGCGAAATAGTTTGGATCATATGTACAAAGTCCAGCCGGATTCTTGTTGCAGTCTGCAAATACGTTCTCAAATTGTGCATATGCTTTTGTATCAAGCTTTGGCTTAACATATTCCTTTTTCATACTCAATTACCTCATTTCATTTTCTTTATTGAAATACTATCACAACTTGTTTTTAGTTGTCAATATATGTAATTTAGTATTTCCCGGCCGAGATCCTATGCGCACGTTCTCTGGCTATGTTACATATGTACGGTGATACTCTGTCAAAGCTTCCGGTCTCAGCCTGGAGCATTGCAGGACAATTTGAACATTTGCCATCTGATAACTCACATGTCACGCATTCCTCAGGCTGCTTAATATTTTCAAATAGCAGCGGCAGTTCATCCCAGGCCTGCCTAAATCCAGTTTCATACGGTAAAGTAAATGGACCGGAAAAGGTACCGCAGGGTAGCATCTTACCGTCCCAGGTAATCCAGTACATGGACTTTGCAGCAAGGCAGCTGATTATTACTGGCTGGATATCAAGCCCATTCTCCCTGATGTATACAAAGTGATCGGTATCCATATTTTTTTCAACAGAAGCAGTACCATTGTTAAGCTTCCTGTAATATGCGGAATTAGCTTCTCCAACCTCAAATATCTGTGACGGTGTCAGCCGGCAGCTCTCAATATCAGAAATCGAGCCACGTATGGACTTATTTACCGAAACATTTATAGCAAATCTCCTCGTGTATCTGTTTGCTATACTCCTGATCTGATCCAGTTCATGCATGTTATCCTTTATAAAGGTAGTACGCACCTCAATTTCAGTCGGCACATCCAACAGCATTTCCAGCCCCCGTATCGTCTGATCGAAACCATCCGGATTTGAACATATCGCTAAATACGTATCTTTTGACGCTCCGTAAAGCGTAACATTTGTAGCGGTGGGCGGGTATTTTTGAAATAGCTTGAGCAGCTTCGAGGTTATAAGCGTTGCATTAGTATTAAGTGTAATAATAAAGCCCATATTTGCCAGTGCAGTATATATCTCTTCGAAATCATTGCGGATAAGCGGCTCTCCGCCTGTGAGCAGAAGATTCAGCGTCCCCGCCTCTATGGCTTGCTCAGCAAGTGAAATCCACTCCTTTGCCGTCCTCTCCCTGCCAATCCCCTCCATTTGGGACCTGTCGAGACGAACATAACACATCTTGCATTTCAAGTTGCATCTTGGCGTCAACTCAAATGTGCCTCCCAGTGGTATATGCCTTTGTGCAGCATAAGCGGCCAGGGTCATTTCTGTGCTTTCCCATGCCTTTGCAATCCGATTGTTATCATCTACTCCAAATGTACTCATTCCTCAAGTACTCCACTCTCACGGGCAGATTCCAGAAACTCATCAATATCATTCCTTGCTGTAGTTTCATCAACCTCATACTCATCCAACAAGGCTGAAAGCAAGCCATCATATGAGATATTAGCAAGAAGCTGCTTCCATAAAAAATACCCAGATTCATTCAGTGTCATGATACCTTTGAAATCGATTACACGCTCGCCTACAGGGACAACTATATAGCTGTCCGCAATATCTCTTACAAGAAAACCGCTTTTAATCTTCATGTGCCCCCCAAAGTCATTTCATTATAGTCGTGTTATCAATATTATGTATATATCCATTATATCAGCACTTAACATTTTGTTCCTTGAAAAAGCTCATTGGAATTGCCCTGGACTCCCGGGTAGACATCACAACTGAATTAGGCGGTATATTACCTTTCACGACCATGCCTGCCTCAATTACAGTATTCTCGCCAATATGTGTCCCTCTTAATATAATACACCCTGCACCAATCCAGCAGCCATTTTCTATTATTATATCAGAACATTTGAACTGATCCTTCGAAACACCATTTTCATTAATCAAATGATCATTGTCGAATATACATACATTTGGACCAAATAAGCAATTATCTCCAATAGTAATTTTTTTTCGGCAGACAACAACACAGTTCCTATTAAAAGATACTCCGTTTCCGATAGATAACTCTCCACAACTGCATTTTATGTACACATTAGGTTGTACCCACAACCCCCCAAGCGTAACATACCCTGTTTTTCCAACTTGAATCTTGCTACTTAAGCGGATTATCTGTCTTACACTATTTATTTTCAAACGTTTTCCATAGCGAATTTTTAATACTATCTGGAGAAAAACACTCATAATCCTAGATATCATTTTTGCCATTCTCCTTCATTAACATATCTGCCTATATGTATTGCACTATTCTCATTCCCAGCCCGCGATCTCTGCAAGAAGCCACCACATAGCATATGCTTTCATATTCGCATTTACCGGCTGACTGTGGGCAGCATTACATTGATACCAGTCCACACCTTCCACATGGCTATTTTGCCAGTCTACTGCCCAGTTTTTATCTCGCTTCCCATCACCGTCACTGTCATAATCACATGCATCATTTACATATTTGTCTCCATAATAATTACCATCTGGATCATAGCTTTCTATATCGGCAAAGTCGAACAGAACCTTGTTATTGCTTTTGCAAAAATCTCTTATCTGCTTGTTGTTCTTTGCAAGCTTTCCATTCTCTCCCGTTCCATCCAGATGACCTGTCATGTAAACGAAGGTGACACCAGGAAATTCCTCTTCCAGCGACTGCATCAGATCAAGATAGGTCTGAACAAATTTTTCATTCCCGTTTGAAAGCTGACCGCACCATGACCACATAACTACATTGACATCCTTATTTTCACTCAGATAATTTCTTGTTGCTGCCGCCCATTTTTTATTGTCAGGGTTGCCCAGGTCATTGGCTCCCTTGAAAGGATTGTCACGAAGGTCTAGGGAATCATCTGCGCCACCTTTTATATATATATACGGAGTTTTCCTGAAAGCTGCCAGTCCCAAAAGCCCATCTGTGATCTGGCTACCGTGAGAGGTGTGACCATAGGCAATATGAAGCTCTTTTCTTGCTTTCTCTATCCACTCGGCTGGGATCTTATCAAGCATGATACTGTTGTGGTCTGCAATAATGCCCGAAGACTCAATGGGAACCATAAGAGCATCTGATGTATCCGAATAATTAGCTAAACCTGTTTCCAGATTGTCTGATACTGCTTTTTCAATAGCCCTGAATGGAATTTTCTTTGTAATACCGGAGGCCAGAACCAACAGTATAAATAGTGCTGCAGCTATCCACTTCATATTTAAATCGCCTCACTCCCAAAATTTTCTACATCAATAGTATACAATATTTAACATATTTGCAATATATTAATATGAAAATTCCGTTTTGCGGGCCTGTTTCAATTGATACTACTAGGCAATATATAGATTTGTATTTCCGCCATCCTAGCTATAATAAATAATCAGCCCTAACAACTGACTGATCGACTTTTTGCTTCGCATTTTAAATGCCCTTCAATAAATTTATTCGCTTAGTGTTATACTATTATTATTATGCTTTTTGCCCCGTTTCTTCTCTTTTGTACCTTTTGTATAGTAATCATTCTGATAATAATAATAGTTGTCGCTGGCATGCTTCTTCAGCTTGTTTAAAACTACACCTATGATTTTCGCACCGACCTTATCAAGCAATTCCTTCGACCTTTTGATAGCTCCTATTTCTACACGGCCTGAATTAGCCACAAGGATTGTACCATCTACAAAGGTAGAGATAATAGCAGCATCAGTTACACTTCCCACTGGCGGCGCATCTAAAAGCACCAGATCATAATGCTCTCCTATCTCCTGAATAAACTGCTTCATAGTATTGGATGACAAAAGCTCAGACGGATTTGGAGGTATGGTGCCGCAAGGCAGTATATCCAGATTTGGTACATCACATGAACGGATATACTTACAGTGATCGTCATGATTTGCTATCAGATTCGTCAGACCTGAGTTGTTTGATAACATAAATATCCTATGTATCTTTGGCTTTCTCAGGTCAGAATCAATTAACAGAACCTTATTTCCCGCCTGTGCAAAAGTAACAGCCAGGTTTACTATTGTTGTTGTTTTTCCTTCCATAGGGACTGAGCTTGTTACAACAATGGCTTTCAACCTTTTATCAATGCCCGAATACATGACATTTGTGCGCAAAACCTTATATGCTTCAGTTATGAGGGATTTGGGGTCAGTGTGAGTTATAACAACATTTTCATCTATCATGCTTTCACCCTCCTCCCATTAAATACAGGTATAACGCCGATTACCGGCAAATCAACATGCTTCTGGACATCCTCTGGAGTTTTTATCGTATCGTCCAGAAATTCAATCAGGAATATGATACCAACGCCAATAGCCAAGCCTAATATAATTCCAACCATATAATTCAGCCGGTTGTTCGGTGATATAGGAAACCTCGGCAGTTCAGCCCTGTCGATTATTTGTACATTTTCAAGCTGCATTATTTCTATGACTTTTTTCTGGAATACCTCTGCCACCTTATTCGCAATATCCATAGCCATCTGAGGGTCAGGGTATCTTACTGAGATCTGTATCACTCTGGTCAATTCCCTTTGCTCTACACTTATCATGCTTGCCATTGCACCTGCGCTCATATTAAGTCCAAGCTCATCTATCACCTCATAAGCAACCAGCTTACTCTTGGCTATCTCACGATAGTCAAGAATAAGATTAGCACCTAAATAAAGATCATTTGATTGTATGCCAACAGTATCAGTATTCTTGCCCACATAAAGCGTTGTATTTGCAGAGTACATCGGGACAACAAAATAGTTGGTCCAGGTATATGCCGCAGCACCGAATACTACGACACATATAAAAATAATCCACCATTTGCGAAGAAGTATCTTAAAAACATCCTTTATGCTAATTTCAACCATTTGTCCCTCCATTATGATAAAGATAACATAGAAATTATAACACCGTGGAATATTCTGTCAATGGATTAATTTCTTTTTATATCAATCCATCTAAAAAGCTTTACATACTTATCTATAGCCTTTGAATCCGGTAATTTTTCAGCCAGGCTCATATCCTTTCTTTTGACATTAACAGCAATACGGTGTATCCAGGCAACAGGAAGAAGATACTTGTACTTTTGAGCATATGAATATTCATCATTTAGATTTTCTCTTAACGGAAATATATAACGGAGCCTTGCACCGACACCCGGCTTACTCCGGCTGATATATGAGGCCATAGTCCGGTTTGCCGAAACTATTTTATCCTTTTCTCCGAATACACCGGCATCAAGTATCATACCAATCATTTGTTCTATCTTATCTGTATCCTGTGAGTATTTATCATGTATCGTTTCAGAGACAGGAAGATTAAATAGTTTATGACAAATAATCAGCATGATTTCCATAAATCTTCCGATACCATACAGGTCAGCTTTACTCAAAAGTATATCCCAGTCGATTGCCTGTGAATGATTTCTTGCCAGAAGATAAAAATCTGACAGCTGCCTTAGGCCAAAACCACCCTTGCCAAAATGGTTCGTCATATGAATACAACAGTAAAGCAGCTGATTTTCTCGAGAGGGCACCAGGAATCTCAACCCGTCCTGTTCAAAATGATATGATAATTCCCATATCTCTTTATTAAAGCTTACAGCAATTTTTCGCTTTGCTTCAGTAAACAATGAAAAATGAAGCTCTATTGGCACATATTGCCTATGTACCAGAGAAATATGCTTAGGATCATCGTGTTTGACTTTAATATAATCAAAGCTTTTTATAATATCAACGGCAGCATTCAAGGATTGGCGCATTACAAGGAGGTCAACATCCCCCATAGTCCTCATGACAGGATCATTATATAAATATCTATAATGTAAGCCCTTAAGTATCATTACTCTAATCCCGGCATTTTCAAGTGCGTTCAACAGCTCACCAATAATAGTAAAACGTTCACCATACTTCAGCACATGTATTATTGTACTGTTCTTCCATTTATTAAATAATTCAGGGCTCTTAGTTGCACCATATTTATTAGCTTCCGAGAAAATTATTGACTGAACCTGATGTGCAACCGCTTCTTCATAGAGCTGCTGCCATTCCTCAGCTTCAAGCTCCACTGCAGATGACATCTGGCAATCCATCGAGATAGAAAGCAGCTTAATTAAAGCCCTATTAACTTTATTCATACCATTCTCCTAACCGATTGATTGGCTGTCTGACTGAAGAAAGCTTTCAGTTTCTATCCTTGTGCTGGAAAAATCACTATTATATTCCACTATATAGAACACCGCACTGTTTGCACTATTACTAAACCGTATTCGAAACGGAATCTCTTCTGCTGCATTTGTGCTAACCAACTTTATATACTGTCCGCTCCCATTTATTGATTTATCATCTGTGCCTAACTTATACGTATTTGTCTTGCCATCATTATTGCTGAAGGTTACTTCTGCACACTTTGCTTCAGAATTATAGCTTAGTGTAAAAGTATAGTAAAACTCATAGGTTTCGTTTTGTGTGTTAAAAGTATACTTTCTTTTATAGGTAGTAGGTACTTCAGAATTATATTCAATATCTAAATGTAGTCCATTATTCCCACTGACATAATTATTTCTTTCTAATTCTAAAACTTCAATCTTATATCCAGCACCATACAATTGCCTGCCTTCATAGAAAGTAACCGAATTCTTTGATTCAATCGTATTATCAGCAATATTGGATTGAATAAAGCTACCCCTGTAGGCTAGGCCCGGATATTCACTCCCAGTATCAATAATGGTATTATTTGTGAAATCAAGATTATCTGCTAAGACATCGTAAAATATATATCCTAGCGGAGCAGATATTTTATTGTTTTTCACACTGATTTTCTCTACATTACCGTTTGATGACTTCCTAGCATCAACCACTTTAGCAATATTAAATGGAATAACAGATTTTGATTCTATATTGATTATATTGTCATTAATTTCGATAGAATTTACATCAAATTCATCATCCATTCTAACTATTGCCAGATTTCCTGAGGCCTTTTTTGCCGTTATTGTATTATTACAGAATGAGAAGTCACTAATCGACATACTTGACTCTGGAAATCTTAGATCATACACATCAAATGTATTATTGTTTATATTATATTTATCTGCATGTTGAGTCAGACTTATAAAATCAACATACATATTATCTTTAGACTGCCCAACTCTTTCTGCAAAATCTTCTTCAACAATAAATTTATTGCCCATATAATCTCTTGTCAGAGAATCACTGCCGCCTCCTTTTGACTTAAGCAGCGTATTATTCCTTTTGTTTTGATTAAAGCAAATATTATTCTTCCACATATTATTAGTATAAGTAACAGTATTAGCACTAAGATACGCATCATATACAGCAAAATCGTTAAGGGCTTTCATTCCCTCCACATGATTATTATTGTATAACACTTCATTACCTTCAAACAGCACAAAAGTATAATATGCACCTGATGAGGTATCACCCCACCAGCTATCATCACAAGTAACAATATTACTGTCGACTTTTAAATATGATATATGATTATAAAGTTTGGTTGAATTAGCTGCCTCGTTATTAATGGATATATTAAGAAATGTATATGTAAAGTTTTGTATCCTATTACCAACTAGCTCGCAATGCTTTACAGGAATATCAACTAAAACTACAAAAGAAAATTTGGTGTTCGATACAGTATTGTTATTAAAGACAAACTCATCTATACCAAAATCCACTGTATCAGAATCAAGGTTAGTATCACCATAATACCTGTATAGCGATATATTTCCATTGAATGAACAATCCTGGACATCAATCCTATCAACTTTTCTTCCAATTGTTTTATCGTTGTATATAATCAGAAACGCATTTTTGCCATTCTCATTCACAAAAGCTAGATTCTTTAATGTAATATTTTTTACTGCAGCTGTATCAAAAAGCTTTGAATTATATTTATTATCTATGATAAGTTCAGCGTTATCTACCCCCGTAATCTCAATCGTTCCTGTAGTCAACAGTTCTGATGGAGTTGTAATATAATATTTATCATCAATAATTACTTTGTTGTTAGAGTTCAGGATCTTAATTAATTGATTGGCATTAAATAATGCCTGACTTTTATCATTGGGTACCATTCCTACATCTTTTGCATAAAATGATGAACTTGCTAATGGAATTTCATTATCCTGTATTGTTTCAACTCCGAACTTTTCTAAAACTCTGTCAACAATAGTCTTTTCTTCTCCTGCATCAGGCTTGGCAACGATAATCCTCTCATCATCTATTTCTTCAGGAGAAACACCCTTCCCAACTTTATCAGTTTTATGTACACCTGATAAAAGGTACACAACAATAGCCGCAGATATAGCTAAAGCACAAATTGGTATTAGCTTCCTTACTGCTCTTATTTTCATATATTTCACCTGTAAACACTATCAATCCCTACCATATATATCTCTAGTATACACCTTTTCATATACATCTGAAAGCTCTTCTGTCATTCTATTTGATACAATGACATCTGATATCTTTTTAAACTCCTCAAAATCACGAACAATTTTAGAATTGAAGAAATTGTCTTCCCTTAACCATGGTTCATATACAACAACTTCGATTCCCTTCGCTTTTATTCGCTTCATAATTCCCTGTACAGAGGATGCTCTGAAGTTATCAGAATTCATTTTCATTGTAAGGCGGTATATACCAACAATATTCGGCTTTCTGCTTATGATCATATCTGCGATATGATCCTTTCTCGTCCTGTTGGAATCTACAATAGCACCGATTAGATTGTTAGGAATATCCTCATAGTTCATTCTCAGCTGCTTTGTATCCTTTGGCAGACAATATCCTCCATACCCGAAAGAAGGATTATTGTAATGGCATCCAATTCTGGGGTCAAGGCAAACTCCTTCAATTATCTGTTTAGTATTTAGTCCCCGCACTTCTGCATATGTATCAAGTTCATTAAAAAATGCTACTCTAAGTGCCAGATATGTATTGGAGAAAAGTTTTACTGCCTCTGCCTCGGTAGAATCTGTGAAGAGTACAGGTATATCCTTCTTTGTTGCTCCCTGTACCATCATGTCTGCAAACTTTTGAGCTCTTTCGGATTGCTCTCCGACAATTATTCGCGAAGGGTATAGATTATCATATAAAGCCCTTCCCTCCCGCAAAAACTCTGGAGAGAAGATGATATTACCAGTATCAAACATATCTCTTACCTTTTTTGTATAACCTACAGGCACAGTTGACTTTATTATCATCGTTGCGTCAGGGTTGATTGATAAAGCATTGGCTATAACCGCTTCAACAGATCTTGTGTTAAAATAGTTTTTATCCGGATCGTAATTGGTTGGTGTCGAAATTATTATAAACTCAGCTCCGTCCATTGCTTTATAAGCGTCTGTAGTTGCAGTCAGGTTCAAATCCTTTGACGCTAGATATTCTTCAATCTCTGCATCAATGATCGGTGACTTTCGTCTATTGACCATATCGGTCTTTTCCTGGATTATATCCAATGCTACTACTTCATTATTCTGTGCCAACAATATTGCATTTGATAGCCCCACATAGCCTATTCCCGCTACTGCAATTTTCATTTTCCCACTCCCCCAAAACTCCTAGATTATTATTTTATAATAATTCTTATACCAATCCACAAATTTACCCAAACCATCTTCAATACTTGTAGCAGGTTTGAACCCTACAGTCTCTTCAAGATCAGATACTTCTGCATATGTCTTTAAAACATCACCGGGCTGCATATCCATGTATACCTTTTTAGCTTTTTTCCCTATCTTTTCTTCCAGAACAGATATAAACCTTTCGAGCTTAACTGGTGAATTATTGCCTATATTGAAAATTCTATAAGGTGCAAAGCTAGTACTCAGTTTGCCCTCCTCCTCGTTCCAATCCTGGTTTGGTTTAGGAGCAAGCGGTATCAGCTTGTATATACCTTCAACAATATCATCTATATAGGTAAAATCACGCTCCATATTACCATGGTTGAACACCTTTATGGGTATATCCTTAATTATGCTGTCTGTAAATGAAAAATAGGCCATATCAGGCCGTCCCCATGGCCCATATACAGTAAAAAATCTCAATCCTGTAGTAGGAATACCATATAAATGGCTGTAAGTATGTGCCATTAATTCATTGGATTTTTTCGTTGCTGCATAAAGACTGACTGGATGATCCACATTATGGTCTGTAGAAAATGGAGTTACTTTATTTCCACCATAAACAGAACTGGATGAAGCATAAATAAGATGCTTTACCGAAAAATTCCTACATGCTTCAAGTATATTCATGAAACCTATTATATTGGAGTCAATATAAGCATAAGGATTTGTAATACTGTATCTCACACCTGCCTGGGCTGCTAAGTGAATAACGTAATCAAACTTATATTCTTCAAAAAGCTTGCAAATATTAGGTTTATGTTTTATGTTAATTTTTCGGAACATAAACCCTCTATAATTCTGCAAGATCTTAATACGATCCTGCTTGAGTTGTACTTCATAGTAATCATTTATATTGTCTATTCCAATAACTTGATAAGAATTGTTTAGCAAATAAGTTGACATATGATACCCGATAAATCCTGCACAGCCTGTAACCAATACTTTCATACCACATCATCCTTTGCACTCATATTATTATCTCTACATTTTTTCCCACGGATAACATTCGAGATAGCACTTAACAAGTTTCTCAAATCATTCATATAAAAAATGATTCCAATAAGCATAGTTACAAACGATGCTACTAATGTAACAATTACAGCATACAAAACCCATTTTAAATATGTGTCAACATCCGGATACCTAATTATGCTAATAATAACTATAATAAATATACAGTTTAATATACTTACACCAAACCTTTTAAAGAGACTTAACGTACTTTTCTCCAATATATGTTTTGAGAGATACAACATATATTGTATTGTTCTAAAAAACATAGCACATAGCGATCCAATTGCCACACCTACTAAGCCAAACATGTAAGTAAAAATAATTGAAACTATGACATTTATTATTGCTTCAACAAAAGCACCATTTCGGGTTTGCTTATAATGTCCTGCTGCTAAAACAATGGAGTGATATGGCATTCTATAACAATATAGTGCTTGCCCTGTAATAAGCAAATACGCGAATTCTGGCCTTATGTAGTTGGCATCAGTAATGTTATGAGTATAAATCTTTATAAATGGTAAGATAAGTAACGCTGTGCATGTATACAATAATGTCGTTGACGAATAAGATACAAATTCATATATGCTGAAATTTTTCTCTAATATCTCATTTTCACCTTTTGCTAATATATTACCAAATGCTGCTTCAAGACCCGATGAAAATGTTGATATAATTTTCTGAATACCACTTACAATCATAAAATATATTGAATAAACTGATACTTCTATAGTACTTGTTAATAATGTAAGAATAACAACATCAGAATTCAAACGAATTAAATACGCAATATGATGTCCAAATCCATCCCATCTTTGCTTAATAGCATTGTTATCGGGTTTGCTATTCTTTGTCACGTTATATTTCTTTTTTACATACAGATTTAGAACAATTGGTCTGATAATGAATACTAATGCACTGCCCAATTTTACTATATGAATAGAAGCGTCCAACTTTATCAGCACAACAGTTATGATTGAATTAACAATAATAGTAGCCATCTGTAAACAAGTATTGAAATATTGTCTTTGGTCAGCACCTAACAGAATCTGATATGACATGCCATAAAAATATTGTACGAAAGTGCTTACTCCGATAATTATTACAAGGGATAAAGTAAATACATATTCAAATTCATTACTAACTGCATATGGATATAGAAAAGAAAGTAAAAGCAAATATCCAATAAAAACGATTCCTACAATTCTAAAAAAATTCTCTGTGGCCTTAATAATACTACTGATACTTTCAGTATTTTTATCAGCTAAAGGTTTATATAATGCAGCACGAGTTACTCCCCCAACACCAGCTTCAAACAAAATTATAAAGCCCAAAAACTGATTTATTGAAGATATTAATCCGTTTACACTTGAACTAAAAGTTGCGATTATTATTCGTGGAACAATTAGCCCACATATAACTGATATTACCTGTAATAGAAGTGATGCAAAAATATTTGCTATTGCTTTTTTACTTCGCACTCAATTCATGCCTTTCTAATTTAATTAGTAAACACTTAATTATTAACACTTTATGAAACGCTTTAAGTATTTAAGATTATATTTTATGTTGAAAGGGGCAAGTTTTACTGCTGCAAGATATGTATTCCAAGCCTTATCATGTTTATTTACTGCAAGGTAATACGGTACTATTTTAATCAATCTAATAGCTTTAACTTTTTTATGTAATGCAAGATAATCTGAAAATATTATGTTTACTTTTTCTAATCCCTGAATCTTTTTTTCGGCATTACTTGTTATCCTTTCATCCCCATGAATATGGTATTTCACTAATGGATCATTAGCAAAAGTAATTTTATAAAAATTTGCGATCCTTAACCACATCTCATAATCTTGGGCAGATTCTAGTTCGGTGTTGAACATACCTACTTTATCTATACATTCTCTACGTATTAAGACAAATGATGTAGATCCAACAAAATTACTAATAATTAGTTTAGCAAACACTTCACCTTTGTAACACATCCGTTTGTCCATTATAATGCTTTTTTTGTTATCATCAACGATAAAATGTCTACAATAAACCAATCCAAAATCAGAATCATCCATTAGTGACATTTGTTTTTCAAGTTTATTAGGAAGCCATTCATCATCATCATCAAGAAAAGCTACAAAATCTCCTCTAGATGCAATAATTCCAGTATTTCTAGCTGCACATGCTCCTTTATTCACATCATGTTTTATATATTTGACTTTTTCACTATTTAGCAACAATATCATGTTTTCTACTTCAGATCTATATATATACTCATCAGGACTGTCATCTACGATAATCACCTCAAAATTATTATATGTTTGACATAATACACTAGCGATTGCTCTTTTAACTATACTTGCTTGACGCTTATAGGTAGGAATAATTACACTGACTAATGACTCATTCATACTTTTCCTCACAAATAATGTTATTATTAAGACACTGAATAAATAACTCTCTATGTGTTTCACATTCAATAAAATTCCGTATAGATAACAGTTGCTTTTTTGAGTACATATGTCTTGATAATAAACCCTTTAGTATTCTATTATCAATTTGTACTAACAATCCTCGAAAACCAGCAATGTACCTAACATAGTATTCATAAAAGGATTCTGCATATCTTTTGTACTGATGCATAATGAATCCTTCTTTCAATATATCAATTGAGCGTTTTTCAAACGAACTTAAAATATCTTGTGCTATTTCATTTTCAGCTAACATTATTGAATTGTGTGATGAAATAAATGGAATGTAGTCAATAGTTAAACGATCCTGAATATTTACTTTAAGTAATAATCCAGTTCTCCAATACTCATTATTATATTTGTTAAAAATAAAATTACCTTGTCCATAAACTATAGCCGATCCATTATATTCTTCATGGCATCCAATACAATGGCTATGCTGACATACTACTAAATCAGCTCCTTTATCTACAATTTTTCTGCATACCTTTTGAAGATAAGGTGAGGGATATCGATAATGTTCCTTACCTCCGTGATATAGGACAATAGTATAGTCACAGCTTGATCTTAAAGCTGCAATATCATCTAGACTTTCTAGCGGATCAAACGGATTTGCACCAGGAGTATCATCAGAAGCTAATGAAAATTCATGCTCAGTACAAGCATAAAAACCAATTCTCTTTCCACTTTTGCTAAAAATAAATGGTTTCCTTGCTGCATTCAAATTGAGTCCAGCTCCTATATAAGGTATATTATAATTATTTAGCAAATGTGTAGTTGTAGATAATCCATCAATACCCTGATCTAAAATATGATTATTTGCCAAAGTAATTAAAGACGGGCATAGAGCTTTAATTCCATTTATTGTGCTTTCTGGAGTAGATAAACATGGTCCGTTTTTTAGAATAGGACTTTTTATATCTGTTAGGGGTGTCTCTAGATTAAAGACTCTTGCATCGGCTTCATACCATAATTTTTCTAATTCTCTCCCTAATAGTTCACTAACATTGCCATTATTAAATAAATCACAATTAGAACTAGTAGGAACTAAATCACCACCTATAATAATCCGCATAACTTTTTCTCCTTAACGTTAAATACTTATCCAACTGCCTAACAAAAGGTTATCCGCTACATTATCATATTGAGAAAAGCCTGATCCGCTATAAAATGTTATCTCTCCAAAATAGAGTTTGTCGCCGACGATATACCAATCAATGCGGGTATGATACATATCTCTTGATAAGTGCTCAGATAAACATATCATTTGTTCTAAAAAAGCAGGCTTTGGTATCATCAGATTTGAGTTTGGCAACCCACATTTTTTTTTGGATAGAGTCATCTTGTTCCATTTAGTATCATAATTGTCGCAAACATAATTACTGCTAAAACGATGTAAATGCACCTGTATAAATTTTGCTTTTCCATTAAAACACATTACTTTATAATCTTCTGGAGGTTCATTATTGTTTGAAATAAACTCTTCGCAGATTATTCCTGGTTTCACATTCTTGTATGGCCATTCCCTTCCATACCAAAACCAATTCTGTTTCAACCACTTTTTCAATTTATTTCTCGAGTCATTAATGTTAAGTTGGTTCTTATCAGTACAAATAATATTTGAATTCGATCCATGAGTGCATTTAAGAACAAATCTATTAGGCAAATACTCCCATTGAATATCGTCCACGTTATCATATACAGCTATCATAGGTATCAAGTATTCCTCACCAATAGTTTTTGCAATATATGATCTGACAGCATATTTATCCACATATATGCTGTACTCTGATTTTCTATCATTAAGTTTTAGCCATTGCAACTTTTCACAAAAAGTTTTGGGATCTTCTAGGTTTAGCTTCTTTCCAATATACAGTCTATACATTATTTTAAGAAACAATCCATCAGGAATAATGCTAAAAACCTTAAACCTGAAAATGCGAATTAATATCTTACTTGGGTTTTTTATAGCAGCTTTTATTTTTTTTATCATTACTTTCCTCACTATTATATGAATTATTTAAGTACTGCCATTTACTGTATTTTTAGAAAATCCAACAATGGAGCTTCCTATTGCAAAAACAAAATTAATGTGCTTATCATAGTAATAAACTATTGATGGAGATAAAATAATGTATGATATCGCAATTGCTATAAAAATATAACAGATTATCTTATATTCGCTAATGTATCTACTTATCCTAGACAAATCCTTAATTAAAATGATTTGAGTAAGATAGTAAAATACAACACCAACAATTCCTGTTCCGACCATTAATTCTATAAAATTATTATGAGAATAAGTACCTGCATATAAATACCTATAATTATCTATTCCATATCCAGTAAACGGTCGACTTTTAAATAACTCTAATCCGATTATGGTCATATTATATCTAATATTTATTGACCCCTCATTACTTCCTTTCCCTGTTGCAAAGGCCAGTAAATTTTCCATTCTGTCACCAATTATTTCATAAAAAAATGGAATATTAAAAATCATATAGTAGAAAAATGTTAGGACTAGTATTGTAATTATACTGAACTTCAGAAGTTTTTTAAGACTTCTTCTATTTTGTAAATATAAAATCAATATTATATTAAAAATAACAAAAATCAATGCTTTCCTTGATCCAGTCAGAAGTATGCAAGGTATCATAACAATAAAAAAAGTAGAATACCAGTATTTTTTCTCACTAATAATAATATAAAAACAAAAAATTGATGATAACCCTATATTCAGTCCGATAGAGTTTACATTACCAAGTTCTCCTCCAAACCTGGTTACTTCAGAAAAATCGGATGTTAGTAATATATATATACTAGTTAATAAGCCAGAATATATAAAGTAAGTAATAAACTTATTCAACTTTTCATAAGAATCAGTATAATTTACAAGTGTAATCATTACTAAAAAAATTAGAAATAAAGTTTTTGACTTCTCAATAGTTGCATTTTGACTAATAGCAAAAAAAGTTGAACATAAACAAATTAATATAAAAATAAGAAAAGTAAGTGATATTTTATTAAAAACAATTGATTTTCTTGAAAGAACAACATTTACCCAAACCAATACTATCAATATTAGTGCTAATGCATTACTAATAGTATTTAGCCCTACTCTATATGTAAGTATGTATATACTCAATACATAGAGAAACATAAATAAATTTATGAAATTAGCAATCGTAATTCTCCTTATTATAGCTTTCATAATAGTGTATTTTACCTTATTTCTCTCTAACTTTTTGCAATGCTTTTATTAAAATTACTCTAATTCTGTTAGTTGGTCTTTCCATATACTTCAGCCACTTTGTGTGATAATCAACAAACACTCTATTACCTGTCATTTCATTCAAAGCAAATAGCTGTGCAATATGAAGTTTATGGTAAAAGCTGCTAGTGATTTTACAGTCGATATCATACATACTCCAAAAACCATTGTCAAAATCAGCAATCTTTTTCACCAGAGTTCTTGTAGAAATATTAAATATCTCTCTTACATTATCATCATCAGTTACTTTAAAATAATCATACAGACCAAATAATGAAAATATCCATCCATTAAGTACAACTGGTTTATTTGTATATTCCAAGAAGTATATTTCATCATCTACATATAAAGCAGTTCCCCCTTGGTCTATAGGCTTTATCATGTAATCTATAGCCTGTTTTGCAGCTAGAAGGTATTCTTCACTATTAAACTCCTTAAAAGCTCTTAATAGTAATGAAGCTCCTTCTCCCTGTGCCATAGATGAATATGGTGCATCAGGATATATAAAGAAAAAAGCATTCCATGCGCCATTAGCTTGTTGATTATTTAATGCCCATTCGGCGCACTGTTTGAATTTCTCGAAGTATAGCTCTTTTTTTTCAAGCAAGTACAAGTCATATGCACCAAGCCCATACTGAAAGATTGTAATTGGAAAAAGTACTGTTTCCCCATTTGGAGCTTCAAATGTTGGTATCTTTAATTCATCTTTTTCCCTATCTTTTAGAACCTTATTAGTTAAATCATTATAATAACCCTTTATCTCTGTAAGTGAGTATACTTTTCCTACACCCTGATCGACATGAAGTATACTCTTGCCGCAAAACATTTTGATCCATTTTTTTATATTATAAATGCTCAGACTCATTGTATAGTATCCTTTATAAACTTCTCAATTACTGTTTCAGGCGAGTATTGTTTAGCCTTTCTTAAACAATTTGGTTTCATGGAAATAACAGCATTAGGGTCTTTCATTATTCTTAAAAGGCAGCCCTCAAGTTCTTCATTGCTCATGAATTTATAGACATATCCAGTTTCATTATCTGTAACTATTTCACGGGCAGAATTCCATTCTGAAGCAACTACAGGTAAACCAGCTGCGTATGCATCAATGATAGTGCCCGGTATCCCCTCAGTTTGATATCGAGTAGGAAACAATAATAAAAAATAGTTTCTTAATGTATCTACACTATCATTAAAACCAATTGAACCTTTATACTGTATGTAATCAGGAAAAGCTTCTTTGATTGTATTAAACCTTATTTGATAGTCTTGATCAATCGGGCCGTATATATCAAGGGAATAAACAATATCTCCGGTATTCTCATTGATTCTTTTAACGACCTCAACAGCATCCTCTATCCCTTTCATATCTGTTACCCTGGAAAATGTACATAATTTATGTGGAGTACATATATCAAAGTTCAAATAATTCTCGCAAAGTATCTGGAGTCTTTTAAAATTGGTCAGTAAATATGTATTATTGATACCAAGCTTATTTAGATTTTCAATGACCGAGTTAGTTTCAACATACACACCATTAAAACTGCTAACTTTTTTTATTAGCCAGGCGTTGCTTTTCAGCAGTTGAGGCAGCCAACCACCGATTAATACATAATGAAGTCTCTTATGGAAAATCATATTTAATATTAAAAACAGTGGTATAAATACTTTAACTCCATTATGAGCTGGTAACACTACAACGTTTTCGCATCTTTTTACGAGTAAATAGCATTTGATTACTAGTCTTAATGGATTACTCTTCCAATTATGGGAATCAACTTTAAGTATTTGATCCTTTCCCAGCGCCTTTTCCAACTCTTCTGTGACTATTTTAGTTTTTATTGTTTGACCATTTAGAAGCTCAAATCCGTTTCCAAAATGACCACAGATCCCGTACTTATACAACGAACCCATCATACTATAAATTTTTCCTTATCTTATTTATTACTCTGACAAAAAGTAAAAATGGTTTATATATACAGAACTTTGAATACAACAGATCAACAACTTCCATATCATCTGCTTTATTTATCGTATGAATTCTGCTAAAAACCATATTAGTATTTGTCTTTACTTGGGATGCTGATAATGAGCAGACTTCATTTTCCTGGTATCCTTTATCAGATATATCTATAACACTACTAAATATCAACCTTTCACCGTATGAATTCTTGTTAAACTGACTGGGACGAATAATTTTATTTTTATATCTAAAAAAATTACCAGCTGGTCTCAAATTCATATTTCTGTCAGGTATCTCGATATAACTATCTTTGCATACCTTCTTGTTTTTCATATCAATTTCATATATTCGCAAAGTGTAATCATTAGAGACATCATACGTAAACAAATATTCCGTATTATCATTTGTTAGGATAGTGCTGTCAACAGCCTCAATATTATCAAGCAGAACAGTATCCAGTTCCCACTTGTATGGGAACTCAACAGCTTTATATAGCCTAATCTGTCTCCCCTTTCTTGTCTCAGGTATCATATAGATACTGTCATTATATTGGAATACATTTGGATAAGACATATGAAAGTCTTCTTTTATAACCTGTTTAACCTTACCAGCCTTTCCATCGGTTATTTCTATAACTCCTATAGAGCCAATTCCATTATAGCAATCCAGCATTTCACAAAAGATATAATACTGATCTGCATATTTTATACAGAAAGGATCAGCAAACCACCATCTAATATTAGGTTTAATAATTGTAAATACTTTATGAGCATCCAATGGCAGTACTTCTGCTTTATTGAAGCGGTATCCAAGACTCCAAGTGTCCCTGACAAAAATATAATTAAAGCAGCTTTTTAGAGTTTTTAGGATGTTTATCATTTATTAACCCAACAAAATTTCTTGAAATTTATTTTTACACTCTTCAAAAGTAAAATGACTTGCACGTTCAAAAGATTTTTTACAGTATTTCTCATGGAGCTTATCATCTTCAAATAGCATGCTTAAAGCTTTTGAGAATATAATCTGATTTTCTGACATCACATTACTATCCCAATTATCTGCATCCGTAAATGCTGGGCATAATAGTCCATAATCCGCTAATTCTACATTCGTAGCAGAATCATTAATATCTGCATTTTCAAATAATATTTCTCTAGGTCCACTTTTGCAATCGACACTTACAGTTGGAGTTCCACAAGCCATAGCTTCAACAAGAGCATTAGGAAATCCCTCAAAGAGAGAAGTCAAAGCATATGCCTTTGCATTTTTAATAAAAGGAAATGGATTTTTTTGATATCCTGTAAATAAAACATCATTTTCGATTTGCAGTTCTTTAGTTAGTTCTTTGAGCTGTAATTCCTGATCACCATCACCTATAATCACTAATCCTGCATAAGGATAGTCTTTCTTTAAATATGAAAATGCTTTAATCAGGTTCCAAAAACCTTTTTGCCGAGACAAACGCCCAACAGATACAATAACTTCATATGTATCATAGAATTTCTTAAAATCATTGGGGAGTTCTTCTAAACTTTGCTCTTCAATCAAATCAATGTCATAAGGATTATAAATTACTTTCATTTTAGACTTTGGAATGTTATAGTTCAGAGCCATATCCACAAGTATTGCTTTTGAGACTACTATAACCTTATCTGCCTTAGGGTAAAGCAACTTAATCATTATTTTATTGAAAAAGTTAAAAATACCTTTATCCTCTAAAGACTTAAAATTTCTCACTGATACACACGTAATTTCTTTATTTTTCGAAAGCAGGTTTGAAATGTTTGGTGTATCTAGAAAGCTAATAGTTGCATCAAAATTATAATTCTGCTTAACCTTTCTCAAATTATGTGTTCGTTTTAAAGTCGTTATAATTTTACCGATTATGCCTTTTCCTATTAATGAGTCTATCACTATTAATTCACCGGCATACTCGTAGTCTATATACTTTTTTGTGAATAATATCATAAAAACATCATGACCGGCATCTTTCAAAATAAAAGATAATCTAGCCATAACTCTTTGAGCACCACAGTGTCTTAAATCCTTAATTATTAATCCAATTTTCATTATGTCTCCCCAAAAACATTAATAACATTACAGCCTGTACGTTCCTTCAATATTGCATATCTTTCTAGTATCAAGAATTATTTTCCCTTGGAGCTTATCCATATTCTTTTTTATTTGATCGTGACCAACCAATATAACAACAAGGTCGATTTCATTCAAGAATTCATCCAGATCGTGATATTGATTGCTTACATAATCCTTGGTTACATAAGGATCGTAGACTTTAACCCCTCCCGCAAGATGTCTTTCCATACATTCAAGCATTTGAAGCGTTGGACTTTCACGAATATCATCGACATTTTCCTTATACGTAAGACCGTAAAAACCTACACGTGTAACATCCTTGATCCCCTTCTCCTTCATGATGTCATGTGTTCTCTCAAGGACAAATTCAGGCATTGAGTCATTGATTTTTCTTGCAGCAAGTATGATATTCGCAAGACCTGGGTAGTCTCCGACAAGGAACCATGGATCAACTGAAATACAATGTCCTCCAACGCCCGGGCCAGGAGATAGGATATTTACACGAGGATGCATATTTGCTATACGGATGATTTCATATACATCCAGATTGTCTGAACGGCATATCTTCGCAAGTTCATTTGCGAAAGCTATATTTATATCACGATATGTATTTTCTACTACTTTTGTCATTTCTGCAGTGCGTATATCTGTTATCACGATTTCGCCATTACAGAAAGTAGAATAGATTTCTTTGACTCTTAAACCAATTTCTCTATTGTCTGCACCAATTGTCCTTGAATTATGTTTAAGCTCATAAACCATGTTGCCAGGAATTATCCTTTCCGGAGCATGCGCAAGATGTACATCCTTACCAATAACAAATCCCTTTTCTTCAATTATTGGCCGCACATAATTAGTTATCGTCCCAGGTGAAACAGTTGATTCAATAACAATGATAGCTCCTTTTTGGCAGACATCCATGATATTTCTGACAGCAGCAGTCACATAGCAAGCATCGATTTTCTTACTGAATTTATTGTATGGAGTTGGCACTGCTATAATATAAAAATTTGTTTCAATATACTTGGTAGTAAATGTTATTCCATTAGCTGCAGCTTTTTTAAAGAGCTCGAATAACCCCTCCTCTTCAAACGTTGTCTTCCCTGCTTTTAATGTTTCAACCAGTTCATTGTTATAGTCTGTTCCTGTTACATTAACACCATGTGAAGCAAGCATTAAAGCAGTTGGCAGTCCGATATATCCAAGTCCAATAACATTAACCATAGGTTCCCTCCTAAAATACAGAGTCTATTACACTCACAAGTTTATCTGATAATACCGAGTAATCAAAAAATGCTGCACAGGATCCGGCATTTCTGCTAAGTTCATCATATTGATTTCTGGGCAGGGAATATATTTTTAAGATCATATCCCTCAAATCCTGCGAAGTGCATTTATCTAATGAGTAACCGCATTTGTATTTATCGATTATGCAGTAACCCATTTTTACAGTGGATATAATTGGTTTTCCGCTAGCCATATATTCAAACAGCTTATTAGAACTGTTACCTCTTGTCCAGTTGTATTGGTTCTGAGAATAATTAAGTATATTTATTGAAGATTTGCTTAAAATGTAAGGCACATATTTCTTTTCTACAAATCCCTTCAGTTTCACATTATGTAAATCCTCATCAATAACACGCTGCCTAAGCCTGGGTAGTTCACTTCCACTACCATATATCAAAAACTTGATATCCTCTTTATCCTTTAATAGGGAAGCAGCATCTATTATATTATCAACATTATTAACAGGTCTGATTGTTCCGGCATACACTACTTTGAAACTGTCGTCATCCAGATCATCATCGCTCATTTGATTTGTTTCAATCTCACTTAAAAATCTGTTCAAATTGACACCATTATTGATGTAATAGCATTTTGCAAGATCTATTTTTCCTCCTTGGGATTTGTCCCATTTCATCTCCTTAATGTGATCCACATCACCTTCTTTAGTAAAAATTATTGCATCACCATGTTCATATATCCATTTTTCTCCTGCCGTTAGAATTTTTCCGATAATACTGCTCTCTTTTATCTTTCCGAATGAAAAAATTGCTTCCGGCCATAAATCCCTAATTTCAACAATACATGGGATTTTAAGTTTTTTAGCAATTTTTATACCTGCAACACAGGACAAAGGATGTACACTTGAACCAATAATAACATCCGGTTTACCATGATTTTTTATTATCGATTTGGAAACAGGAAACAGATTAAGAAAAAAAGAAATCATGTTCATTACTCTTGATATATTATTACCTTGATATTTGGCCGTCTTAACAAAAATGAACGGGACTCCTTCATCGGTTTTTTCGATATACTTGCTGCCATTTGTATTAATGCTGTTTTCATTGAAATGGATCTCATTCGCAGCAAAAACTGTTATATCGTACCCCCTCTTTATCAGCTCTTCTGCAAAAAGGAAATGTCTGAGCATTGGACCTGTCAGAGGGGTACATGCATGATGGTTAAAAATCCATACTTTTTTCATTTAACCTGCTCCTCAATATTTTCTGTATTTATAATTGACTCTTCCAGACTGCAGATTCTATAGTTTACTTTATATTCAGATATGCTTTTATCATAAACCAAGTTGCCAAAAACTTTATTGATCATACCAAAGTATCTGCCAAAGAACATTATGAACGGGTTAAAAACTTTAGTAAGTACAATTTCTCTACCGTTAGATTTTGAAATCAAACGAACTAATTCTGACGTTTTCACATACTCTTCATTCTGAGGAAAGTATATTCCGTTTTCATCATTATCTATCATCAATCTAATAAATTCACAGAGATTATCAATATACAGCATACTTCGCTGATTGTTTATGTCAGGGAAAAAGGGCAACTTTTTGGCGATCCTGGCCAACTTTGGGTAATTCCCTCTTGATGCTTTTCCATATATCATGGGCGGTCTCAAAATAACAACTTTAAAACTGTCATCCTCAAGTTGCCTGATCCCATTTTCAGCTTGCAGCTTACTGTCTCCATAAAAATTTGCAGGTTCTGGAATAGTGTTTTTATCTATGATCCTATTGCTATTGATTGGACTACTATCACCATATACTATAATACTGCTCATGAATATGAATTGATTTGCACCATCATTTTTTGCTTTTTTTGCAGTTTCTATGGTCAAATCACGATTCACACTATAATACAAATCTTCCATTTTAGTATCTGATGAAACATGAGCTATACCAGCTACATGAAACACTGCATCATATCCGCTGAAGCTCGAATTTTTCCATGAGCCGTCTATCATATCAATCGTATCAACACTATATTTTTCAGGCCATTTACCCAGCCATTGTTCTAAAGATACACCGATATAGCTGTTGGCTCCTGTAATGAGAATCTTTTTCATAATGAAGTAGGCTCCTTGAAATTCTTATCCAATACCCCTGTTCCACCCTCAATTACTCCGTCATGTTTGATAACCCTAATAATTGTTTTTAGAAAACAAATGACATCTAACCTAAATGAAATGTTTTGGACGTATTCTCCATCTAGCTTGGCCTTAACCTCGATCGGGAGTTCATCTCTTCCATTGATTTGCGCCCAACCTGTTAAGCCCGGATAAACACTATTTGCACCATATTTATCACGCTCGTCTATTAAATCATATTGGTTCCATAAAGCAGGTCTTGGGCCGATTATACTCATTTGTCCTATAAAAATGTTCAATATTTGCGGCAACTCATCAAGACTTGTTTTTCTTAAAAATTTACCTACCTTAGTTATGTATTGTTCTGGGTTTTCCAACAGATGTGTGGGCTTATCCTTGGGAGTATCTACACTCATAGTACGAAACTTTAATATACTAAAATGTGCTTTATTCTTTCCTACTCTTTTTTGAGAAAATAGGACAGGCCCCTTGGAATCAACTTTAATTGCGATAACAATTATCAGCAGAAAGGGCAACAGAATTACTAAACCTAGAAATGATAATATCAAGTCAATTAATCGCTTAAACTTTAGATAAACCATACATTAACCTCAAAAAAACTCTAATTCATTATTCATTGTATGCTCCTATATTAATTGAAGCTGTTCTTCCTTGAGTAACCCATCCTGTATGCGCAGGACCCGGTTACATATCTTCAGTGCTGTCTGCCGGTGAGTGATAATAATGCACGTGCGTGCCGGAGCCATCTTGCTTATTGATTCCAGTACCCGCATCTCGGTTTCTGCATCAAGGGCTGAGGTTGCCTCATCCAGCAGCAATATGGCAGAATTCTTTAAAAATGCCCTTGCTATTGCAATGCGCTGGGCTTGCCCTTCTGATAACCGTACTGCTTTTTCTCCTATCTTTGTCCGTATCCCATCCGAAAGCTCGCTGACAAAGTCCCAGGCGTCAGCAGCCTTCAATGCCTTCTTTATATCCTCTTCTGAGGCATTCTGATCCGCAACACGCAGGTTGTCTTCAATAGTACCTGAAAACAGCGTGTTGCCCTGTGGTACATATGATATTACAGATCGGCAGGAAGCGCTGGCCTCTACCCTCTCATTACCACTAATAAAATAAATATTCCCTGTCTGGGGCTTGAGCAGCGCCAACAGCATACGTATCATAGTTGTCTTGCCTTCGCCGGATGGCCCCACCAGACCTACTGTTTCTCCAGGCTTTATATCAAAGCTGACGTTTTCCAGTATTACATTTCCCTGGTCATACGAAAAGCTCACATTTTCAAATATCATTCCGGAGCTTATCCATTTAAGCTGCTCTTCACCCCTGTGCTCCGGCTGCAGCTCTTCAAGCTCTATCAGTCTGCTTGCTGAGGCTTCGGTAGCTATCAGCTGCGGTACACTCCTTGCCAGTCCTATAAATGGCGACTGTACCTGGCCTACGAGCTGAAGGAAGGCTGTCAGTGAACCAAAGGATGTAGTGCCTTGTGCCAGCTTCATTGCTCCCCAGCCAAAGGCCAGAAAGTATCCGGCCCAATACCCTACTGCAAATGACGAGCTTGCCATTACACCCATAAAATTTCTCTTTAGCACCACGCCAAGACGAATCTTCTGGATGCCCTGCATTCTTTGCCTTGTGTAGCTTTCCAGTGAAAACGCCTTGACTACGAGCATGTTTAATATGGACTCGTGAGCTACAGCCCTGTAATCCGCTTCCAGCTCCTGTATCTTTATATGCATACTGCGAAGCTTTCTGCTGAACAGCCGATACAGCAATACGGTTACCGGCCCGAGGAAAAACGCCAGTATGCCAAGTGTCCTGTCAATGGCAAGCAGCGTGAAGAATGCAGCTACCAGCTGGACTCCCAGCGATATCATGGATGGCACGACATTTGTTATACCATTAACTACTACATTGATGTCGCTTGTCATCCTGGTCAGGATATCTTCGCTGTGATATCTGGAAAAAGCTGTCCAGTCCGAGTATGAGAGCTGCTTGTACAGGTCAACCCTCATGCTGTTTGCCATCGCGTCATGGACCCTGACAGACACCATTGAAGCTGCTGCATTTAGAACCAGGAGCAATAATATGATAAAAACGAATGCTATTCCTTGCCCTGTAGCTTCATTCATTTGCCTTGCTATGGCAAAATCCACAAGGTTTTTTGATACCACAGCCATGCGGACAGAGCAAAGCGATGTTAAGCTGGTTATCAATATAAGCAGGATTATCTGCAACAAAAATGGTTTTACTTTTAAATAAAACCATTTAATAAGAAATCTTATTTTTTTCAATGCATGCTCCTTGCTATCCCGAACCTTCTTAAAATCTGTCCGGCTATGCTGTATGCTTTAAAGATAAATCTCCTAACCGGGAGCAGGAACATCCATATACCTGCCGGTATCATCAATCGGTATGACCGGCTCGGAATACTCCTGCCATTTTTTTTAACACTGCTTACAACTGCTATTAACTGCTCAGGATAAAGAGGTCCTTCAACATATACCTGGTTATCTCCTACCATATAGAAACGGTCGGATACTTTCCTACAGACCCTATGCAGCACATACACACCGTTATTTCTTTTGATCAATACGATGTCTAGCTTTTTTAGTCTATCAAAATCAGGTTTCATCAAATCGACGGAATCGATCCCCTCTCTGAGAAAGGGATGCATGCTGCTGCCGGTGACAATGATGCTCACCCTGCTATTTTCGTTTTGAAGTATTTCCTGTACTACCGGAAAAATCTCAGCTGACTTTGCTTTTATTACATTATGCATTTATAAACCAGCTCCACAGCTTCGGCATCCGGTCTGCACTTAAGCTTATAGACAGGCACTGAAGATACTATTTTTTCAAATAATGATAATGATAGCTCCATCATGGCGCTGTCGTGATAGGGCAGCAGCAATCTTGGCATTACACCGGTCACTGCTTCTATTGTATTCACCTGACGAATCGAGTTTTCCCCATCTTGTTCCAGTAACACAATTGCTGTAAGAGGAACGCTCATGTTCAGGAATTTATCCGATGATCCGCTCCAGGGTGTACCATAAAGCACAGGTCTTCCATCTGTCAGCCGGATAACAGGAGCATCGTCATTAATTACGTTTGTTCCCTCTTTATACTGCTCCCATAGACTGACATGAGTAGATTTCCCAGTTCCCGACGGAGCAGTGAACGCCAGACCCTTCCCTTTATATTCGATACAGGATGCATGCAGTACGATACTGTTTTTGTAAATTATATGGTTTCTGAATGCAATACCTAAAAATTGAAGCGCCAAAATATCAGGAGGATTTGTATCGGGATCTGAAGAAACGATGTCTCCCTGATAATATACCTTGCAGCTGGTCCAGTAAATATCTGCGTCAACTGCAGCGATGGGTCTGTTCACAGGATTTGTGAGAAATGCGAAATAACCACTGTCTGGTGAGCTTTTTCTTATCCACTTCATCATTCCTTCGTCAGATACCATTTCTCCTTCGGGCAAAGATATATCCTGCCAGGCCTGCATTTCCACGTACATATCTGCACGGTCTATGGCATTTATCAAAAATGGGCTCAGCCTGTCAATGACATATTGATTTGTTGTACGGACAGCTAAAGTTATGTCCGCGATTTTGTAAAAAAGCATTGCTGTTTTCCCCCAAAAAAATAAACATTACGTACCGCATAACCAATACGTAATGCAAAATATCTCTCTATAAATCAGCTCAACGCCCAGAAAGAATAATCAAGTTTTCCGTCCTTGTCCTTGTCGCACCATATCTCATCCGTCTTGCAGGAGCTATTGCTCAGTCTTTCGTTCAGCATAAGCTCTACCTTTTGGAAAACAGGCTTAACGTATGGCTTCATATCATGCACCTCCTTACCAACACATATTTACATTCTTACCATGCGCCCTGATTCCATGTGTAATTGGTCCAGTTCGGCTCGCATTCAGTATTAACACCTGCGAAGCAGGAGCCTACCTTGACACAGCTTGTCTGTGCTATTCTTTCACTTACACATACCTGTGCCATTTCAAATACAGGTTTTACGTATTCTTTCATATATGCTTCCTCCTTTCAAAATTGATCTAGATTAGCCAGTATACTATATGTCAAATCACACTTGTGATTCTGGCATTCGTTCTTAGTTTTGCGATTTCACACAAGTAAGGTGCCGGTCTGTCGTAGCATCCTGTCTCGAGCTTGAGCCTTGCAGGGCAGTAAAAACATTCTCCCTTCATATCGCATTCCTTGCATTCTTTGCATACCGTGATCTGTCTGCAGCCTTCCTTAAGCTGCTCCCATGCTTTTTCCATTCCTATCTCCAACGGATATACCGCAGGCTCGCTCATCAACCCGCAAGGTGTCATCCTGCCATCCCATGCCAGCCACAATCCGCTTTTGCCGGCCTGACAGTAAAATGCGCTGTTTTCATCTTTATTTGCTTCTTCCAAGGCGGGGATTATTTCCCCATCGTATTCGTCATTTATTATACTGGCCGTAATCTCTGCATTAGCTTTGTTGTAGGCCATTCTCATTGCGTCGTGCTCCAGGATTTCCTCAGGTGTCAGCCGCTGACCCAACGGGTCGCTGCTGCAGCCCTCTCTTCTTGGTGATATATAGTTTACTATACCGAATATAGCTCCGTTTTCCCTTGCCAAAGCACCGATTTCATTAAATTCACGCCAGTTGCCTTTTACAGCGGTAGTCTTCAGTTCAAGGTTTATACCCTGCTGGCTCAAAAGCCCGATACTGTTTATTACCCTTTCATATCCGCTTCTATTTCCGCATACCTTTTCATATGTATCTGCAGATGCTCCGTATACTGTCAAACTCACCTGCAGCGGTGGTGTTTTCCCCAACCATTGGGCTATTTCCGGTGTAATCAGAGTTGCGTTTGTGTATATCTGTATAATGAACCCCATAGAAGCCATTGTTTCATATATTTCCCTGAAGTCCTTCCGTAAAAACACTTCCCCTCCGGTCAAGGTAATAAAGAGTACCCCTGCGTCTCTTGCCATTTCAGCAAGCCTGATCCACTGCGCCGTAGTTAACTCCTTCTCCTTTATTGCCTTGTTGTCTGCCGGCTCTGCCAGATAACACATCTTACATCGTAGATTGCACCTGCAGGTCAATTCAAATGAAGCAGATATTGGTCTGCGCAGTGACCTTGCATTTGCAATCAGCTGGTTACTGACCATTTGCCAATTTAGGGCCATTATTCTATCAAACCTCTGTCTCTAATATTTCCTATCATTTCCTCGATATCAGCTCGTGCTGTGGCCTCATCAATATCATATTCGCCCAGGATGGTTTGCACAAGCTTGTCCATCTCAGCGCCCTTCTCCAACTGCTTCCAAAGAAGCGCACCGCTCTCGCTCAATATCATTAACCCATTATATTCGACCACCCTCTGGCCTAACGGAACAACTACCCACGATCCTGCAATTTCACGTAACATAAATCCATCTTTGATCTTCATGATACTCTCCTCTTACTTAATGTTATTAACCAAAGCATAGCTTCCAATGCCTGATTAGTCTTTAGTAATTTATTTTCGTTTATATTTCAATATGAAACCTTACGAAAATTGAATGCTTCTGTGAATTTATGATTTTTTCGTACGTAAAATTTGAATAATAATGGAAACTTTTACAGCAATATTATCATGATATGTTAAAAAAGTAAAGCCAATTTTTTTAGTTTTGAACAACTGCTGTAAAGCCTTCATTTTGATTCTGCCCTGCTGTTATTTTCTTCCCGGTGGTTATGTCATCATCTATTTCAACAACGGGTTTGCGATATTCCTTTGTGTACTTGTATGTAGGTACCAGCTTGGCCATGGTCTCTCTTAGCATTTCATCACACTCCATGGAGTTTTCCAGTGTCTTTATGCACATTATGACCTCCTGGAAGCTCATGTCCTGCTGCTTTCCGATGAATATTTTTTTGTGGGCGGTCTTCTCAAGGCCTTCCTCTGCCATCAGCAGTTCTTCATAAAGCTTTTCGCCCGGGCGAAGTCCGGAGTATTCTATCTTGATGTCCACATCCGGCTCCAGGCCTGACAGGCTAATAAGGTCACGAGCAAGATCGGCTATCCTCACCGGTTCGCCCATATCCAGCACGAACACCTCTCCGCCGTTTGCCAGCGCTCCCGCCTGGATCACCAGCTGGGATGCTTCCGGTATAGTCATGAAGTACCGGATTATATCAGGGTGCGTTACTGTTACAGGGCCTCCCTGGATTATCTGCTTCTTGAATAGCGGGATAACACTGCCGTTGCTGCCGAGCACATTACCAAAGCGGACAGCCGCAAATTTTGTATCGCTCATCCTGTTCATGGACTGTACGATTATCTCAGCCAAACGTTTGGATGCACCCATTATATTAGTAGGATTTACGGCTTTATCTGTAGAAACAAGTATGAATTTCTTTGAGCCAAAGTCAATTGCACGTCTGCAGGTATTCAGCGTACCGAATACATTGTTTTTAATTGCCTCCGCCGGATTTCCCTCCATCAGTGGTACGTGCTTGTGAGCTGCCGCATGGAATACTACGCCTGGCCTGTAACGGTCAAATACCTCTCTGAGTCTTTCCCTGTCCCTGCAGGAGCCTATTAGCACTTCAAGATCCAGCTTGTCTTTATATGTATAAACCAACTCATTTTGCAGGTCGTATGCAGTGTTTTCATATATATCGAATATTATCAGCTTTTTAGGTCCGAATTTCGCGATCTGCCTGCACAGCTCCGAGCCTATGGAGCCTCCGCCGCCCGTTACCAGAACGACTTCGTCTTTAAGGTAACCAGATATTTCATCCATGTTCAGACTTATCTCGTCGCGGCCCAGAAGGTCCTCAATGCTTACATTCCTGAGCTGCTTGACGGTTACTTCTCCGTCTATTACCTCCATCATGCTTGGAAGTGTTTTCAGCTTGCATTTTGTGTCCTTGCTGATCCTCAGCAGTTCGGCGATCTCTTTTTTTGAGGCAGACGGTATCGCTACTATTATTTCATCTATCTTGTACTGCTTAGCAAGCTCCTTTATTTTCTCTCTTCCCGAAACCACCGGCACATTGTTGATGCTGGTACCGTGCTTTGATTTATCGTCATCCACCACAACGACCGGCACCAGATTCATATCTACATGGTTTTTAAATTCCTTTATGATCATGGAGCCTGCGCTGCCTGCGCCAACTATCATCACATTGCTTGGTTTGCAGTGATTCCTCTGCATATGCATCCTGACCCTGCGCATATACCTGTAGCTGATCCTGATGCCTCCAACCAGCATCACGAGACATATCCAGGTAACAATGTATATGGATACCGGATAAACCCTGGCTGTCAACAGGCCGATTATTAGTCCAAGCCCTTCGGCTGCCAGTGTTCCCATTATGATCTGCATCATTTCCTCAATGCTTGCATATTCCCACAGGCTTCGATATAGTCCAAAAAAGTAGAAGGCTGCGATCTGGACTACTGTGATGGCTAATGTGTTTTTAAGTAGAAAGTCGATGTATTGCTGCGGTATGGCTGTATCGAATTTTATGAGTAGTGCAAGGCAAAGAGATAGATTGACCAGTATTGCGTCTGCTATAACGAGTAATATTTTTCTAATATTGATCGACATCCCTTATCCTTCCCGTGTTTATTTAACACCTTTATTAACACCGTCTAATATATTCTTTTAATTCTGTATAATGAGCTGATTTTTTTGCGGATCAGTCCGCTGCTGTCTTCAAAAGGGCATAGCTTCGCCATTTATATATGAATTTTTCATATATATGGCCTCAATAACTCAACCCATTTGACCTCCTGATCTTATAGCGGGCCGAAACACCGGTACAAGACTTCAGATTTTATGCGGCGATGTTTATTCTGCTTGACTGCTGCTTTTGCGAGAACGATAATTGGTATGTATTCTGCGATGTATGGTGCATTTTGCTTGCTGTTCTGCCGCTTGCCCTTTACAAATATCAACCCCAGGTAGTAGCTGTTATACCGGTTTCAGGATGGATATCCCGAGATCCACTGTCCGTTCTTCCCCGAGGAAATTCAATCGTATCCTTGCTCTCTCTTTTCTATGGTCAATACTGACGATGATCCCTTCAAGCGAAAAAAGAGGACCGTCAACTACCTGGACTCTCCCGTTTTCCAACAGCACATTTGAAAAACCGATTTCTTCGTTGTTGCAAATCAATCTAGACAGTACGGCCATCTCACGGCGGTCTATCCTCGCCACAGAATTGCCTGTCTTTAGAAGCTTAAGGAGGTTTGGGATGTTCTTTAACTTGTAATATATATCTGTGGTTATCTCACCATTCAACAAAACATACCCGGGAAACAGCACCTTGGTTTCTACCTTCCATATACCGCCTTTTCTGACCCGCAGCTTTCTTTTGGGTACCACCACCGTGAAGTCATCCTGCAACCTATATTTAACTCTTTCCTTCGCCTTCTCTTCCTCACCTGTAACAACGAAAATTCCATGCCATTCGTCCAACCGTGAATTTTGGAACATCAGCATTTACCCCTCAGTGAGTAATAAATATTACGAATAATCCCATTTTATACAAAAAGATATGGAAAGTCAATGTAATTACGATATTTATTTCCATATACTTACGCTTCGTTGTGACGTTTCTATTGGCTTTACGACAAATTGCTCATGCAACAACTGTGTTGTCAATACTCCCATAAATACCATGCGTTCCCTCTCGCTATGCCTCTCTTTTAATAATATTGAAGACAGCATCCTCCCGACAGAAACCGGATCAAATATTCCATATTGCTTCAGCTTACTGCCGCTCATTATTTCCCGAACAAGTCCATCCTTTGATAGCACATGTATATCTATCGGGGCTCTGTATGGGAATTTGGACCTGTTTATTATTTCCCACGGCAGATATTTCTGTGCTATTTTTCTGATGATGTACTTTTCCTTCATAGCCTTGATTTTATAGATATCCGGTAGCCGGCAGGCCAACTCGACGATTTCCTGGTCAAGGAACGGAAATCTGCACTCGACGCTTGATGCCATCGATACCCTATCCCCCTGTGATGACAACAGATAGTTTGAAAAAAACAGAATAACCTCAATATACTGCGCCCGCTGTAGCGGCGTCCATTCCATGAAATCCTCCGGCAGCTGCTCCCTGAGCTGATTTATTACATCCGTTTGGTCCATCTGCTGTCTGAAATCATCTGTAAAAAACTGCCGGCTGTAAGCACCCAAACGCCACCTGGTATCATGAGAACTGTTCCATTGCTTTGTACCGGCAGTACTGTAAAACATAGAAAGGGCGCTTGTTGACTGCTGCTCAATGCTTGGTACAAACTTGTTTATGCTTTTATATAATGAGGCTCTGAACCTTGAAGCCGGATATTTGCTGCAAAATTCCCTGATTTTCACCTCCCTGAAAATATCGTAGCCTCCAAAGAGCTCATCGGAGCCCTCTCCTGACAGTACAACCTTTGTGTTGGCACTCCTCACAAGCCCAGCTAGCATGTACATGGGAAATGGGCCAGACCTGAGCAGCGGCATTTCAGTATGCATCACCACCTCCTGTAGAACAGACGGAATATCCCCCCTGTCAAAATTTACCCTTTGGTGGTTTGTACCGAGATATTTTGCCATTTGGTCCTGGTATACCGATTCGTCATAATCCCTGTCATCAAACGTTAAGGAAAATGTGTTCAGAGGCTGGTTACTCATGCTTGCAGCCATTGCCGAGATAAGGCTGGAATCTATCCCTCCGCTAAGGTAGAACGAGATCGGCACGTCGGACATCATACGCATTTTTATTGAGCTCTTGAGCTTGTTTTCCAACTCTTCGGCGGTTTCTTCGAATATGTCTGCTGAAAAATCAGATGAGCTTTTGTCGCTTAATACACCTGAACTATTTAGTTCTCCCGGGCTATAAGAAAGCTGCCAATACTTTGTTAAACATATCCGTCCCTCATGATATGTGAGATAACAGCCGGGAGCAAGCTGATCTATTTCTTTGAAAATACTTTGAGTACTAAGTGTTGTCCAGAATGTAAAGACCTGCTTCAATGCCGCAGGCGATATTTCCGGCTTTACTGCACCGCTGCTGAATATGGCTTTCGCTTCAGATCCAAAGCATAATACTTCATTATTACTATGATAATATAATGGCTTCTCACCCATTCGGTCCCTTACAAGTATTAGCTTACGGCATTTTTTCAACCATATTGCTATGGCAAATTGTCCGTTGAGCATACTGAACATGCCGCTCCCATATTCCTCATACATATGAGGAAGTATTGCCGAGTCTGAATTATTTGTCAGTGTGTGACCCTTCTTTATTAAGCTTTCTCTCAATATGCCATAGTTGAATATCTCTCCATTAAATATAACGATAATGGTTTCATCCTCGTTCATGACAGGCTGTCTGCCATTCACAGGATCCATGATCCCAAGTCTGCATTGTCCGAACCCCATATTGCCGTCAGTATAAAAGCCTGTATCGTCTGGGCCCCTGTGACGCAATGACTGGATCATGCCACGGAGCGTATCTTCATTTATTCTGTTGCCTGATATCATTCCTGCTATACCACACATGTTTTCCAACTCTCGATTCTTTTTTTACTTAGCTACATAAGGATAACTCTTTGCTGTTTCATCATTCACAACATAAGCCAAAGGAACTGCAAACCAATTTGCTTCACATGCTCAAATTTCTTAGTGCGCTTCTCATTATCTTTCCGTTAGCTGTTTTTGGCAGCTCCTGTATGAGCTCCAGAAGCTGTGGCCTTTTGAATGGCGGAAGCACCTTTCTGGTGTAGAGAAGTATTTTTTCAAGGTCAGGCGCTTTTAATTTGTCTTTTGCAACAACATAAGCTTTTAATTTTATCATCGCGCCATCGTATATACCCACAACCGCCGATTCAGACACATCCTCACAGGTGTCTATCACTGCTTCGATCTCTGAAGGGCTTATTCTGTGGCCTAGGTGCTTTATGATATCATCCTTGCGACCCTTCAGGTAAATATATCCATCCCTGTCCATCTCAGCAAGATCTCCTGTATACAGCCACCCATCTCTGATAACTTCTCTTGTGCTTGCTTCATTGTTCCAGTAACCCTTCATGATGTTTGCTCCACATGCAATGACCTCTCCAGTCTCACCGGGAACCACATCCCTACCATCCTCTGTGACTACCCTCAGCTTGACACCCGCGATGCCCCTGCCTATTGAGCCGGCCTTTTCCTGCAGCATTTCAGGCTCAAGGTAGCTGAGCCTTGCGCAAGCTTCGGTCTGACCATACATGTTGAATATTTTGATATGCGGAGCTAACTGGCTGAGCCTCTCAATATCCTCTTGATTTGTTCTCTCTCCCGCAAGTGTCACATAGTGCAAGTGCTCAAAGTGTTCAGCCCGGATGTTGTCTTGCTTAAGGAGTCTGTTCAGATATGATCCTAGTGTTGAGAAGCCTGTAACCCTTGTATTAGCGAGCTGTTCGAGTACGATTAAAGGGTAGGCACTTCGGTTTTCAATAATTATGGTGCCGCCGGCCTTTATGTGCGTCATCAATACCGAGCTGCCGTACGAATATGTAAAGCTGATCGTTGCCAGTACCGAGTCCTCATGGGTAAGCTTCAGGTACTGCAGGATCGATACTGTGTTTGCAAAAAGATTTCTGTGGGTGAGGGTAACCCCTTTTGGAAGCTTGGTGGTCCCTGAAGTATAAATAATCATGGCAGGGGCGCTGTCATCTGCTTCAGGTATCGCTGCTACCGGATTGCAATACACTTTTCCAGTAGCTTCTGTCGTCGTTGCTCCATACGCTGTTCCGGTATCCTCCCTGCCTTTATAAAGGCAGTGCGCTGCCTCATCAATGAAATCAACTCCCAAAAAAATATACCCTTGAATATCTGCATTATCCTCAAGCCTACTCATCAACAGCTTATTGGACATAATTACTTTCGGCTCCGTTTCATTATATATATGTCTGAGGTTGTTCACAGATAAGTCCTTGTTGACAGGCACCGCAATAGCATTCACACAGAAAACCGCAAACAATGCTGCTGCGTACTCCACTGAGTTGTCCAGATATATCATCACCCTGTCACCCGGCTTTACAGAAGTACTCCTGAGCTTTCCGGCAAGTCGTAAGGCTTTTTGATAAACCTCAGAAAAAGTCCACTCTATATCTTTTCCTTTAATACATACTTTTTGAGGGTGTTTTTCAGCACTGTTTACAAGAAAGGAAAAAACATTCGGCATTTTTTCTCTCCTTTGCTTTACTCAAGTATATTTGCTGTATAAAGCGGTAATATTGATATAAGCTTCAGGTGGCTAATTTATATGGGGCGAGGACAGATTCCACATAATCGATAACTGGCTTTTCACCCGGTCCATCGATTTTACTCAGACCCTCACAACGGCTCATAAAGCCGCCGCGAACAAGTTTGGCTATCTCCAGGCTGTATGGATTGTACCCATATACATCGCTATGCAGCATGTTGGCATAGGAGTTCAACAGACAATTGGTACTGTTCATATCCGTATCCTTCGGCTTCATCCAACCCGTTTCCCTGATAGTATCAAATATCGTCTCTTCGTTATATTGGTTAAATACCAGAGGATAGACGTATGAAGGAATACTGTCCCTGTTTTCCTCAAGCCATGAGTCATCAAGAAAATATCTGGAATACTCGGGTCCAAACCTGTTAATAATGGGCTGCTCAATTTGCTTTTGGTTTGCGAGTATCATTTTGTAATCAAGCTTTATGATAGATGCCTTCAGATTTATTTGACCCGGCGTCCAGCCAAAGGACACAAAGGGTATCTTCCTCAACACAGCCTCCTTGAGGACAGCCGCCTTTACGATGCCTATGCATGCGGTGCAAATGGAGCTGGCCCTTTCCAATGCTCTTTTTGGAAAGACCTCGCAGGTTCCTGCATAATTGAATATTCTGGCCATGTTCGAGAACGAAGGCTTTATAGTAATATTGTCTGTTCCCAGACTTGTGGTAGTATTATGGATATTTTTCCTGCACTGATCCGTCAGAAAACCATTATCAAATGTGACAGTCAAGACCGACAGTCCGTATTTCTTTCTTAGCAGATAAAGTGTATATGTACTGTCCTTTCCGCCGCTATATGCAAGCAGAACCTGGTACGGTAAACCGCTGAAGCGTTCACACTCGCTTATGAATTGCCTCTCTTTTTTTTCTGCTTCTGCGGCATATGACATGGTAATATCAGAACCTCCCGTTACGAGCATATCTGTATTATCCATGCTATGTTTGCAATAATTGCATACGCCATCATTATCGATCCATACGCTGGGCACATTATCGTTAAGTGTGCAGTTGATGCATACCTTCAAGCTATACCCCCTCCCGTACGTTCAGTTTCTTACAGATATAGCTGCTGATGCGATTTATTGAATCAAAGTTCTCGGGCAGAATCTCAGAATCCTTGACATGAATATTGAATTTCTTTTCAACAAGCTCGATCATTTCCATGATTCCAGTAGAATCTAGTACACCTATCTGTATAAAGGAGGTGTCATCAGAAAGCTGGCCTTCATCATATCCATACATGAAGTTGTCCAAAATAAAGCCTTTGACACTGGCGCTGATTTTTTGCAAGGACAGCTCACATTCTGTATCCTCGCCTGCTGGAACATTTATATATGGGGCTACATTACTGTTATTGAGCAACATATTATTCACACCTCCAACAAATTAAAAGAAAATGCTTTAAAAGAATATTAGATACATATCAGCTTTTGTGAGTGATAAATTTAGCAATGGAGCATAACGTAGTTCATTTTGCAGCCCCACTCCGTTTTCTTTTGAAAGTGTATAATATATAATTTATTTAAAGTGAACTTCTTTATTTCGACCTTTTAATTTTTTACAACACCTAATGTTATATACAATTTATACCACTTATTACATATGAAGTCAATATTGTTCTGTTAATTTTTTACATATTACTACATTGTATGGTTCACTCATTGAGTTCTCTAGAATATTGATGTATAACAATTGAATCCGCTTACACGATAGCTTCTACAGCTTTGTTGACGAATACCCGCAGTATTGCCATGACCGGTACGGCAAGGAGCATTCCCATGATCCCAAAAAACTCCCCGCCCACCAGCACCGCAAAGATAGTTGCCACCGGATGAAGTCCAAGCTTGCCTTCAATCATCTTTGGAGAGATGAAGTTGTTATCGATTTGTTGTACGGCCAGAAATACTACCACGGTCCAGACTGCCTTCATCGGCGATATTGTCAGCGCGATCGCTACAGCCGGTATTGCACCTATGTATGGGCCGAAATACGGAATGATGTTTGCCAGGCCCCCAATCATACCAAGGGCCAGAGGATACCTCATACCTGCGATCATTAGTCCGATGGTTTCAAGGATGCCTACTATGAAAGCAATCATCAGCTGCCCCTGTATAAAGCCTGCCAGGATCCTGCTTATCTCCTTAAATGCAACGGCCAGCCCATTCCTCCATCTCCTAGGCAGGAGCCGCAGCGCATACTCCTTGAACTTTTCCCCGTCCTTTATCATGTAATAGGTCAGTACCAGCGCTATGGTGAGATCGACTATTATCCTGACCATATCCACAACGAGCTTAAGGCCGTTTTCAAGGAGCCTGACCAGAAATGCCTGGATCTTATCAACAGCATTTCCTATCTGGTCAAATATAGCGCTTTTTACCTGTTCCGACCAATTGCTTGAATTGATGATGGAAAGGATGTTGTTGAATATATTTTCATAGCTTGCCATCAACTGAGGCAGCGTTTCCATCAGCTCCCTGATGTTTGTAACCAGCTCCGGGATCAGATATATGCTGGCAGCCGCCAGCAGTGCCAGCATGAACAGATAGACTATCAGTATCGATATGCCGACCGGGATCTTTTTGGCAGTCAGCCTGTTTGACAATGGTTTTACGATATACACCAGCAGGATCGTTATGAAAAATGGCGACAGCACTCGTGCTATTTTTGCTCTATATGTATATATGAAATAAGCCAGTGCTGCAATCAGCAGCACCATGATCACGTAGAACACCAGCTTTTTGTACCGCGTCACTGCTCACCTCATTTCAGATACAATTTGGGGACGGTTCTCACCTATCTGCCTTGGGGACGGTTCTCACCTTTCTGTATCAGGTACGTCCGATGGGGACGGTTCTCACCTTTTTACCCCATACCCCCGAGAGCGCCCAGTTTGGGTTAGTTAAAGACCGGGTAGGTGCTTCTACCCGGTCTTTTCGAGGATTTGAGAGAATGTGTGTATGTCCCGCACTAAAGCCTGCTGTTTTGCAGGCGTTTGGGTATGAACGGCCTTTCGGCCAATTTCCGCATAATTAACTACCTTTGAAAGGTCAACTGATTGCGGCTGGCTACCTGAACAAATCCGCTACATCACTAATGATGTTGCTAGATTTTTTCAATAGATTCCTGCCGCCTCTCATCACTCTTTTTTTAGTCCTGCCAGACATCATCATGTCCGAATTCATAATCAGTCCAACTGATGCAGCCACAATGCCGCCCACCATTATTCCTTTTACAAAACCATTACGCATTTCATTTATCTCCTTTCATCTGTTCATGAGCAGCCATCACCGCAGTCTGCCCTTCAGGCCGCCGCCTGTTCCCTCCATCTCGTCCACTGCTTCCTTTTCCACTACCGCAAACTCTTTGCCCAGCTCAACCTTCCCAAACAGAGGCAGCAACTTCCTGCCGTGCATTACATCCTGCAGCAGCCCGTCGGATATTTCAAAGCCCTCGATCCTGCCGGTACGGTAGTCGAATATTACATCTCTGACTACACCGACCTCTCCTCCTGCTTTTGAAAATACCTTCAGCCCGATCAGGCTGCCTTCGTCTTTAAAATATCTTTTAAACGACACCCGGTCCATGTCGGATACACAGCCGGCGTTGTCCACAATAGCAGCATCATCGCCCAGACTGATCAGCTCTCTCAGGAAAACCACCCGCTTCCTGACAGAAACGCCGCTGCGCTCAAGAAGCAGCGCCTTTACCTGCTTTTCCTCAGGGCTGAACAGTATATCCTTTACAACACCTGCTTTCCTGCCGCTGTCAGCGCAAATCACAGGCAGGTTCAGCACCTCGCTGTATCTGTGCAGCATAAGCCGGCCTCCATGAAACGAATGTACTACTCGTTAATCATTCATTATTATTTCTAGCTTCAATGAAAAAAATACAATGGAAAAGATAAGTAATATGGCATGCCAAAAATATAGACAATTTGTCGCCTTTTGTATAGAATGAAACACGGGGACGGTTCATTTATATCATTAGCATCATTTCATTATAATGGTGAATGCATGCTGAGCGAACCAACCAAAATAAACGCATATTTGAAAACGACAATTGGAGGCTGGAAATGAAAGACCTGTATAAAAAGCTTGGAGTACATATACCCGAAATCCTGCTGCCTGCTGATGGCACGGATCTGACTAAATGGGCAGTGATAGCCTGCGACCAATACACTTCTCAGCCGGAATACTGGAACAACGTGCAGCAGGAAGTTGGAAAGGAGCCTTCGACATTTAAGCTGACCTTTCCGGAAATATATTTGAAGGATGATGACAAGGATGAAAGAATCGCCAATATAAATAAGACAATGGAGCAGTACCTGAACCAGGGCATTCTTGAAAAACAGACGCCCGGTTTCATACTCGTGGAACGCAGTACGCCGCATACAGCCTCGAGAAAGGGACTGATGCTTGCGCTGGATCTGGAATGCTACGACTACAGGCCTGGCGCTCAGACACTGATACGCGCCACTGAGGGGACGGTTCTTGACCGTATCCCGCCAAGAGTAAAAATTCGTGAAAACGCGACCATAGAGCTGCCTCACATAATGGTGCTCATCGATGATCCCGACAGGACCGTGATCGAAGGCCTTTATACCAAAGCTGAAGCAGGCAGCTATAAGAAGCTGTATGATTTTGAACTGATGCAGGGCGGCGGCCATATAAAAGGCTGGAAGGTCGACGACGAAGAAAGTCTGTCCATAGTTGTCCGCGCTCTCGACAAACTGGAGCACGGAGCCTGCTCCTGCGGCGACGGACAATACGGGAACGATCCCATTGGGGACGGTTCTCACCTTTATAACGGTAACGGTTGTTGCAGCGCAGGACAACAATCGGCAGCAAACAACCACTCTAACGGTGCCGCAGCTCCCGGCTGCAATCTGCTGTTCGCAGTTGGCGACGGCAATCATTCACTTGCCTCTGCCAAGGCACACTGGGAAAACGTCAAGGCTGAGCTTATGAAAGCACATCAGATAGACAGTCCTGCAGAAAATTTGACATCCGGCAGTTCCTCTGATGATGAGACTTCCTGCAGCCAAATTCCGGAACACCCTGCAAGATATGCCCTAGTTGAAATAGTTAATGTGCATGATGAAGGCCTTGTGTTTGAGCCAATCCACCGGGTGCTGTTCAATATCGATGCAAATACGATCCTTGAAAAGCTGAAAACCGCTTGCGGCAGCCAGCTTTGCATGGACTACAAGCTATATTCTTCTAAAGATGATATGGAAGAAGCCCTAAAAAAACTCGAATCAACCTCCTACGCTCAATCTTCCGCCCAACCCACCGCCCCTCACCATCTGCCGTTCATCCTGGAAGGCCGCTACGGTATCCTGACAGTCAAAAACCCATCATCAAATATAGAAGTTGGTACGTTGCAGAGCATCCTTGACGAACTATTGAAAAACAACACTGAGATTGAAGTAGACTATATACACGGTGATCAGGTAGTGACTGAACTGGGCTCCAAGCCACACAGCATGGGCTTTTACCTGCCTGTGATGAACAAGCGTGACCTGTTCCCGACTGTCAAGCTCGACGGCGTCCTCCCCCGCAAGACATTCTCCATGGGCGAAGCCGAGGAGAAGCGGTATTACCTTGAGTGCAGGCGCATAAGGTAGTGGATCGATAGATCCGCACTATACTGCATCAATCAACTTTGCTATATCCAACAGAAAACACAAACGGCGAAGAATTTTACATTCCTCGCCGTTTAGTTTTACATGTTTACTGTTACACTCAATATTATCTCAGTAACGGTGTTGCCGGTTCACCGAAGATAATACTGCTGGATGGTACATAGTCTGCATCTGTCCCATCCTCGAAGGTCAATGTAACCTTCTTGATCCTCACCTTTTGCAGATCCGCACTAGGTATTTCAATTACCAGATAATAACTCTTATTGGCATACGTACCACCAACCGGGATTCCAGTCGCATCATTATTAGCTTTCAGTTGTTTGACCGTTGACGGATTAAGATCCGCAGGTAAAGTCCCAGATAATGTTACAGGATCATCGATTATTCTGGCAGCATTAGATGGATCAACCGGATGGCCATCCTTATCCAACGTCTCTAGTTCAAATTTTATACCCTGCACTTTCATAAAATTGATCTCATCAATATGTATTTGTGTCAGATATCTGGCAGGTTGACCTTTTGGACACCTTAAGTAATAGTTGCCTCCATCCAAACCAAGGTATGATACTGTCCAGTTACTTGCACTGCTTTTCATTTTATAGTATTTTGCATGTATACCTAAATCCAGAGTCAGCTTTATGGTAACCTCCCAATAGAAGTTTTCTCCTGTTAATTCTACGGACGCTACTGAATCACTTATAGTCTCGTTACCATCGCTCATTCTTTTTGTTGTTATCGAGCCTGGAGTAAGTTTGTATCCTGCAGGAATATCTTCCTCTTTAATACTGTACTGATGATCTCCTGTCAATTTATAAAAGGTAAGTGTTCCGGTGTCACCGTTGTTGTATTTCATACCTCCGTCACTTATATCGACATTTTTTACACTTCTGATACCATCAGTTACATGTATTTTTACAGTACCATTATTTACATAGAGCGTTCCTTTACCCTCCTGTGGCGGACCAAACGCGTCATGTTTAGCTTTAGCAGTTACTGTTAGCTGAGTTGTGGCATCAGGCTTTACTTCTACTGTTTGCTGCTTGCTAATACCTAAAGCCGGAGCAGGATCCTTATCAGGATAAAAAGTAAATGTTCCAACAGTCTGATCCACTTTATTTATTACTTGCGTCCCATCCAGGTATTTCCCTTCAATATCATATTTCGGTACAACATTCTGTTCTGAAGAAAGGTTACCAGTGGCAGTTATCAATGTGTTTATTTTTACTGTCTCACCAATAAGACATGAGGTTATTGGGTTATCATCCTGATCTGTAAACGATACCTTCGGAGTGAGTACCGGTGTATTCACACAATTCATTTCTTTTATGAGAACACTTTCAGCACCTGTCGGTCTGGGTTCCTTTGCTCGTATTCGTATTTTAAATGGACCTACAGATCCGCGGTTTTCCAGAATATAATCTGCAATTTCCACGTTTGTTGCAGCTGTTGCTCCATTGGCAAAAACTCTTTCATATGTTCCGTTATTATCATAATCAACATCGATCCAATAATTCAACTGTGTGTCATAGTCATCCTGCAGCTTGAAAATAAGTGGAATATTTGTTGTAGATTTATTTACAGTATCACCGCTTGGTTGAATTATTTGAATCAATGGCTTTTTATTAGCAACTGCATGTGCTTTAATGGCAGTGTTAATAAAAAGCTTTATTTCATAGTCAGGATATCCGTCTGCGTGACCCGTACCTGAGTAAGTGATATTATCTTTGGTGTATGTGTAGTAGTTATTCATTGCATCATCGTTAACTCTCTCTCCGCTTTTTTCTTTATAAAGGTTAAAGAGCGGAATAACATTTTCGTCTTCAAGATCCAACTTGAACCATTGATAATGAGTATTCGCAACTTTTCGCTCGCTTGGCTGTACTGACTCAAGGTTATACGGGTAGAGTGTTATTGCATTTGAATTCACTGGACGAACTAAATTAGCAGTGTCAGGATATGGATTCACTGTCTGATAATTTGCCAGCTTATACTTATTATTTATATTATTATACTCGCCGTGAAGATTCGATTCGATTTTATTGTTCGAAGGATCAGTGCCCGAAAATCCCAGTAGTCCAGCCGTTTCTCCTCTTCCACCACGTGCTGACTGTCCAACATCGTCATTGAAAGCTGTAGTCAGATTTGTGTTATACTTAAAGTGAATACTATCATGAGTAAACATTACGCTTTGCTTTGAATTAATAAACTTTTGAAGCTCATCTATAGCGGCATTAGTGAATTCCTTGTCATCAGAATAGTTGTCTGCAAAGCCAAGAATCACCATATCATAGTATGTATTAAGTTCTCTGAGATGCTTGCTAGCTAATCCGTTATTAAATTCATTAACAGTAGCTACAGTTACATTTATTTTAAATTCTCCCGGTCTGTGTCCTAATGTCTCACCAGGTGCACCACCGGTAACAGGTTTATTGAACAACTCTGCAAGGTTAGCATTACTGTCTTTATTGGGATTTATTTGCAAAACATTAATCGCGATCTCTTCACCTTTTAAACGGAAAACATCAACCTTCTCTGATTGTGCACCGGCGTTATCTGTGACAACAAGCTTCCAGAAGAAAATTCCTGTATACTCCAGAGGCATATCAAATAATATTGTATCAAATTCTCCGTTGATAATATTGCGTGTTGCAACCTTTTCGGTTGCATCAAATAAACTGTTGCAGTTTCTATCAATGTATAGCTCGACTGCAAGAGAATCATCAGCATCAAGATCAGGATCATAAACGCCATACTCAAAAGCCAGGTTATGACTTGATATGGGTTGTCCGGGATCACGATAGGATTTCGGTTCCTTGGTTACTTTCAATATCGGACTTTTATTATACTTTGCATACTCAGCTTGCAAATCATTGAATACACCATCGTTGATACTGTTGACGATCTTGACATTATTTCTTTTGCCTAAAGCAGTATTAAATTTACCGAATTCCTGGTACATTATTGTTTGTGCAGGATCTGTTTTATTACCATTTGCGTCCTCTTCCTTAAATGCATCGCTATGGATTATGCATAACTGGTTTGCATTTATGAACTCCAATACCTTATTAGCTCTGAGATTTGTTATATCATTTCCGTATAATGTATCGGTTATGGTATTCCTGCAATATTTTCCACTTCCAAAATAAATAATATCATACTTGCCATTGATATCATCCCTGAGGGAAATAAACATGTTCATCGACATTGATGTGACTTCAAATGCCGTGCTGGTCTTGAGCTTTTCGTATAATTCCTTGGTGGGTATTGAGGGATCCTTCGATCCGCTTGCATTAGTATTAGTCATTATGCTCGGATACACCTCAAGAACGCGCAGCTTGCCGCGCGTGAATCCTTCGCCAGGATTGCTCGGTGCTGCTGCATTGGCACCCATCGGCAGCAGTATCGTAAGTGTCATAACAATGAGAGTGAGTGTTGCGATCGCCTTGTTGTACTTTCTTTTCATAAGGCTTACCTCCTATAACTTCCATTTGGCCCGCATATTTATCAAAATATCATCATTTATCTTGGTTATGTATTATGTTTTTACAAAAATATTCCTATAGATATATTATCACCGTTTTTATGTAATCTGTAAAGTCCTGTTTTTTCTTGCTTTAATGGTTTACGGAGACACCGGTAATTCTCTCCAGGATTTTATCTTAAGTCTCTTCACAACATTACGTTGTCCGCTGGTTGTGGCTATATCTATCTCGTCTATCTTATTCATTGAAAAATAGGTGGCACTGATATTCTCAAAAAACTCACGGACGTCGAAATAATTTTTTAGTTTTTCAAGTATCACGAATTCATCATATACTAGTTTTACATCATCCTTTATAGTAACATTACCTGTACATATGACCGTTCCTCTGAAAACAGCATCGTCCGTTATAGTGTCAAGCCCGTTAACCTCGCTTGTTATCGTGAGATCGCCATCGCAATAGACGATTCCTTCACTCACAGCGTTTACGTTTAGTTTACCATCAGTTATTACCTTGATTTCATAGTCGTTGAAATATGTACTCGGGTCGCTTATCGAACTATCGATGAAATCGCTGAACGGTACAGCAGCTGTACTATCTAAGCCGTTTCCAACAGTCCCCAGTTTTCTGGTCTTTGAATAGAAGATTTTTGCAAATACATTATTGTTATATAGTCGAGTATGTGCTTCATAGTTATTGAATGAATTCTTGAGTTCAGCAGCAGAACCCTGGTCTCCCGGATTTAAGAATGGCAGATGAGTATACATTTCTACATATTGGTCTCCATAAACAGCATCGTACCCATCTGAATCCAACAAGGCCACTCCTGCAACATATCCTCCAATTTGTGAACCGGTCAGATCTGTTCTTATATTTGTCTTTAGAATATTTATATCATCTACGAATTCTATCAACCTTTTTTTCTTTTGATATGAATCAGTTATCAGGTCAAAATCATCAGAATATTCTAAATGATCCACTACATTATCCGGGTCATGGAGATATGCATTTATAATAGACATAGGATTAGTTGTTCTGGAAGTCACGCTTTCTGAAGACATATATATCTTCCCGTTACTGGTAAAGTCATAAAAGGCTACACCAGGTACAATAAAATTGCTGTTCATTACTATCTCGCTATTTGGCCAATTACTACTAGTATAAGGGTAATTATTAATTACAGAACTACTCTTTAAGTGAGCATCAAGAGACACTCCCGGTGCTGATTCCTGACTCAAACCAATATAATTGTAACGAGCTATAACTATAGTATTGCCTGCATCATCGACAGAGGCTTTGGGAGTGCCGATCAATATTCTTGAATCATTTGCATCAAGCTGTATATCGTCCTTGGTCCACAAATTACCTTTAATATTTATCTCTGCTCCTTCAACATCATCATTCCCGATAAACACGCTATCGCAATATACATTGCCCTGATCTTTGGAATCCTCGAAAATCATTGGTATGTGGCCGGACGCCCCGGATGGAGTATATGGGTTGATATTAAAGTCTTCAATATTATCAGCCTTCTTATTCACTTTATTATCATATAAATACTTATTATTTATTTGATCTATATCGACACTGCCGTATACTTTTTCTTTGAAATCATATGAAATTACAGGAGTTGGATCTGTTGCTGTTGCTGCTGTATCAACTGTCAGCCTGCCCTTATCTCCTATCACTTTCAGATCACCGGGAGTATATACGTTGCCTCGTATATTTATATTAGCATTTTCATTTATTGATATTCCGCTTTCGCTTGATGAATAAACATCACCGATGATCTTTACATTTGTAGGGTCGGCGTCAGTACCATCCTCGAAGGTAACACTCCCATACGCACTAAGGGCATTCGTCAGCAGTGGATTGCCGTATATTGGAGTGTGAACATACTTGGTAACAGTCTGAAAATCAGGCAACGTTACATCTACATCTACCCTAACCTGTTTCGGATCCTGAACAGTGCCGCCCTGGATACGAATATAAAGCCCAATGTTATTACCATCTTCGGACGGATTTTTATTGGTATCCCAATCAGCTACCATACTGCTTTCATTACTATAGCTAATATTAGTATACCTGTATGTACATCTATATTCTTCATTGGATTCCTTATTTCCATAAGTTGCACTACCGCCTTTTAGCACAACATTTTGGGTGGTGTACATAGGGACACCGGGTCCGGTTAATGTGTCGTTTCCTTCTGTATAATCAAGAAGCCGAACCGACAGCATGTGATAATATACTCTGTCAAACAATTGAGACATGTAATTGTTAAGATCCAGTTTAAAAGCCGACTCTGTAGTTAGTAAATTATCGTTTGCAAATGATTTGGATATAGTGTCCAGATCACCATCGAGTTTGTGCATCTGGTAATCGTCCAGTGTTAGTTCGCTTCCTCCACTTACCCAGTCATATTCATAGTATTTATAGAAAAACTCCTGTACATCATCATTGATTAATTTATTAGTTGATATGTTCATATCATAGTCATAATTATCCTCGAAACTTAACGATTTTGATTCCATATATACTTCCAATGCATTCGGAGAAGTTGGGTTTATCCTGTCAAGTCTGTGTTGGACATATTTCCTGGCGTCTTTTTCAGCATCAGCGATAACTGCATCTATTTGGTGAATATATTTTTCCGCCATACTATCCATGCTGTAGTACTCATCCGACCATGTGACCGTCTTGCCGCTCATCCGTACGCTCATAGTACTAACGACAAGCGCAATTGTCCCAAGAGCTGTCAGCACAAGTATAACACTGAGTGTAATAATTGCTGCAGCACCCTTCTGGTCATTAAGTTTTTCATATAGACACTTCTTATTCATATTAATTTCCCACCCAATAATCTTCAACGGAATTCTCTGCTAAAACCGCGCCATCGGATAATCTTTTTATTCTTATTTCTCCGGAATATTTTGTGATCCTCTGAACCTTTTTTGTGATCTTATTCTCGGTAGACATACCTGACACTGGAACAACACTTACGTTATTGCTTTCTTTAGTATCGCACAGATAAATATCCGCAATAGCCTCATACAAATCTGATAAATCTAATCCTTTAGGTAGAAGTCCAATATTGTTTTCTACATTGACTGTCACTGGAGTCTTATCATTTTTACTGAAGTCCAGATGAATCGGTATCATTGCTGTCTTTGGCATACCAGATTCTGAGAAAATTATGTTGCTGTCGATTTCGCCGGGAGAACTTTCTACAACAATATTAACCTTATTGCTCGGATCCAGATCCAATACAATGTCGATATTCGTACTGTTTTGGGGAACTTCATATGTATATGCCGGATCAGGATAATAGCTGATCGGCATAGTAGTTGAACCTCCATTTGTTGATTCGATTTCAAGTTGAAATCTGCTGTCAATGTTTTTAGTATAAATAATTTTACTTCCGCTTACAGTACGTGTAAACTCCGTTTCTATTAGATAAGTTCCGCTGTCGTCCTTGCCATCCCGCGGATCATCCTTATACATCTCAGCAGCTTTTATACACAGAGCATTTGCTGTGTCCAGTTCATATGCCGAGCGGTTGGTTTTGCCCGAAACAGTAAACATCTGAAGCAGTACTACAGAAAGAGAAGCCAGCAAAGCTATTGATACAATAACTTCTATAAGTGTGAATCCATTATCTTTACTATTTTTTTTTGATTTCTCCTTCCAAACCAATTTCATATATCATTTCACCTGCTTTACAGTCACGTTCCCTGTGGTTTTCCCTCGTATGAACCTTGGATTGGTTGCGTCATCACCCTTGACTGTAATTTCAAACGGAGCATCAGAATTATTTGTTATATCCATAATGACACCAACCTTGTCCTCCTCGGATCTTCTCGGCTGTACCAGTACTTCCATACTGATCTTGCCATCCTTTATCTCGGTAGGATCATCTTCCGTAATGTTATACTCACCAAAATTATACCGGAATGTATAATTACCGTCCTTGCCATTGATAGTCATCTGACCTGTTACTGTTCCGTTTATGTCAGCTGCGGCCTCAGATCCCTTGTTGTAGTAATTCATCAACATAGTTTTTGAGGAGTTATTTAGGTAACTATTGATCATTAAGTAGAAATCAGGTCTTACATTTGTTGCTATTGTATCAGAACCTGTGCCCGTAGTCCCCGACGATCCGTACCCGGAATATTCTTTGAACAGATCGGTTTTTCCGGGTATCTGTTCCGTTGTCATTACATAAGGCTTTTGTCCTTTGCTATCATCCCAGTAGCTTATAAAAGAAAGGGTCATCTGCCCAGCCATCATTCCGTCATCTTCCTTGCTTATTTGCATAACTTCTACCGAAACTTTTCTAATATTGTTCTCTATATCTTTCATAAAGCTATAAATATCCTGATAACTACATGTGAAATTTATTGCTACCAGTTGCTCTGTAACAACAGGCATGGGATCTGCTGATGCTGATGCTGCTACTGCTGCAGTCATATCCTGCTCGTTATCAGCTTTCAGGGCTTTAAGCGGTAGATCTTCAGTATTTGCAAATGTGATTGACTGTAAAGTGACCCTGTTTTTAGCAGATAGACTCTCAAGAAATAGCATAACCTCCTCTTGCGATAGGTATGATGGTATTTGTTTTTCAATTTCTACGATTTCGCTTTCTAAGGAGGTTATTTCTTTTTCCATTTCATCCTTTCGTGCATAGTCTTGCATAAGGCCATCAAGTGTGACTTGTTTGTCTACCATTTCAACTATTGCAGAAGTGTATTCAACATATGCAGGCTGTAATATGTACGCATAAAGCAGGTATCCTTCAATAGCGATTATAAGAAATACAACCAGCAGGAATTCTCTTGTGGTTAATCCACCTTTTGGAGCAAGCTTGATATTAGCAAATACGTTTTTCATATTACTCACCTGCCTTCTTTATATTGATTTCAATGGAAAAATTGTAATCCGTTGTCACCGCATCTTTATCCGATCTTGATTGAATGCTTTTCGTAACAACACTATAAAAAGTTTCAGACTGTCGTAGATTATAAACAAAATCCGTAAGGCTCTGCCTGTCCATTGCTGATCCAGTTATAGTGATAGTATTTGCATCACTCAAACTATATGAATCAATAAAGATTGAATCAGGCATACACTTACCAATATCATCTAATAAAGCTGTATTTAAAACCAGCTCCTTGTTATACTCATCCAATACTGCTTTTGCACTTGCCAGATTAGCCTTGCTGGACTTTACCTTGTTTTTAGTTTCATTTATAACTGAGTATTGTATAATATTGTTCTGAATTTCCGCTGTTGCACTCGAAATTAATTGCTTCATTACCCTCAGATATGTGTAAGCGCCAAGACCTATTACTCCAAGCACCAATACCACTGCCAGAGCCCTTGTCAGCTTTATTCTTTTTAGGCCTGCTTCACGTATCTCTTTGAGCTTCGGCATGAGATTGATATCTTTTTGCCCTGGTTTCTTCGACAATGCCGTTCCTATTGCAGCCATCGCCATTACATCGGTATCATCCGGAGATGGATCCTTAACAGCTGGCTTGATCGTGTTGACAGGAAGATTGAAGCTCTCTCCGAAATACTCAGATAAACTTGTATCAAGTCCTCTTCCTGAAAACAAAAGTATACCTGTTATTTTTGTATCTTCAGACTTATTATTGTATCTATAATAATCTATGATTTGACGAATCTGATCTTCAACGGCTGAAAACGCTATCCTGATGAAACCGTCTATATCTTCCTTGTCCAGATTATATATATCATATTTGTTATTCTGCCTTGCTCTTTCCGCCTGGTCCAGCGACATGCCTATCCTGTTTGCCACAAGATTGTCGAACCTAACGATACCACTTGATATCTGTCTGCTAAGTATAAGCTTGTCCGCCGACACCAGGTTGACCTGGCACATTGTGTAGCCAACATCAACAACGATTACAGTCTCTTTCCTTTTTTCCGGCGGCATAAATAACTGTGTGGCTTTAGTCAAAGCGTTGGCATTTATGTCAATTCCTTTCAAAGGAATGATAAGACCTCTTGCGACTTCGGCATAATCACTTAAAATTTTATTGGGGCAGAATGCTGTGATGCCTTCCACCGGCATACCGGGTTCAGAATATATCTTGCTGCTTATGGTATGGGTTTGGATTATACCAGGGAAGGACTGCATCAACTCAAATTCGATGGCAGGGTCGATCTCCTTCTCCTTTAGTATCGGAAGCTTTATTTCCCTGACGACCACATTATGCGAGTTAATAGATATATACAATTCCGAGGGCTTGAATTTGTAGTCAAATAGTGCACTACGTATTCTGGCAGCCACCGTATCAACATTCTTGATTTCACCATCAACTACACTGTCCGTGGGAGTCGCTGCATAAATGGTCCGTAAGACAACATCCTTTTTCCCCTGCTTGATAAATGCCATTTTGATATATTTGGATCCTATATCTAAACCCAGTACATTTTTTGCCACCTTATCTACCCTCCATTAGTCAGTTTTCTTTTGATTATTTACTTAACTTATATCGGATCTTAATATGATCGTTTCAGTCAATATTTTACCGCCGCCATACCCTATTTCAATATTTATGGTCGAAGGATCAGCATCAGGTGAAGATATACTAATACTTTCAAGTCCCTCAGCAATCAAAGTCTGAGTGATTGAATAAGCTTCAGCTTCTGCCTGGTTTTGAGTAAGTCTAATTGCTTTGTTAGTATTATCTACATATATATAGTCAAAATCATCATCGCCAGGACCGACATAAACACGCAAATATTTCTTTCCGGGTGAAACAGGGGATGTCTTGACTTGTACGGCATATTCACCGGAAGGAAGTGCAAAATCATTCTGACGTATTTTTACATTCAGATATGACATTGCGATCCTGGCCTCACTCTGATGCCGGTAATTACCATATATGCCTCCATAAGTGCTTTGACCCGTATAAAACAAAGAAAAGCATGCAGTCACCAATAAACTCATGACCGCCATTGCCACTATCAATTCAATCATTGTAAATCCTTTTGTATCGATACAATATTTTGTTATGTTTGCTCTTCTACTCTTCATACTATTCTATCTCCGCTATGAAACCCGTTCAGCCTGGATCTTTCTAATTATGGTTTTAGATGAATCCCCCGGGTCTTCTTCACCGTCAATTACTTTATAACGGAAATTTCCTGTTGAACTATCCAAAACAGATCCGGCTTTTTTATTAAGATCACTATACATGTTCGATACACTCGAAACATAACCACTGGCGTCACATGCAGTGCTGTAATATCTTCCTGTCAGTGCGTAATACTGCATCAGTGTCTTGTTGACCAATTGCTCCTGAACCGCCCTGTATTTTTCATTGTTCAAATCAATATATCCCTGTATTCTTGGTACAGCTACTGCAATAATTATTCCAAGTATGGTAATTACGACAACCAATTCTATAAGTGTAAAACCTTTTTGGTTCTTCATACCTGTTATCTCCCTTCAGGCTTACAGGTGGGTCTGTCTTACAGGCCTACCTGTAAACCCAGCCACCCTTGACAAAGCAAGGGTGGCTGAAAGGTAAATTACAATGTAACTTATGGCATATCTTCAACTGTAACACCATCTGTTGCCACAGTTACTAAATACCCTGTAGCAGTGCCTGCAGGTTGCACATTAGTTCCAACAAGAGCTCGTAAAGCATCTTGCAAAGTTGCTGGTCCTCCTGTAGGCGGCGTATAAGTAAGACCTGAGTCAATGTTTTGTACCGTAGTAGCAGCAGTAGGAGTACCAGCAGAAACTACTTCAAAGTCCCCTGTTCCGGTCAGTCTACCGTCAGCAATTATAACCTGAACCGCAGTTTCAATTGTTCTTCTGTTCCCTGCATTTGTTCTTTCTGTTGCAGATTCTGTGAAGCCTGCAAATCTCGGTACAAGTATCAATGCCAGGATTGCGATGATTGCGATGACCACGATGAGTTCGATGAGTGTGAAGCCTTTGTTGCTTTTACCCTTTTTAATAAGATTTTTTAACATTCGACATCCCTCCATAAAATATTTTATTATAGCTTTGCTTTACTGGATTGTGTTCATAATGCTTACCATAGGCAGCATTACCGAAACGATAATCACACCGATTATCCCTGCCATTATGATGATCATAGCAGGCTCTATCATTGAAACCGCTTTATCAATAGCTTCTTCCACCTCCTCATCGAAAAAGCCTGCTGTACGTCCGAGCATTTCATCCAATTCACCTGTACTTTCACCGACCACTATCATATGGATCAGCAGCGGCGGAAAAATGTTCAGACTTTTCATAGGAGCAGCTATGCCTCTTCCTTCCTGAATATCTTCGGTCACATCTTCGAACTTTTGTTGTATGGCTTTATTACCAATCAGATCCTCCAGTATCTCCATCGCATTCACAATCGGTATACCACTCTTAAGCAGGATACTCATGCTTCGTGCGAATCTGGCCGTAACTGTTTTTAACACTGTTGTCTTTATTACAGGTAATTTCAGCTTTAGTCCATCAAACCAGAGGCGTCCTTTTTCGGTTCTGATCCAATATATAAAGAACATGACCGCTAATAACGATACCACTATAATCGCCACAAGGTTACTAACCATAAAGTTACTGACTGCCATTAATACTCTTGTAATACCCGGCATATCTCCGCCCATACTGTTAAGCATATCTGAGAACATCGGCAGTACCGCTACCATCAGCAGTACAACAACACCAACCGTTAATACACCCAGGATAGCTGGGTAAGTCATTGCACCTTTAACTTTCCTTCTTATCTTGTAGTCATGTTCATAGTAATCTGCCATCTGAAGTAATATGGTATCCAACGCACCACTTGCCTCTCCTACCCTGATCATGTTTTTCATGAATTCAGGGAACACATCGTCATACGGCATTATTGCTTCTGAAAGCACGCGGCCCTTCTGCAGTTCACTATGAACATCGTCCAAAACGGACTTCATACGTTTTTTCGATGCCTGATCTCTGAGTATCGCGATTGCTTCCAGCAAGGTTATACCTGAGCCTATAATTACGGCAAACTGTCTGCAGAATACCGCTATGTCCTTTGCATTGATCTTGCCGCCAAGACCGGAAACCTCAAATTCCTTGCCTTTGATCCTGGACTCAACAAGGAAATATCCCTTGCTTCTTAGCATCTGCTCCAACGCATCAGTGGATATAGCTTCGTATTCACCGTCCAGAGCTTCACCTTTTAAATTTTTCGCCTGGTATATATACGTTGGCATTTTACCACCTCTTGTTTAGCATCTGGTAAAGTATCTGTGGATCCGCTGCGCGTATCATTGCATCATCCTGGGATATGATACCATCTGATACGAGCTGCGCCAAATTGTTTTCCAGTGACTGCATTCCGCTGCTGGATCCTGTCTGTATCATGCTGTTGATCTGGTAGGGCTTGCCCTCTCTAATCAGATTCCTTATGGCCGGAGTTACTACCATTACTTCTATTGCAGGTACTACTCCGCTTCCGTCGCGTTTTGGTATCAGTTGCTGTGATATAACACCCTCAAGCACTGTAGCCAGCTGTCCCTTAACCTGGTTCTGCTGGGCTGGTGGGAAGGAGTCGATTATCCTGTCTATAGTCTTTGCGGCGCCTACAGTATGGAGTGTTGAAAACACCAAGTGTCCCGTCTCTGCTGCAGTCAGTGCAATTCCTATCGTTTCCGGATCCCTCATCTCACCTACCAGTATTACGTCCGGGTCTTCCCTCAGAGTTGCCCTTAGCGCAGATGCAAAGGATTTTGTGTCTGCTCCTATCTCCCTCTGATCTATCAAACCGTTCCTATGCTTGTGCAGATATTCTATCGGATCTTCTATCGTAATTATGTGGCACTTGCGTTCTGCATTTACAATACCTATCAGGCTTGCCAGCGTAGTTGATTTTCCGCTTCCTGTGGGTCCTGTTGCAAGAACGAGTCCTCTTGATTTCTTTGCAAAGGTCTTTATTACCGGCGGCAGCCCCAGCGACTCAAATTCGGGTATATTGAACGGCAATGATCTGATTGCCATCGAATATGTACCTCGCTGCCTGTATGCATTGACCCTGAACCTTCCGAGACCGGGCTTGGAGAATGAAAAATCCACCTCGCCGTTGGCTTCAAGGGATGCGGTTCTCTCTTCATCGAGTACTGATCGAACCAGCTCCCATGCAATCTCAGGAGTCACGATCTCAGCATGGTTGATCTGCTGCAGCACCGAATTCAAACGGATCGATGGCTTGCTCCCCACGTTTATATGCAAATCCGATGCTCTTGACTTGCATGTGTAGTCTAGTAAATCATCCAGTTTTCTTACATTAATCTCTGGCATATACTGTTTTCACCATCTCCTGTATTGATGTAACTCCCTTTAGGACCAAATCCTTACAGCTTTCAAACAAATCGACCATTCCGTTTTTAACAGCTACGTCTCTGATGTCTTCCGCGCTTCCTCCTCGGGTAATGATATTCCTGTGTTCCTTTTCTATCATCATTACCTCGTGTATCGCTGTTCTGCCTCTGTAGCCCGTGCTTTGACAAGCCGGACAGCCTTCACTTTTATATATCGTTACGGGCTTGTCTACATTGAGTATCATCATTTCATTCGCGTCCGACGTGTGAGGCTTTCTGCAGGACGGGCAAAGCCTCCTGACAAGTCTCTGGGCTATTACGCCTACCATTGCGTCTGATGCGAGGTACGGTTCGACGCCCATGTCTACCAGCCTTGTTATGGCACCTGGAGCGTCGTTGGTATGCAGTGTGGATAATACCAGATGGCCTGTTATAGCTGCTCTTACTGCAATCTGTGCTGTTTCCTCGTCCCTTATCTCACCTATCATTATGATGTCAGGGTCCTGTCTCAGTATGCTTCTGAGACCTGCTGCAAAGGTAAGTCCGGCTTTAATATTCACCTGTACCTGGTTTATACCTGCCAGCATATATTCCACCGGATCCTCTACGGTTACAATATTTCTGTCCGGTTTATTGACTTCACTTAATAAGGCATAGAGTGTTGTTGTTTTACCGCTTCCTGTAGGTCCTGTAAGAAGCACTATGCCGTAAGGCATCCTTATGATCTTGTCCATCAATGTGTTTTCATGAGCCGTAAAGCCGAGTTTTTCTCTGGAAAAATTGAATGTGGTCCTGTCAAGTACCCTTATAACGATTTTTTCGCCAAATATCGTCGGAAGCGAGGATACACGGAAGTCGTAGCTCCTGCCCTTGACATCCATCTCTATCCTGCCGTCCTGCGGTACCCTTTTTTCTGCGATGTTCATGCCCGCCATTATCTTGATCCTGGTAGAGACTGCCGAATAAAGGTTCTGCGGTATCCTGTTGCTTTCATTCAATACGCCGTCCACCCTGTAGCGGACTGCGACATAATTTTCAAATGGTTCTATATGTATATCGCTTGCGCTGATGGCAATGGCTTCGTTGATAATCGAATTTGTAAGCCTGACTGCAGGAGCAGTCTGGACATCCTCCGACATCACTGCTTCAGGTTTTACTGCTTCAACAGTTGTTCCATATGTGTATTCTCTCTTGAGATCTTCTATAGCTTTATCTGTAGCCTGCTTGCTGTAATATACTTCAATTGCTCTAACTATTTGACCTTTAGTGGCAACAACAGGCTGAACTTTTTTCTGGGTAATAAAGCTGACGTCGTCTATTGCGAACATATTCAATGGATCGCTCATAGCTACGATGAGCTTTCCTTCACGAATATAGATCGGGATAGCAGTATGCTTTTTTGCTACTTCCTTAGGTATGCTTCTTGCAATGTCCTGTTCGACAAATATTCTATCCAGGTCTACCCGCTCCAGAGAAAGCTGCTGTGCAAGTACATCAGCCATTTCAGCTTCGCTTACTAGACCCTCTTCAATAAGGACCTCACCAATCCTCTTTTTGGTCTTTCCCTGGACCTCAAGAGCTCTGTTCAATTGGGCAAGTGATATCTTGCCCGCATCCATTAATATATCTCCCAGTCTTCTACGATCCCTCATCTAAATATCCCTTTCCTTTTTTAGTAAAGTACAGGTATATATAAGGTTGTCCCGTATTTCCTTCAGCTGATCCTGATAATACCGCTAACGCTTTACGCTTGTGCTTATCGCCCTATGCCTATGCTTACGCCGTTTGCTTATCGCCCTATGCTTGTAGCTTTATGCTTATGCCTTCTGCTTGTCGCTTCAGGCTTACGCTTGCTTATCATTAGTCATTCATCCGTTTTAGGAGATTACCATTTGTCAATATACATTGCAGAATTTTGATTGTAATTTATTGTAATAAAATAGATGCTTTACCATTATAGAATAGTACTGTTATTTCGTCAATAGTTCGTGGAAAATTTGTTTACTTTTTGTTAACTTTTACTTAATGGTGTCCAATTTCTTATAATTCTCGTACTGTGAGTCGTTTTTAGCAAATAAAGCAAAAAAACTGTTGGCTCACACCAACAGTTTTTTCATTAGCAATCTTAGTATTCAAAAACCTTGGAGTAGTGAGCTGTCTCTTTTGTCATGCTATAAGCACGACCTGCAGCTTTCTGTTCAGCATCGTAAGTAGTATCCAAGGTGACCCATTTTCCTGTTTCGCTGTCAAATACCTCGTTCCAGGCGTGGTAACCGCTCACATTGGTCGAATATCCCTTGACCAGTTTTACCGGTACGCCCTGGCTGCGAAGCATTGCTGCAAAAACAGATGAGTAATCATAGCAGATACCCTTACCACTGTTGATTGTGTTGTCAATGTTCGGCACATAGTTGCTCGGTAGTGTCGAAATTTTGCTGTGATCGTATGCTACGTTGTTTATTATGTATTCGTAAACTGCATTTATTTTATCTCTATCTGAACTTAAACCCTTTGTTAACTCGCTGGCTTTCTTTATAGCATCCATCTCGTTGTTCCAGTTGACATTCTGTGTTGATGCCAGGTAAACCTGCTTGTCATTTTCAAGTTTGAGCTCTACGTTCTTGGTTGATACAAATTTGTACTGCTTGTCCTTCACATTCTCAAATACGCTTACCTTGTATGATCCATTTCCCATCTGGAGCGAAAAACTCTCTGCTGTTCCGTCGTTTTTGAGATCGTATGTTACCTGCTTGCCGTCTTTCTCAACTATGACTTTCAGTCTTGCATCCGCTTTGTGATTTATTGTTATAACGCCTTTCTCAAGCTTTGTTGTGTCGAACAACGGGTTGCTTGCAGCTGCTATAGTCATCGGACTTGCTATGACTGATATTGAAATTAGTAATGACACTAATAGCTTTTTCATCCAAAACTCCCCTTTCGGTAACTGGCTGCCATATCCTTCACCCTTTCAGGTAACCGGAATCAGGCCCTATAGCTTTGCGCCCCGATCTTTCGGTCGGTTTGCCTTTATCGTTGAAAAGTTTCTTCAACAATAACTTCGTATTCAGTTTTCAAGCTTTTCAGTATAGCTAAATAAAAAACTTCCCGTTCGGTAACTGGCTGCCAATTCTTCGTACCCCGAGGGGTTCCTGGGAATAGGCCCTCTAGCTTTGCGTCCCGGTCTTTCGTCCGGTTTGCGTTTATCGGTGAAAAGCTCTACTTACTATTTTTTTACTTATACGTATATATTAGCAGTTTACTAACAATAAATCAATACTTTATGTAACATTTTATATATTATTGTTATTTAATGGTTTTACTATGCCGTTTCTGTAAAATTATCCTGTATCTGATTTAATTGTAACACCATACATTCTATATTATCAATACAATTTGGTTTATTCCGACATTTATCAGCATATTATCTGGAATTTTTCTATTACAAATTTCGTTACGGGATTCCACATCCGCACTGTATATTTGTCTGTTTTTCATGTATTTTTTTGGCTTGATAATTATCGTATTATCATTGAGAGGATTTGTCTATTGCGCACTATTACCGCACTTATCTTCAGCATAGACTGATTATTTCCGGATAACCTTCCTTTGAATGTATTTTACTAACCGGGGATGGCAAGAATCATTATAACGCATTGTTCAAAGGAGAATGTAAAAATGGCTGAAGTGCTTTGCTCGGTTGTGATACCGGTCTATAATGAAGAACTTGTTGTGGCTGAAACATATCGCCGGCTTAAATCTGTTATGGAACCGCTGGGAGAGCCTTATGAACTGATATTTGTAAATGATGGCAGCCGGGATGGCACCTCGGAAATTCTTTCTGTTATTTGTGAATCCGACAGCAATGTCAGACTGATTGAATTCTCAAGGAATTTTGGCCACCAGGCTGCGATAACAGCAGGTATGGACTACTCTTGCGGCAAAGCCGTAGCGATTATTGATGCAGATCTGCAGGATCCTCCGGAGCTCATTCCGAAAATGCTCGAAAAATGGCAAGAAGGTTATGATGTCGTATATGGTGTCAGAATACAACGGCAAGGTGAAACATTCTTTAAAAAGGCCACTTCGATGATGTTTTACAGGATGTTGAAAAAAATAGCCGATGTGGATATGCCGCTTGATACCGGCGATTTCAGGCTCATCGACAGAAAGGTCTGCGACGCGCTGAAAAAGGTCAATGAAAAAAACAGGTATGTGCGTGGTTTGATTAGCTGGCTTGGATTCAGGCAGACGGGAATCGAATATACCCGTGAAAGGCGCTTTGCCGGGAAAACAAAGTATCCTTTGAAGAAGATGCTGCGATTTGCCTTTGACGGCATCGCTTCATTTTCATACAAGCCCTTGAAGCTGGCCGGATGGTGCGGATATGCTATCACTGCAGCTTGCATTGTTTACCTGCTGGCATCGCTTGTCATCGGCGGCATTTCTCCAAACATCCCTGCTAATAGCATATCCGCTGGTACTATTGCATCGAGTATATCTACAACCGATTTATCATTGTCCGAGCCCGAGTTATCATTGTCCGAGCCCGAGTTATCAAAAATATCACAGACTTCGAATAAACCAGAGCAACCTGTCGTGTCACAACCTTCCGCAGTCTCACCTGATGCTGCTTCATCCGCTTTTTCTCCTTCACCCGCTCTTGCTGTTTCAGACTCTCCTGCTGCTTCACCTTCAAATGCTGTTTCAGCTATTCCTGCTGTCTCAGGCATAAATCGATATCTCGCTCTTTCCTTCCTCATTAATGGAATACTGTTGATTTCAATCGGCATTGTTGGCTCATACATCGGAAGGATCTATGATGAAGTCAAGGCAAGGCCGCTTTACATAGTAAGAAGCACAAAGAACATCGGTGCCCCCGCTGACTACAATCCGGAAGGCCGCAGAGCCACACATCTCGATTGATCCAGTTTTGCTGAGTGTTATTTCTTCTTAAGATGTTTCTTTCAAACAAGGCTATGATATATAGTTCATGAGACTCCTCCATCTAGGGGGAGGCGCACGTCACATATTTCAAGAAATCTTCTGTAAAATTTCATGTGTCTCACTTACTTTGAGGTTTGGATACATAATCTCTATTCGGCAGCAATTCCCTCAATAGCATATGCATTTCTTCAAATCTGCTTGAACGTATACGTATACGATTATTGATATTCACTGAAAGATTACGTGCAAAATCCCTGCATGCATCCTTGTCATACAACTGAATAGTGCTCAAATGCATTACCTTTACTCCATGCTTTCGAAGAATTTCTGACCTTATAGCATCTTTGCCTTGCTCTGCAGGACTACTATGATGTGTGAAACTTTCATATTCAACTGCCACTTTCGCGAGTTTATAATACATATCTACAAAACAGCGGTTTTGGTTCAGTCGTCTCTTCTCTTCAACATTCAACCTGAACTTATAACCAAAAACAGCACCGTCGAGCCCATAACCTCCCAGATCACAGGGCAGTGCCAGTATCATGTATGATAATGATTCCATAATTGATGCAGAACCATTTTCCACATACTTTATTGCCCGCAATGCTTTGCGGTGTCCTCTATGTCCCGAAGTCTTTTCAAGAAACGAAATGAGCTTTCGTCTTGTAGTAACGGCCTTGGAAGGAGATCCAGCAGGATGTGAACACAACTGAAGCCCAAGCAGGATAAGTCGATGGATGCTCAATTCGTTCGCAAGCTCCAAAAATAATAGTTCCGGCGAAGCAACTGTTTTGCTGTCTTTGAATATAACAGCTCCAGATGGAAGTGCAAGTCCGCATGAATGTACCCTTCTTCCATTATTGCTGAACCGCGCATTATGATCACAGACCGTAATGTGAGGCTCAGCTGATCCTGGTGTATCGTTACCGAAGACAGCTCCTATAAAAGGTATATTCCACTCCGCAGCAGCGGATCTATGACTTAAATATTTATCCATAGGATTAATTATATATTCACATGGCCATATTTTCAATTTTGGGCAATATTTTACAAGAATTTTTTTTGAAAATCGATGATAACTCACACATTTCATACGTTATGTAAATTACTACTTGCCCCTAGTTGAAAATATGGCCATCTGGACTCCTTGCTGCTGCCCCTAGTTGAAAGTTTGGCCATCTGGACTCCTTGCTGCTGCCCCTAGTTGAAAATTTGTTCATCTAGACTCCTCACTGCTGCCCCTAGTTGAAAATTCATCCACTTAGCCGCCCTACTGCTGCCCTTAATTGAAAATTTGGCCATCTGGACGCCCTACTGCTACCCTTAATTGAAAATTCATCCACTTAGATGCCTTACTGCTGCCCTTAATTGAAAATTCATCCACCTAGACGCCCTACTGCTACCCTTAATTGAAAATTCATCCAATTAGACGCCCTACTGCTGCCCTTAATTGAAAATT
>JAEZCA010000036.1 GCA_023412665.1 Bacillota bacterium
AGATTTTACTCTGCAAGTACATATTGTCTCTCACTGTTTACTTTTCAAGGTCCATTTCCCGTCCCGCCGCCCTGTCAAAGGGCTTCGTTCAGAGCGCCGCTCGCATCGGAGCGACTTTTATATACTACCACGCGTATTTCGTTTTGTCAACCACCTTTTTTACTTTTCTTTTTCAGGCGGCCCGGCAATTCGTTCGCCGCGGGACAGCTTCTATACTATATCATTGCACGAGGTTATCATCAAATTGCGTTAATTAGCTTTTACCTTTGTATGCCCGCATTATTCATGTTTTTCTTTTTTATGCTCTATTTTATCATTATATAGTCAGAATTGCTTTGGGGTGATCACAAATTTGGGGGACAGTCCTCTTCATACCATAGTACATGAGTCCCAAATATGGGGACAGTTCTCTCCACATCTCCACCTCGGCAAATAAAAAAGTCAGTCGTAATTGACTGACTGCTCTATTTCATGCCGTGAGATTCAAATTTGCTTTATAACCTCAATGCCTGCCTATCCTTTTAACTATAATTACTTTGTTGCCCTTTTTGTTCACTTTCACTTTCTCACAAAGACCCTTTACGAGCTTCATGCCTCTGCCGCTCTCGATCATATCGAAGGGATCCGTCAGATAGGATTTATGTCCTTTACAGATTTCTGAATAGTCATACCCAACTCCTTCGTCCTCAATGATCAGCAATAAACTGTCATCCTCGGTCAGGCCTGCATCAATTTTAACTGATTTTGCAGCGTCCTGATTATTGCCGTGCTTTATTGCATTAATAAGAACTTCGTTGATGATAACCTTAAGATCAAATACGGTCTCATCGTCCAAATCGCTATAGTTTTTCTGCAAGCAGGAAATCAAGTCGGCTGCAACTATGCTAATCTCTCCTAATATACTGGGTATGTGATTTTTATAAACGCATCGGCTTTTCAATTTTTTCGCCTCGTATATATCACCACATCCGGCGGCATCTGAAAAACATCTGCACATTATTGCAGTAATATGCCTCCAAAAGTTGGTGAATTAGTATAATCTCATTTATATATTACCACTTGAGTATTCGGATAAACATTTAGATTTGGATATTATTTATAGAGCATGCCTCTGAATCGGTCAAGGACCTTTCTTTCCAGTCTGGAAATGTACATCTGGGAGACTCCCATTCGATCTGCTATTTCTTTCTGCGTATTTCTGCCAAAATACCTGAGTCGTATAAACTCCTTTTCAGTTTCATTGAACCTGCCAAGGCTTTTTTCAAGAAAATCCCTGTTCTCTATCTGTTCAAACGATGTGTCATTATCACCTATTGTTTCATGCAGTTCCAGATCATCATCTCCAAACACATTCTGATCAAAGGACTGCATATTATATGCATTCCACGATTCAATTATTTCCAGCACGGTTTCTGACTTTATATTTAGGTAGGCCGCTATCTCATCAACCCGCGGAACCCTGTTTAGCTCCTGTGAGAGCTGATCCTTAGCCATGTAAACCTTCTGATAAACTTCATAGATGCGCCTTGGTATCCTGATAGCCGAGCTTTTGTCCCTGAAATATCTCTTGATTTCCCCTACGATAGTTGGCGTGGCAAAGCTGACAAATTTGAAGCCCTTTTCCGGGCTGAAGCGTTCAACAGCTTTTATGAGCGCGATGCAAGCTACCTGATAGATGTCGTCGTAATCCACTCCCCTGTTCAGAAACTTCTTGGACAATATTTCAGCAAGATAAGTGTATCTGCTGACTATTTCGTTTCTTACAGATACATCCCTGTCCTTTTCATATCTTAAAAAAAGTTCATCTGTTTCCACAGGCTCGTTTAACCCTGTTGACTTGTTGCGGTTCTGATCCATTTCAGGATTTCTCCTCAATATATTTAGTCATTGTCAGGATATGATCTTCGGGGCAAAACTCTACCTCATCCATGAAAGCATTTATAATGGACATCCCCAGCCCGTCCTCATCATTTTCAAATAAGCAGTCGGCATTTTCCGAGTTTGAGGCAAAAGTGATCACTAACCTGTCAGTACAAACCTCATAAGTGATTTCATAATCACCGGTGGACTTTCCATTGACATTGATGATCCTGCTGCAGACTTCAGATACAGCTACCTTTATGTCTTCTACGGTATCAATGTCATACCCCATCCTGTAGGCGACTCCTGATGCCGTCAACCTTGCAACGCTCACGTATTCAGCTTTGCACGGTAAAAGCAATGTGATTTTGTCATTTGACTCCATTTCAGATCGCTCCTTTTACATCAGTTGATAATAAATAACTTATCAAGACCGGTAATCACAAATAACTTCTTTATATTGTCTTTCATATTAGTGATATAAATATTCCGCCCATTAAGCTTTGTCTTTTTGAGAGCGCCGACAAAGATGCCCAGCCCGGTGCTGTCTATATAATTCAAGCTGCCGCAGTCGATGGTAACATCTTTATCACTGGCATCAACAACATGATACAGACTTTCCTTGAATTGCTGCGCGGTATATATATCTATTTCTCCGCTGACACTTACCGACGGCCCGTGATCAGTAGTGACTTCCCTGATAATAAGTTCACTGGACATAATACATTACCTCCCTGTATTTATTTTAAGAGGAATTTCAGGAACGCCTCCGCTTTTTCCTGCTTTTCTGTGCCAAGGAATATTGCAGCTACCATATCATCGGCAATAATGCCGGCTTCCTTTAATACGGTACTGTTTGTAACATCAATGCCATAGAGGTGCGGTTCTTCAGGGGTATCTGCCAATGTTCCTTCAGCTGACCCCCCTTCTGTATCAATACCTTCAAACCCGTCCATATCATCTGGATCACTTATCTCTTCTATCGCGACTATCAGCTCCTGATTCTTTGATACGTCCGCTCCCAGCTGCGGACCTATTTCGTCCAGATTCATAAACAATCCTTGTTTGGCGAATCGTTCATAGTATTTCCTGTCAAGTATGAATACATCGATATCAGCTGCACCAAAAAGAACGGTCAGCTTCATTTCCATGGCATACAGCTGGTCCCCGGCCGTGTTGTCATCGAAATAAGCACCGTCGAATCCGGGTTCTGTGATGATCGGTATATTTGCTTTGACACTGTCCGATAATGCTTTCGTCGCATCATAATAGCCGATCCTGCCGATAAATGCCGCATTAAAATCCGGTGTCACACGATTCACACAGCCCTGGACAATGTAAATTATAGAAGCTATAAGAAATATAACGCCAAGTATATGATATTTATAATAGTATAAAAAATTCTTTGCTTTTTTTTCATTGACGCCGACCATTTTAAATAATGGTGCTGACTTGCCCGGTAATTCTTCCGTTTCCTTTATTTCATAGCCCATCAAAACATTGTATGCTTCTGTAACACGGCTAAACTCGGCTTCTATAGGCTCTGTTGACATCTCCTGCCCTTCTGGACTGTCAACCGCCCCGTTTTGGTCCGAGCTATCTTCCATATTCGATTCATAAGAGATAACGCTGTCTTTCGTACCGGTAATTTGTACATCTGTGTTTTTCTCAGCTTCAGTGTCTGAATCTATTTCAGCGCTAACATCTGTAGCAGTATCTGGAGCGGCATTTATTGCCTCTTCCTGTTCCTCCGCCTCTTTTATTGCATCTCTGCGCCTATTGATCTCCATCCTGTATTTTTTCAACAGAATAGAATACCTTTTTTCAATATCATTTTTGCTTGCATCCTTGCCAACGCCAAGGATATTTCTGGCTTCCTTCTTATCCATAGCCCAGCGACCCCTTTAAAGTATATAGATATAACAATAACGATCAGCAAGATTTTCTATCCTCTGCGTCCACAAATGAGGAATGAGATATGCCCTCCGCTAAAACCGGGATTATTGCCTGCCATCTGGTGTTGCTCACCTTAGGGGGTGAAACAACATACAGAAGGCAGGACCATTATCATCCGATACACTATTATACCATATCTGCTCCGATAACTTAATTACTCTCTTGGCTTCATTGTCGGGAAAAGCAGTATATCCCTGATTGAATATGAATCGGTCAACAGCATGATAAGCCTGTCGACTCCTATACCAAGTCCTCCTGTTGGAGGCATACCGTACTCAAGAGCGTTTACATAATCGTCATCCATCATGCTGGCTTCGTCATCTCCGGACTCTCTCTTGCTGACCTGCTGCATGAACCTTTCCTTCTGGTCCAGAGGGTCATTCAGCTCGGAATAGGCATTTGCCATTTCGCGTCCCGTAATGAACAGCTCAAATCTTTCCGTCAGCTCAGGTCTGTCCGGCTTTCTTTTCGTCAGCGGCGATATTTCAACAGGATAGTCCATGATAAATGTAGGCTGGATAAGGTGCTCCTCTGCCAGCTCTTCAAACATCAGGCTCATCACTTCACCCTTTGACAGCTTGTTATCCACATGAAGCTTTTTAGCACGGGCTGCTTCCCTGGCCTCCTCGTCGGTACCGATCAAATCAAAGTCAACACCGGAATGCTTCAATACGGCTTCTCTCATGGTCATTCTGTTCCATGGCGCCGTAAGGTCGATTTCCTGTCCCTGATACATCACCTTTGTCGTACCAAGTACCTCTTGTGCAACAGTAGAAATCAGGTTTTCGGTAAGCTCCATCATTCCCTTGTAGTCATTATAGGCCTCATAAACCTCCATCATTGTGAACTCGGGGTTGTGCTTGATGGACATGCCCTCATTTCTGAACATCCTGCCCATCTCATAAACCTTTTCCAGCCCGCCGACTATAAGCCTTTTGAGATACAACTCAGGTGCGATCCTGAGGAAAAGATCCATATCAAGGGTATTGTGATGCGTTACAAAGGGCTTGGCAGTCGCACCGCCCTGAATCGTATTCAGGATCGGAGTATCCACTTCAAGGAAGCCCCTGTCATCCAGGAATCTCCTGATCCCCTTGATTATCTTGCTGCGTATGACAAATGTCTTCTTAACCTCGGGATTGATTATAAGGTCTACATATCTCTGCCTGTAGCGCAGGTCAACATCCTTAAGGCCGTGCCATTTTTCCGGCAAAGGCTGAAGAGATTTTGCCAGAAGAACTATCTTTTCAGTCTTAATGGATATCTCACCCTTGTGGGTCTTGAAAACAGTTCCCTCAACGCCGGCGATATCTCCTATATCAAACTTTTTAAAGTCTTCGTATACCTCTGCTCCAACATCGTCAATTTTGACATAGAGCTGAATCTTTCCTTCGCGGTCCTGCAAATCGCAGAAGCTGGCCTTTCCCATCCCCCTCTTTGACATGAGCCTGCCGGCAATTGAGACTTGCGCACCTTCCATACTGTCAAAGTTATCTATGATTTCTTTCGAATTATGTGTAACAGTATATTTTATGATCTTAAACGGGTCCTTTTGATTCTGCTGCAGCTCCAAAAGCTTAAGCCTTCTGACCTTGAGTATCTCATTGAGCTCATTTATATCCTGGTTTATTTCAGTATTATCTGTCATTTTCGAACCTCCCGACTCATTAATAATAGCGATTTCTTATTTCATACATTTATGTAAAACAGACTGAAATTCAGCCGCATACACTTTGCTGCTATGAGCTGCAGCTCAATTTATCGTCGAAAACCAAGAATAACAGTTTACACATATAAACTGTTATTCTGTTTATTATATATTAAATTATTCCTTGGGTACAAGCTTAAATACGCTTTATTTTTCTATTTTAACAATCTTGAATTTCAGCATTCCATCAGGAACCGCCACTTCTATGACATTGCCCTTTTTCTTATGCATAAGGGCGCTGCCGACAGGGGATTCGTTGGATATTTTGAATTGGGCTGGGTTTGCCTCGGTCGAGCCCACAATGGTATAAACTATTTCCTCATTGTACTCCATGTCCAGGAGCCGAACCTTTGATCCAATCGTGACCTTATCTGTGCTGACATCATCTTCATCTATCACTCTTGCGTTTTTGAGCATTGTCTCGAGCTGTACGATTCTTCCTTCGACATATGCCTGCTCATTTTTTGCCTCGTCATATTCAGAATTTTCTGAAATGTCTCCAAATGAAAGAGCCACCTTTATTCTTTCCTTGATTTCCATTCTTTTGGGTCCGCGCAGCTGTTCCAGCTCTTCTTCTAGTTTTTTCAAGCCCTCATAAGTCAGTATGACTTCCTTACCTGCCATTCGAGCCTCTCCTTTACCTAAAATTTTGTGTTGATAATATATGCATTTAGTCTGCATTTATTCTGCGTATAAAAGCGCAAAGCACTCAATAAATATATACATTATTATTAACTACAGCTTGCTTTATCAGCACCCTGCCATCAAAATCAATCATCTCAAGCAGGCCATCCTGTACATATAAATAGCACTGCAAAAACTTCAGTGCCTATCGATCCCATAGCCTCTTCTTAATTCTAATAATTATAGAATACATGCTTACCATTGTCAATAAGACAATATTGCATATGCGCTGTCTATTATTTACATTTTTATTCTTCTTTTATAACCACGTCGGTTCAAAGAAAAATTTTGATTGTAGAAAATTTTTCTTACCTCGGTAGTGTTTCAACGAGGCTGGTCGCAAGCAGGGCTTGCTGCTCGGCTACGCATCCTAGGCGGGGGATATGCTCACATCGTTTTCTTTCGATTAATCGAAAGAAAATATCTGAAAGGCAAATCGGTACCCGCCACCAAGCGTTTTTCAGCCCGAGGGCTGAAAATTCGTAAAGAGGTGGGGCGGGGGGCCCATCTATCGCCTCGTTATAACATACAAAACCTCAGGCAGGTCTCCCTCTTATCATACCTATCTATATGCACTATGTATAACACTTCACCAAAAATTCAACCCTGCTGCAGCAGCACAGCAGGGCCGATTTTTTCTTTACCGAATAGTCAACACAAATCAGCTGCCATGAATTGATCAGGCTGATAAAAATGTGTCGTCAGACCGATGCTTCATTTTCCTTAAGTATTACATCATGAGCCCCGCCCTCTATAATGCTGGTAGATGAAACCAAGGTCAGTCGGGATTTATCATGAAGTTGCGAAATATTCATCGCACCACAGGTACACATAGTAGATTTAATTTTGCTCAAAGTTATATCTAAGTTATCCTTAAGGCTGCCGGCATATGGAACATATGAGTCGACTCCTTCTTCAAAGTCCATCTTCTGCTTTCCGCCCATATCGTATCTTTGCCAGTTGCGTGCCCTGTTGGAACCCTCGCCCCAGTACTCTTTCACATAGTTATTGCCTATCCTGAGCTTTCTGGTCGGACTTTCATCAAACCTTGCGAAATACCTTCCAAGCATAATGAAATCCGCTCCCATAGCAAGCCCAAGTGCCATATGATAATCATGTACTATGCCGCCGTCCGAACAGATAGGCACATATATGCCGGTCTTCTCATAGTATTCAGCCCGGGCTTTTGCCACTTCTATCACAGCTGTAGCCTGTCCGCGGCCGATACCCTTTGTTTCTCTGGTAATACAAATGGAGCCTCCTCCGACACCAACCTTTACAAAATCGGCTCCCGCCTCAACCAGATACAGGAAGCCTTCTCTGTCAACGACGTTTCCGCCGCCGACTTTTACCTCGCCCTTATACTTATCTTTTATCCATGTGATTGTGTCCTTTTGATATTCTGTATAACCGTCGGACGAATCGACACACAGTATGTCAACTCCCGCATCCACAAGCGCCGGGACTCTGTCCATATAGTCTCTTGTATTTATTCCTGCGCCGGTAATGAGCCTTTTATTTGCATCCAGCAATTCATATGGATTTTCTTTATGGCTGTCATAATCTTTTCTGAAAACCATATAGACCAGGTTTTGGTTTTTATCAATAACCGGCAGGCAGTTCAGCTTGTGGTCCCATATCATATCATTTGCCTCTTTCAGAGTGATACCTTCCTCTGCGTAGATCAATGAGCTGAACGGCGTCATAAAGCTTTTTATTTTGGTTTCGATAGGTGTTCTGCTCACCCTGTAATCCCTGCTTGTTACCAATCCCAGAAGCTTTCCGGTTGGAAGTCCGTTCTCTGTGATAGCTATAGTCGAGTGTCCGGTTCTTTCCTTTAAGGCCAGTACATCCGCCAACGTGTCCTCAGGCTTTAAATTGGAATCGCTCACGACAAAACCTGCTTTATATTTTTTTACTTTGCGTACCATCTCTGCCTGCTGATCTATAGGCTGAGATACAAAAATAAAAGAAAGGCCCCCGCACCTTGCCAGCTCGATTGCCATTCCGGAGTCCGAAACAGCCTGCATTACTGCAGATACGAGCGGTATATTGATATGCATGGAAGCCTCCTGGCCTTTGCTGAATTTGACTATCGGTGTCCTCAAATCTATGTTCTGCGGTGTGCAATCCTTAGTTGTAAGGTTCGGCAGCAGCAGATATTCGCTGAATGTCCTGGACGGCTCATTGTAATAAAACGCCATGGAATCATACCTCCTATTCATTGGCTTATTGTAGATGCTCTGAAAATATTAGATAACATTATACATAAGAAGGCCATACGCGTCAAGGATAAGCTGCGCAAGTTTTTTCCCTAAAATGATTCAAAAATAGGAGGTAAGACGTTTATGGATTCCGGATACTATTGCTGGGTTCATTTTGCCAGCTATAGCCCATGCAGCCGGCGCAGTTAACTCTTGTCACCGCCGAGCAGCTTTTCGAATGCTCCGGCCAGCTTGATTCTAGAGTCCTGAAACACTTCAACGATTTTAAACTTAATTTTTACAGGTATATCGGTTTCTTCATCAGAGGATGTCACTAACTGATACTCTTCTTCTGTGAGCACCTTTTTCAAGTCTTCCTTTATCTCATCGGGTACAGTGCCATGTGTCACATCTACAAAGCATAAGGGTGGAAAAAGCACACACCACCAATTGGCACCATCACCATTTCCAATTACTACACGCAGTGCCTGATATTCACCAGCCGGTAGCATTATATCACCATATGCCTTGGTGGGGAACGGATAGCTTCCAAGTGAGGCCTTGACATCATAACTGCTTCCTGAAGCTGCTATTGTCTGCTCTGCAACTGAGGTGATGCCCGAAATATTGTCCAATATAATCGATCTAGTCTGCTCAACATTTTCTGAGTCCTTTACCTTATTACGCACATATTCCAATATAGAGTCACGTACAGTACGCTTGAGTTCCTGATCCTCCGGTGAATCACTGTTGGCAACTACATGGAGCCTGATAAGGTTATCCGATAAGCTTTCATTCATGCTTTCAGTGTATGTAATCATTCGAGTGAAAACCAATATTACTGCGATAGCCAGAATACCTGCAAATAGTTTGCTTCTCAGTCTGGCATTATTGAGTGATGTCTTTTTAAGGCTTTGAAAAATTTTATCCATTTTTAGTCCCCCCGATTTTGCCTGATCTATCCTTATTTGTACCGAAATGGCGTAATAATGCTGTTATGCATCCACTTCATTATAAAGTATTGTCAATTAGGTTAAAATTTATACTAATCGTCAACTTTATGAAATACAAAATAATTTTAGGAACATTGGCAGACCAGGCCATCAAAATAAAAAGGGGACAGTTCTGTCGGAGATGCTATACGGGGACAGTTCTGTCAGAGATGCTATACGGGGACAGTTCTGTCGGACAAGCTACATGGGGACAGTTCTATAAGGCGCTATTCTGCATGCGGTATTCAAGCATTGACATCCAGCGCCTTACTATCAGCACACTATTTGCCCTTCAGATATTTTACTGCTGCCGTATATTGCGTATCATACTTTAGAATAAGCTCCAGCAGATTTGCATTTAAGGCGATTTGAGTTTTAATATCAAGGATTCCGCTGGCGATCAGCCCTTTGTCAGTCTGATATTTTTTAAGAGCTGTTTCAAACGCTTTGTCAAAATTGGTATCCACTGTTGTTATTTCATACCCCATGACCTTTAGTATCTTTTTTGCATTATAAATATCGGACCCTTGGTTGCCCAACCTCAATTCCACAGATTTGGTCATCCTTTGGATGCTGGTAATAGGAACGCCTGCTATTGGTCCCGGATCTGCAGCCAAAATATCAGGTGTCAAACCTACTTCGTCAATCATTCTTCCTTTGGGAGTATAATATACTCCCAACGTCATTTTTGCATATCCGTTTATTTCCTCTTCGCTCGGAAATATATTGTAATTGTACAATTCATACCCATTTACAGTATCCAAGCCAAACTTCTCACTGTATTTATCATATGCTTTCTTGGATAATATGGGGATAAGGCTTTGAAATTTTGCCTTTCCGAAGGTTTTTGTCCCGATCAGAACGCCGGCACCTGTGTCCTGAACCGCACCTGACACAATTTCAGAAGCGCTTGCACTCATACCGTTGACCAGTACAGCAATCTTATACTTTGTCTGTTTTAGTGTGGAATAGTATTCGATGTCTCTATATTTCTCTGATTTATAGTCAAGCTTTGTTATAAGCCCTTCAGGTACGATCTTCTCAGCTAATGCGACGGCCTGGCTGACCTCGCCTCCGGGGTTGTCCCGCAGATCCAGAACGATATTTTTGATCTTTCTGTTGTCAAACTCAGCTAATGCTTTATTTATATATTCACTCGTATTTTCATTGAACATATCGAGCTTTATATATCCGATTCCATTCCTGTTTTCATATGTAACGGGGTTGACCTTGATGATCTCTCTTACTACATTAATATATAATATTTCTTCGCCGCCATTTCTTAAAATGCCCAGCTTGATTGTTGTACCAGGTTCACCTTTTATTAGTGATGCGGCTCTTTCGGAGGTTGCTCCTATCAGATTTATCCCATCTGCCTCAGCAATCTTATCACCTTGCAGCATACCAGCCTTTTCTGCCGGCGATTCAGTAAAAACCTTTGAAACCACAACATAGTCACCGCTTATCTCCATAGATATGCCAATGCCGCCAAAAACCCCGGTAATCGTATCCATGAAAATATCTTTTTCTTCATTATCATAATAGGTAGTATAATCATCCAGTGAATTGAGCATGCCCCTTATTGCATTGTCGATCAACCTATCATCTGAAATCCCGCCATAATACTCTTCCTGAATGAGTTCCATCACACTGTCGAGGTATGTGGCACTTCTAGCGGAATCTGCCGCGTATACTGTTTGTGATCCTATTAGTAATATCAAAATCGCAATGCATATTATCCTTCGCGCAGACCTATAAATACTATTTTTCACAATAAGGACCCCTTTAAATATAATAGACCTATTTTATCACTTGAGGGGACAGTTCTCAACTAAACTGTTGGGGACAGTCCGTCTGTATCGAATATTTTTCGCAGTAATCATAGAAATTAGTAATTAATCAGCCTGTCCCTGTAATCCTTTCTGATGCCCTCCTGCAAATATTGGATCAACTTGTTGATCATAGCAGCACCCTCTGCTTTTGTCAGCTTCTTGCCGGGGTTCATATTACCCTTGCTGTCGCTTTGGATCAGCCCTATTTTTTGTGCCACATAGGCTGCACTTCTTGCATGCTCCGGAATAAGATCATTATCCCTGAAGCTTGTCACAGCCGCCGGAGCCGGCGCTAACGATTCGAAGCCAAGGGCTCTTACAAAGGCCACCGTTGCATCCGCTCTGGTGATACTGTCGTTAGGCGCAAAAACATTATATCCCTTACCATTAAGCAGCCCACGCTCAAATGCACTTTTTATTTCATTAAAATATACATTTTCTATGGAAACATCATTAAATGGTGATATAATGACCTCTTTCCCCGTTGCTTTACGGGAAGAGGTACTTGCTCTGGTTACCATAGCCGGGTCCTCCGGAACCATTCTTGCCACATTGACAAGCGCGGCTGCAAATTCCGCCCTTGTCATATAATTATCCGGACTGAAGCTGCGACTGTCACCCTTAAAAACTTCAAGCCCGAACATTATTTTTATGTCGTTCTCTGCCCAATGACCGGTAAAATTAGTCGCATTAACTGCTGGGAGTCGTTTTTGTACAGGAAATGTTTCAATGCTTAAGCTGTCGCTATATGTCAATATATGGTCTGTAGATATGCCCTTTGCGTCGAATTCCGGCAACATACAAGTGTATTGAAGCACACTGCTGTTCATCCGGCTCTGAACGTAGCTACCTGGAAAGCTTATCTGGTCTGGTTTGTTTTCCTGGTATTTCAGCTGTTCTGTTGAAGTCGATGAAATTGATACAGACGCAGTCCCTCCCCATATATCTACCCCATCACTGTCTTGTCTTTCACCGCTAATAACATAGTCAAGCAGAAGACTCTCAGCATTTCCCCAATATTGGTCATAACCATAGAAAGTACCGGTGCATTCAACTGTTACCTTGTTTCCGTCATTAACTGCTCCAACCTGATAAACCTTTCTGCTCCACATGCTCCCTGCATGATAATTTACTGAAGGCTTGGGGTCTATGAGGTTTGATCTGGCAAGCTGATAATTGTTCTTATTCGTTATATTGTATGTAATACCATCAATCCTGACGCTTTCTCTTGCAGAAGTGAGACTTACAGTCTCTGTTATCTGACCATTCTGCTTTGTCTCAGATGATGTAGTGAAAACAAGGGCTCGTGTTAACGTGCCATCCTTCTCGGCATTTCGAAGATTATATGTATAAGTGGTGGTCACCTTGCCCTGCTTCAAGCTCTTCTTGATGAGAAGTGTCCCCTCAAAAACAACGGGTTCGCCGCTGATAAAAGTTACTTCTTTATAGTCATATGTAGAATTATCCGGCACCTCACCTGATGAAATGCCGCCCTCATAACCGCAGATACCTTCGCGGGCATATACGTGGCCGGTCAGAAGCAGGGTCGACAGTATAACAAGCATGAACAGTAAAATGGTCTTTTTCATGGGATAGTCCTCCAAAAGGTTGTTTACTCCACAAGGATAATATATGCATCTCCCGTGGCACTTTTATCTTTTTTGATAACTCTCAAAACAGTTCCTTTTTTTATCTTTGTTGGATCTATTATTGAACCGTTTTCAATCGCTATAGTATTATTTTGAATTTTAACAGTGGTATCAGGGCAATTGTCCCATAAATATTTGGTTGTGTTATAAATACTGGCCTTTCGCAGGCTGATCTCACCTGCCTCCGATGCATAAACAGTACCTTTTATATTTTCTATACCATATGGAGCAGTACTGACTAACACAGCATTTGTACCATTTGCGACAATATAGACTGTTCTTCGGAGATAGCTATCATCTCCAAATCCGACAAATTCTCTGACATTCAGAACACCATCATCTGTCAGCACTCTAGTATCCAATGTAATATTGAAAGTTTTTGGTGTATTATAGTAGCTCCAATCAGTACCCTGCAGCTGCGAGAAGGATTCTACAGTAAAGCTCTTGTTTTCGACAATATCACTGATCCTGCCTCTATAGATCGCAAGAGTATTCTGATTTACAGGTTCTTCAACCTTAATGACAGATGCATAATAATCACCGCTTGAATAATCCCTGTTAACAGCCATGTATGCCTTGTCATTGTTGCTTAGGCTGTTGCCGGCAACAAGTCTTCCGTCCTTAACAACTATACTTCCATCAGAAAATCCGACTTTTTTATTGTCGTTAGCCGCAACAAAGCTGTTTGATCCGGAAATAACATTGGAAATCGTATCGCTTGTAACAGGTACTTCGGTATCCATACTGTTACGATAGGATATTAGGACAGCCCTTTCCTCTCCTCCATAAGTTTTTTCCACGGCAATGTACGCATCATTGTTATAAAGCAGTTTGTTTGCGTTATCAATATCAAGCAATTTATCATTTGCATATATTTTGTAGCCGTCTGCTAATGAAATAGATGTGAAACCCTTCTTGTCTGTGAGTTCCCAGTTGCCTCGTTTAAAAACCTGCATGCCCAGTACTGTGATTTTTTCCGAAATATCGTCAAGCTTAGTTATTTTACCTCGGTATATATTGCTTATGAAATGTTCATCACCTTCTATAGTAATTTCGACAATCTCTGTCGATTTGCTGCTTTCGTTAAGAAGCATTCTCACACGGTCGCCATCATTTAAGGCACTAATGCCTACGAGCCGCTTATCCCTTATTACGATAATATTTTCATTTATATTCAGAATTTGCTGTATGCCATCCTCATATTCGACAACAATTTGTGATGGCATTTTTGAGATAACTTTAGCATAAGCTGTAGTGTAATTATCAACAGCGCTGACAGATTCAATATCCCCATTTTTGTCCAATCGCAGATATACAGTATCACCCGCTTGCACACTATCAACGTTGTCAGGCCTGTGGTTCCTGAAAACTTCAGTTTTGTTCTGGTCAACATAATTGAACGTTCTCAGAACCGCTGAACTGTTATTTCCCGTACCTGATCCATCTTCATTAAACAATGTCAAAAAGCCTAAATCCGGATTGTTCTCCTCGACAATTCCTCTCACAATTCTTCTTGCTTCAGCATTTATACCTATATCCACACATCGGATCTCAGTAACAATATTATTACTATCGATTGTCAGTATTGCAGCAGCGTCGCTGGTCACATCTGCAAGGTTGGCTTTTATGCCATTTATGGCAACAGGTATCCCCTTCCCGATCTTGTAAGTTGTTCTCTCAGAATCCGACCAGGAGAACGAATTGCCTTCGATAATATCCTTCATATCAGGGTAATCCGTCTCAAATAACTGTATTACATCAAGCAAAAGATTAGCTCGGTCAACACTATGTATCTGCGCTGCGATATATCGAACATCATTCACATTTGAAACCACTTCTGCATATTTTACAATATTATTGCTGTCGGATATATAGTGAAGCCTGTCCCCTTTTTCAAGCAGACTGCTGTTGCCAATTACCCCATCTTTATATACAATGATTTCGCTTTTTTGTCCTGGCAGGGACAGTCCTGCATTTTCATCCCTGCCTCCGGATGCCGCACCGGCCTGGGCAGTTGTTAATATTACAGAGTAACTGCCATTTGCATTAGTTATGTAAATCTCTTTTCCTGCCTTTTTAGTATCGCCGGTGTAGTCACTTGTAGATGTTATTCTTTCTATAATGCCTGAGTTTTTAACATACTTGATAGCAGTCAATACTTCGTTCTCAGCATTTTTTACTATTTGAGCACATTGTTCTCTGGTTATCGATTGAGTTGGGTTGATTCTGCTATTGCTGCCCGATACAATCCCTTTCCTTAACAACGCTTCAACATAAGGAAGTTTGTCTGGATCCGTTCTGCGCCAGTCGGAATAATTCAGCACCTCTTGCTGTGTTGCTTCCGGCTGGATGCCCAATGTTCTGGCTAACCAATAAATCATTTCCTGTCTCTGTGCTGCACTTTTTCTATTAAAGCTGTCCTCTGGAAGTGTCGTCTGATCTGCATTTAAGGCATCTGACAGATTACGGGCTGAAATCAAACCCTCATTTGCAGCCAGCTGCAGAAAGCCATCATACAGGACCTCTAATGGATCAGTCTTTTTGTTCGCCTGTCCCCTGGCATTATTTATTGCATTCCCAAGCTGCTGTGCCTCAGCCTCGCGCCCAGCCGCCCTGTATGCCATCGCGACCGCCTCTTCCTTGGTGATGGGGACAGTTCTTCCAAATCGTCCGCTTATATCTTTGAACCCCTTTAGTATTCCAAGCGCTCCTGTCTCATAAACAGCTTCCTTTGACCACAAGTTGGCATCTATATCAGAATACCTAAGGTAATTGAGCACTGAGTCTGCTCCATTGTCTCCATAATATAAGTCCCTCTGTTCTTCGGCTTTAACCAAGGGGGACAGTTCTATCAAAGCAAGCAAAAGTGTAAAGATAACAAATTTATATTTCAGTTTATGTAGTTTGATCAATTGAAGCATCCTCTCACTAAAAAGATAGTTATATAAAAGCTAAACCGATATACATCAGGTTCAGACCTGTAATATATATCGGTTTATAATGCTTGAAAATTAATATTTTGCTGGTCTTGCCAGTTTAAATTTCTGTTACAGAGATCACGTTGCTTACAGAAACGTCCCCATTGATAATTTATGAAACATCCCCATTCGGCTTACATTCTTTCCGGTGCGCTTATGCTTAAAATATCCAGTACATTCTTAATCACTATCTGCGTCGCTGAAACAAGCACAAGCCTTGCCTTCATGATGTTTTCCTCTTCTCCCTTTACCCTGCAGGCATTATAAAAGCTGTGGAAGAGCGAAGCTACATCAGTCACGTATCTGGTCAGGCGGCTGGGTTCAAGAGTCTGTGCTGAGATCCTGATTTCATCAGGGTACTCGGCAAGCTTTTTTATAAGCTCCATTTCTTCAGGGGCACTAAGCAACGTCAGATCTGTATCTTCCACTCCAGGCACACTAATACCCTCGCTTTCGATCAGCCGAAGCATGCTGCATATCCTGGCATGGGCATATTGGACATAGTAGACAGGGTTCTCGTTAGACTGCTTGACCGCAAGATCTAGGTCAAAATCCAAATGGCTGCCTGAAGCCTTTGTGTTAAATATAAACCGGGCAGCGTCCCTGCCGACCTCTTCCAGAAGATCCTCCAATGATATCGCCCTGCCTGTCCTCTTTGACATCCTTGCTACTTCACCATTCTTAAACAGCCGTACCAACTGGAATATAACTATATCGAGTTTTGACGAATCTATCCCTAGTGCACTGACTGCAGCCTTCATCCTGGCCACATGTCCGTGATGGTCAGCGCCCAGCAGGTTAATTACCCTATCAAAACCACGCTTTGAGAACTTATTTCTGTGATATGCAATATCAGAAGCAAAATACGTAGGCAGTCCATTGTTCCTGATAATAACTTCATCCTTCTCGACACCAAAATCTGTAGCCTTGAACCATTGCGCACCTTCTTTTTCGGTCACAAGATTGTTATCCCTCAAGAACTTTAGCGTTTCTTCAAGTTCACCGCTATCATACAGCGATTGCTCAGAGAACCACACATCGTATTTGATGCCATAAGCCTCAAGCCCTTTTCTAATCCTCTCAAGGTTCTTAGGCAATGCATAGCTGACAAGTTCTCTGCGCCTTTCTTCACTATCGGCTTCAAGCAGCTTGTCGCCGTACTGCTCAACATAATTCTTCATATGATCGATTATATCTTCGCCCTGGTATCCGTCTTCGGGAAATTGGATTGCATCATTACCTTTCAACAACTGTATATATCTTGCTTCTAATGAAATGCCAAACTTCTCTATTTGGTTTCCTGCATCGTTGACATAAAATTCGCGTGTCACATCGTAGCCCGCAGCCTTAAGCACACTGGCTATACAGTCACCAAGCGCTCCACCTCTGGCATTTCCCATGTGCAGCGGACCTGTTGGATTAGCGCTTACAAATTCAACCATGACCTTCTGTCCATGGCCAATGTCAATTTTCCCATAATCCTCTCGCTCACGGCTGATTATCTCTAATGTGTCGTAGAGCCATGAGCTCTTAAGGTAAAAATTAATAAAGCCTGGGCCAGCGCTTTCGGCTCTGCTAATGTATGTATTAGTGAAATCCATGTTAGCCATCAGTATAGCAGCTGTTTGCGCTGGTGCTTTTCTCACCTGCTTCGCCAGCTGCATGGCAATATTTGTGGAAAATTCACCATGTTCCTTTTCCTTCGGTGTCTCGACCGTTATCTCATTGACCGTACAATCTGGCAATTCGCCTTTGTTTATTGCCGATATCAATGCATTATTAACTATATTCCGGACCTGTCCCCTTATGTTTTCTATTAAGTTTGTCATTCGATTGCCTTGCCTCCCTGATTGACATGCAAAAATCATTTTCGCCTGTTCCGTTATTATCAATTTCCAATTGATACCCTATTCTGATTTCTCCTCCGCTGTCATCTATCCTAACATTTACTTCGTTAGCAGTCACTCCTATCGTGAATGCGCCGAATTCCGTATCATAATATGATACATGTTTCTGTCCCTGCTGAAATACAAATTGTGAATTGACCGAACCTGCTCTGATTAACGTCACTATTCCATCGAGTACTTTCAATGTGGTTGTTGTACCGCTCATTCCAGTTACTTCGCTTTCATCATAGGTTACAAAATATGCTTCATCCTTTTTATAATATTTCCCTTCAGTAACCAGTTCAAGAATATTTTCCACCTGATCATTGGACGATTGCGTGCCCTTAACCGAAATTATTACATTTTTATCCATTCCAACACGCACCTTTCCCGCGGTAAACCGCTTTTATCAGTTTTCTTTCAACATAAATATCGATGCTCCCGGATTAACATCAATACTTCTCAATATCCACCTTCTCTGCAGAATTTACTGTTACTCCAAGTATTATACTGCACAATGCTTCAAATTTCTCAACGCTGTCGCTAGTGTAATAGCTGTATACAGGTTTACATCCAGGTTCTCTTTGTATATTGTTGTCAAAAATTTCGCTTTTTACAACTCTAGCGACCTCTTGAGCAGAACTTACTAATTTTACTCCATTTCCCATAACTTTGGCAATTGTATTCTTCAATAAAGGATAATGAGTACAACCGAGTACCAAAGTGTCAACTCCGATTTCCTTAATTGACCTAAGGTATTGCTCCGCTACCTGGTATGTTATATTGTTCTCCCACCACTCCTGGCCTTCTTCAACAAGAGGAACAAAAAGGGGACAGGCCCTCTGAAATATTTCTATACTATTATCTATTTTGTTTATGGCCTTTTGATAAGCACAACTATTTATAGTCGCAGTCGTCCCTATAATCCCAAGCTTTTTATTTTTAGTTTCTGCAACGGCTGCCCTGGCTCCTGCACCTATTACCTCTATAATAGGCAAATGGTGACTTTTTTTAACAATCTCATAACCGTGTGCGCTCATTGTATTACATGCTATAACTATCATTTTAATATCATGACTTAATAAAAACCGAATATTCTGTAGTGTATATTTAATAACCGTGTCACTTGACTTAGTCCCATATGGTGCACGCCCACTGTCACCAAAGTAAATCAGGCTCTCACCAGGCAACTGATCAGCAATTTCTTTAAATACAGTAAGACCTCCAAGACCAGAATCGAATATTCCTATAGGCCTATTATCCATGTTTATATTTCCCCCAAAATTAACAGCACCAAACAGTGCTAGTTGTCTATGTCTCTTTTGTTATCTTCAAATCTCTCCAGTGCAAGTTCGATCAATCGCTCTATCAATTTACTGTATGGTATGCCCGAAGCCGCCCATAATTTGGAATACATACTGATTTGAGTGAAGCCGGGCATAGTATTTATCTCATTAATTAGAATCTCATTTGTGCCCATGCGCACAAAAAAATCAACTCTTGACAGACCTGAACAGTCTAATGCCTTAAATGCCCTTACCGCATAGTTTCTAATCTGTTCTATTATATCAGCTGGAAGATTGGCTGGTATAATAACTTCAGAACTGTCCCCACTCATATACTTCGCTTCGTAGTCATAAAACTCATTACATGGTACCACTTCACCTACCGTTGATGCAATAGGTTCATCATTACCAAGTACTGCGCATTCAACTTCGCGGCCGTCAATAAACTCTTCAACAAGTATTTTTCTATCATATCTTGCAGCTAGCTGCAGGGCAGCCTCAAGTTCACTGCTGTCGTGCACCTTGCTCACACCGACAGATGATCCTGCATTTGAAGGCTTCACAAAGCAAGGGAAAGACATGGTGCGTTCAATATCAGCAACAATAGAGCTAAATTCACTACTTATATGTTTACGGTTATAAACGAGATATTTCCCCTGAGGCAAGCCTTCCTTTTCAAAGACAATTTTAGCATAAGCTTTATCCATTCCTAATGCAGAACCAAGCACTCCGCATCCTACATATGGAATACCCGCCAGCTCAAATAGTCCCTGAATTGTACCGTCTTCTCCGTTGCAGCCATGTAATACTGGGAATACAACATCTATTTTCTTATTGTCCTTTTCTACCTCTGCTATTGCCGATCCTGCTGTCAATAGGACCTGCTGTGACTTCTGGCGTGATTCCGCCAATGCCTGCCATTCACCCGTTCCAATAAGGCCTATCGGGCCATCGTAGGATAGCCAACTTCCTTCCTTTGTTATTCCTATCATAGCAACATCATATTTCTCTGTATCGATATTTCTTAAAACCGCTTCTGCCGAAAACCTTGATACCTCATGTTCAGAGGACTGTCCCCCAAATATTATCGCAACTCTTTTTTTGTCATTCATATATTATCATCCACCTAAATATGTAATTGACTTCACCATTTAAATATATTGTCTATTTTACTATTTAAGTACAATGACTTCAATAGGCAGTGCAGTGGGACATTTCTCCTATATGATCATTTTCTCGTAAGGCATAATGATAACTAGTTTATGCTAAACTGAACAGGATAAAGAATAATTTAATCAATATCATAACGCATCTTTCAAAGAAAAATTCTCTACAGTCGAAAATTTTTCTTGCCTCTGCACGTTTCAACGAGGCGGGAGATATACTCGCCGCCTGAAATGCCGAATGGTACCCGCCACCAAGCGTTTTTCAGCCTAAGGGCTGAAAATACGTAAAGAAATGGGGCGGAGGGGACCCATCTGTTGCATCGTTATATTCGCAAATAATCCGGATAGAAATCATTAGATCGCGGAGCATATATATGCTAGTTATATACTAGTTATTGGGAGTTGCATACAATTTATGAAAGGCGTATTTTAAAAAGCAATAAAAACAGAATCTTCCCTAAAATAGATCAAATAAAATGATTTTATCAAAAATATCCTTATATATTAATCCGCCCTGTTCTAGCAGTTCATAACCTCTATTGCATAATTTAGAGCAACCGGATAATGTTATATCTATTACATATTCGCATATCTGCCTG
>JAEZCA010000039.1 GCA_023412665.1 Bacillota bacterium
GCACATCAGGTATTCCGTTGCCGCTTTCAGGAATGCCGGCGCTGTCATTGAACAATTTACTGTAATCTTCATAGGCCAGAAGCAGATCAGCAGCAGCCTTTGCACCTGGCACTACGTAGCGCCCGTAATCCCCAGCATCATGCCAGCCGCCCGAAACATCCTTTGTGTTCTTTGTGCCGTATATGATAGCTTTCTTTGTGTGGCAGGCTTTGTGTGCAAAATCGCCTGCATGCTCCTTGTGGAGATCACTTCCGCAACGCTGCATATACAGCATTTTTATGGTATCTGCAAAAATATCACCATAAACATCATCAGCAATCTCAAACTCATATGATTCACAGCTGTTTGGGGCTGTGATCTTGTATGTACCAGGCACATTTACACTGGAGAAATCGCCATAGGCTACCGTCTCTCCCGCGCTTGCGGTTTGTACGGATCCGGACACATTTCCGGTATACACAGTCTTTCCGGTCTTTGCATCCACAACGTCAAACTTCGTATCCTTGCTGCTTTCACGGAAAATTGCTGTTTTCGCATCCCCTGTTCGGTACCCCACCTGGTTTATATTGATTGCAGGCCCGATATCACCGTTAGCAGAGGCTTCAGCTTTAGAATCATCCAGTACGATCAGCTCCACATTATCAATAATGACTGTATGAGCCGCAAGCTCTCCATCAGGTTCATGGAAGCCCAGATTGAAGCAAAACCTTGGTGCAGGATCTGATGCCTCTTCCATCGTAAAAGTAAACTCATAGTGTTTCATTTCAGCTGTTAGCTTAACATCCTCCTGCCCTGTATACGCATGATAATCTCCGCCATTTATCTGTATCCTCCAGTCCATGACCCTGTCAACACTGGACTTCATGTCGAATGCCACCTTATACACAGCATTCTGCAGCACTTGAAAGCCGTCGCAATATACCTGAACGGCATGCTTTACTGTACCTACATTTTCAACAGTTACCTCAAGCTGCCCGTCCTTCACTGCTGTAGCTCCCTGTCCTCCGGATTCCTTGTAGAGTCCCCACTTGTAATCGATTTTGTTGAAGTAGCCGCCGGGAATAAGGTTGCCCTTTTGTTCTTCCTCGGTCAGCTGTACTTCTTCAACTGGTGGAGCTTCCTCAACCGGCTTGACCTCTTCTGCAGGCTTGGCTGGTTCTACAGGCTGTTCTGCCATTTGCTGTTCTTCAGGCTGTTCCTTGACTGTTTCCTGATTTTCGCTGCTGCAGGCAGCCATTGATAATAAAAGACATACAACCAAAAACAATGAGCAAAGCTTTTTCATCTTATTCCCCCTGCATATTACTTATTTTTCGGTTACCTGTAAAGAAATTTATTTATCGCTTCATATGATGTATCGCAGAGCAGATCTTCATGCTTGACCCCTGTCAGGGTGGTTACTTCACAATTTTTCAGCTTGTCGGCTACCTTCATGGAAGCTTCATGGACTATCGTGGTATCATCCATGGAAGCTATGATTAGCACCGGTTCATCAATATCTCCGGCATATCTGACAGGGTCTACGTTATAACCCCATAGCAGCCCGTAAAAGATTCCTTCGAAAGATTTCCCGTACCCTTTGCGTTTTTCAAGTGTTTCTTCATTTCTGACCGTGTTATCATAATAATCCTCATAAGGAGCCAACAGGACAAGAGAGGTCAGATCTCTGTGTGCTGCAAGATAAGTGGCAGGGCCTGTTCCGATACTGTATCCCATGACCGTGATATTGGATTTATCGACAAAATCCCACTGTATTGCAGCATCATATGTATCAAGGGCCATCTCCTTCATGGAGGCTTCAGAGACATATCCGTCACTTAATCCATAGCTGGGGTAATCTGTACTAAGGAAGTTATATCCGGGAAAATATTCGGAAAGGATCCCGCTTTCATGAAATTTATGTACTATCGCAGCCGAACATTCACCGGCACCATTAAAAAATATTATCAGCGGTGCCTTTTCATTTGACTGTTTGTATAACCATCCACCAGTATTCCCGTTCATTGAAGGGATTGACAGCTGTTCAAAGCAGTCTATTTTTTCAAGATACATTTCGCTTTGCGTGTCCCTGACATATGCGATGGGCGTGCTTTGCAAATAAAAAACAACTGAGCAGTAAACCGCAAATATTACTCCTGCAAACAGAGCTGCCATTTTAATGATTTTTCTCTTTTCTGTAATTTTGCGCTCCAGCAAAAAAAAGATGAAAAAAATCAAAGGTATGCAATAATACAGCAGCCGGGATCTTCTTTGAAATTCCACTATACACCCGACAAGCGACGCTGCAGACAATATTAACAGAATCAGGTCAGCTGTCTTTATTTTCTTCATACTTCTTCTCCAATTTATTATGCAGGTGTCTACATTTCCACTCTTGAGAACGTTATGTGACATGGTGAAAACAGTACTTGTCCCTGTTTGCTATATCAACCCCGACCAGATAATATTCTTGACATTCAACAGGCTCTCCGGGTGCCATAGCTGTCCGTTCGTATATGGAACCATCCATGCTGCGGTCAGCTTCTCCCTTGGATCCACAGCAACACACAGGTATCCCCAGCCTTCATGGAAAAAGAAATCAGGACTTGTAATAATGGCATCTCCTCTTCGCAGGTCCGGTCCCATGCCATATAGCCTGTTCTTATTATTGGCGCCCCAGCAGTAGTCGGGAACATTAAACAGATACTGGGTGCGCATTTTTTCAATAGCCATTTTCCCCAATATACGGACATTTCCAAGGCGGCCTCCATTGCAAAGCATTCTTGCAAATCTGGATAAGTCCATAGTTGTTGAATGCAGCCCTCCCGCTGTTTGTGGCACCTCGCTCCAAATGCTGCCCTGTTCCGGTACACCGTCGATCATATCGGAGACCTTTTTCTCATCCTCCTCAAACTGGATCAGGTGTCGTTTTCCAAGCTCGGGGCCGGGAGTGAAGCTGCTGTCGTTCATACCAAGGGGTTCCAATATGTTTTTTGTGATATACTCATGCGCATTCACTCCGGTTACATTCTGGATCAAAGCACCAAGTAGCACAGTACCAAATGAACAGTAAATCCACTGTTCTCCGGGTTTGCAGGATACTCCAGCCTTCAGCCCCGCTTCGATCCAATCGTCACCCTTCTTGCATTTATCTATGTAAGCAAACGGATCAGTCTCCTCATCAGAGCCGAATGGAAGGCCTGAGGAATGTGACAGCACCTGGGCTATCGTTATATCCTTAAAAGGTTCCTTATCCATCTGCTTGATATATTGAGACATTTTCTCATCCGGGCGGATAAGTCCATCCTCCACAAGCTTGAATATGGCCACAGCGGTTATCAGTTTTGTTACTGAGGCTATACGCATAACAGAATCAGGCTTCATCAAGCCTCCCTGTTCTCTTTTATAGCTGCTGTAGCCCAATGCGTTATTGGCTATGACCTTGTCGTCTTTGGTTATACAATAGCCTGCTCCAATCAGCCGCTTATCCTCGATCATTTTCCACAGATGGAAATTCAACGTATCAACCCTGCTGCTGTCATATCCGACCAGTTCAGGTGTTTCGTCAACAGGACCCCTTTGCAATATCATTTTGACCCTCTCCTTCTCTGTAAAGACCTACTTGTACGTTCAGTTACTTTTATTCGAATATACATTAATTAGAAAACTTTTGCAAATAAAAAAAATAAAGCAGACAGCAAATTTTTTACACCTGCTATCCGCCTTGTTATTCACTATCATACATCCGTATTTACCGGTAGATTCCGTTATTTGTTGAGTCTATCTCCATAATGCTCCAATACGAAATCCAGATCCTTGTCGCCTCTTCCCGAACAATTGACCAGGATAGATCCGGTTCCAAGCTCTTTTGCCAGCTTCATAGCGTATGCAACAGCATGAGCGCTTTCCAATGCAGGGATAATACCCTCCATCCTCGATAATGTAAAGAACGCATCGATTGCTTCTTCATCGCTTGCTGCTACATATGTCACTCTGCCCAGATCCCTCAGATATGCATGCTCAGGTCCCACTGACGGATAATCGAGTCCGCTGGCTATTGAATATACAGGATCCGGTTCCCCATTATCATCCTGCAGCATGATGGAGTTGAAGCCATGCATTACGCCTTCTGTGCCGTATGTCAGGCTTGCGGCATGCTCTCCTTTTTTGGTGCCGATCCCGAGAGGTTCGACTCCGTATATCTTTACAGGGTCGTTCAAAAACGGAGTCATAATACCTGCCGCATTTGATCCTCCTCCAACACATGCTACGACAGCATCCGGAAGGTTGCCTGTCATTTCCATGAACTGCTCTCTCGCTTCTATGCCGACAACTGTCTGAAAATCTCTAACCATAAGCGGGAAAGGATGAGGTCCTACGACAGAACCTATGCAGTACATTGCATCATCATATTCAGTCATATATGCTTCAAATGCCGCATCAACAGCTTCCTTCAGAGTTCTCAGTCCGTGTGATACAGGAACGACCCTGGCTCCCAGCAGCTTCATCCTGGCGACATTTGGCGCCTGCTTTGCTATGTCAACCTCACCCATGTAAATATCGCATTCCATTCCAAAAAATGCGGCTGCTGTTGCCAACGCAACACCATGTTGGCCTGCGCCGGTCTCAGCAATTATTTTTTTCTTACCCAGATACTTTGCCAGAAGCGCCTCTCCCATACAGTGATTGAGCTTATGGGCACCGGTGTGGTTCAGATCCTCTCTCTTCAGATATATCTGGCAGTTCCCCAATGAATTGGACAGCCTTTCGCAATGGTATGTGGGTGTAGGACGGCCCTGGAATTCCTTACGGATTCTCCTGAGCTCGCTGATAAACTTTGAACTCTGGCATATGGTCTGATATCCTGTATTTATTCTCTCAAACTCCGAAACCAGCTGCGGCGGTATATATGCTCCTCCATAGGTGCCAAAATAACCATCCTTGGTAGGGGTCTGCTTCCTATATAACGCAAAGTCAACATTAGGGTTCAACATAATAATTCTCCTTTACATAATTATTTTTGATTTCAGATGATTCATTTAAGGATTTCAATAATCCATTTTTGTCATTGAGATTTTTTGAACTTCAGAAACTGATACAAGACCTGATAATAGTCGGATTCGCCATCGAAATACGTGAATTTCACATTTCATGCCCTCATCTCATCTCCCTTTTTCTATTCTCATCTCATCTCATTTAATTGGCCTTCTGCCAAATAAAAAACTCCTGCCCCTAAACCAAGGGGCAAGAGTATAATTCCTGCGGTACCACCCAAATGATGCTGCTGTCTCAATACAGCCCGCATCTGCTCGTTCCGCGCTCATTCCCGCGCGCTTCCTTTATAACGGGCGAAGTTCCCGTCAGATACTACTTACTAGGCTTATGTGCCAGCTTTCGGTCTGCCCTCACAAGTCCATTCGATTCGTCCCCGCCTGCCGCAATCGCACCAGCTGCGGCTCTCTTCGAGGTGGTCGACGAATTTACTATTCCTGCTCATCAGTGTGGTTTATTGATAAATCTACTATAAGCTAAAAATCACACATCTGTCAAGAGTTTTTTAGGCACCCTGCACCTGGCCTATGTCCCCTCACCAAACTGAACAGTATCAAGGATCTCCTTTTGCTTTTATTGGCATACAGAGCAGTTGCCGGGCACCTTCATTGATCAGCGGAGACTTAGCATCAAACTAAAGGTGTCGGCACCTTTATTGATCAAAAGCCGAAAGAACCTCAGCATCTTTTTTTACATAAGCAATGAACTGTTCCAGCTCCACGTGGGCATTTACAAACCTTCCACCCTCATATTCCTGTCTGTCGTTTACATCGATCCAGGTTCCCGCCGGCAGGTACACCTTGCGGTCAGTCTGACCCTGAGTGACGATGGGGGCAAAGAGAATGTCGCTGCCGAACATGTATTGATCTCCCAGAGTATAGCAAACTTCATCCTCCGAATACTCATAGAACATCGGACGCATCAACGGAGCCCCCGTCTCGCTGGCAACATCCATATACTTGTGGATATATGGACGCAGCCTCTCTCTCAGGTCGATCAAATCCTTCAATATGGGATATGCCCTTTCTCCAAAGCTCCATATCTCGTTGTCCCCTCCGCTTGGCTGCTTAATCCCGGGATTTCGCTCCGGCTGATTTTTGGTTCGTATCCTGTCCCCATGCAGCCTCATGACCGGACAGAATACACCAAACTGGAACCACCGCACGATCAGCTCCCGGAAGTAATCACTTTCTGTATCACCGCACCAGAAACCGCCTATATCACTGTTCCACCATGGTATCCCGCACATGGCCATATTCAGCCCGGTCTTGACACTCATCCTGAGAGCTTCGAAGGTGGAAAGTATATCTCCGGACCATACCAACGCACCAAATTTCTGGCTCCCGATCCAGGCAGACCTCGTCAGCGATATGATTTCGCTCTCACCGACGCTTTTCAGTCCTTCGTAGAAAAGCTTCGTATAGTAATAAGGATAAAGCAGTGCAACTTCTTCTCCATTGCCCAGATACAAGCGTAGATTATCGTATTGATTCGGCACGAAATCGGGTTCCGCCTGATCCAGCCAGTAGGCTTTTAGTCCGTTTTTGTAATAATTTTCGTGGACTCTGGACCAGACATACTCTCTGGTTTCGGGATTCATAGGATCAAAGTATGTCTGGAGGCCATGGAAATCGAATATTCCGTACTGGCCTCTTTCTGTCCTTACAAGCATATTTCGTTCGTCCATATGAGCAAAGTTTTCGCTTTTGGGATTTATGGTGGGCCATACCGATGCGATCACCCTGATCCCCATCTCGTCCAGTTCCTCACACATTTTCTTCGGATCAGGCCAATACCTGGGATCCAGCTTAAGGTCTCCCTGTTCTGTCCAATGGAAAAAATCAATAATTATGACCGACATCGGTATCCCGCGTTTCTTATACTCTCTTGCCACCTCAAGCAGCTCATCCTGGGACTCATATCTCAATTTGCACTGCCAGAAGCCAGAAGCCCATGCCGGGTATTTCGGCGCATGACCTGTGAGATCGGCATACTTTGACATCACCTCTGCCGGACTATCCCCTGCAATAACGACATAATCCACCTGCTTCGTGGAGTTTGCCTCCCACAGCGTGTGATTTGCGGTCAGATCACAACGTCCGACGGATGGATTGTTCCAAAGGAATCCGTAGCCTCTGGAGGAATATACGAAGGGTATCGAGGTCTTTGTGTTTTTATGTAAAAGCTGGCTTGTGGCGCCTTTCAGGTCAAAGCAGTCATTCTGCTCCTGCCCCATGCCGTAGAAATGTTCCTTCTCATTTGGCTCAAATATCACCGTTGCTCTATGATTATCGGCACCCCGTGACAGATACTCCCTGTATCTGCTGTTGAACGCCATTTCCGAGCGTTCTGTGATGATTTCCTTTCCGTTTTTATAATAGACGACCTTCCCACTTCTATATATTTCAGCTGATATTTTACCATTAACTATAGTTGCCTTTTCAGCATCTGTTTGTATGCTGCACTCAGTTTCAGGCTGTTCAAGAAGGTTCCAGTTTTCATTCGTAATTTCGGAGTTGGGAGTCGATCTAAAACGCAGGCTGTCTTTCCCCCAGGGTACAATTACAGCTGTTTCATCCCTTTTTTGAAATATGACGCTATTTCTCTTTACACTTATAACACCCATGTCTTCCTCCTTTTTAAGGTGCCTGGCACCGATTCACCGTTCCATCTACATTATAACGCATTATTAAAATAAAAATTTTCAATTGTAGAAAATTTTTCAAACCCTCCACTATAACACCGGCTTTTTCTTCAGTGCTATTCTTATTGTACAGAAAATAAACGGAGGTAAACACATGGATGATGTGATAAGGGTGGAGCATTTGATGAAAGCTTACGACAATATCGCTGCTGTACGCGACCTGAGCTTCACAGTCAAAAAAGGCACGGTCTTTGGGCTGCTTGGGGCCAATGGCGCCGGGAAAACTACTGCTATCGAATGTATTATAGGCACCAGGAAGCCGGATGGCGGAACAGTTTCAGTATTGGGCCTCGACCCGAAAGCAAGCCGCAAGGAACTATTTGAGCAAGTCGGAGTACAGTTTCAGGAGGCGAATTACCAGGAGAATATCAGAGTAGGCGAACTATGCGAGGTAACTGCTTCGCTGTATAGAAATCCTGCAGATTACAACAGTTTGCTCTCGGAGTTTGGAATCGCCGATAAAGCAAAATCACTTGTGAAAGAGCTTTCCGGCGGACAAAAACAGCGTCTTTTTATTGTCCTGTCGCTTATATCAAACCCAAGGCTTGTGTTTCTGGATGAACTGACAACAGGCCTCGATGCAAGAGCAAGGAGGGATGTATGGAAAACTCTGTGCAGCCTTAAAAGCAAAGGTCTTTCCATTCTCCTGACATCACACTTTATGGATGAGGTCGAGACGCTTTGTGATTTGATCTGCATTTTGAAAAAAGGTGAAACCATCTTTTACGGAACAGTCGCCGAAGCCATTGCAGGAAGTCCATACGGGAAGCTTGAAGACGCATATCTTTGGTATACAGATGAGGAGGTTATACAAGATGAAGGCCTATAAAACAATGCTGAAAACAGAACTCAGACTGTCACTGCGCGGCATGGATATGCTTATTTTTGCAATCATCATGCCTGTCATTGTTCTTGTCGTGCTCGGAATCATTTACGGCAATAAGCCCGCATTTGACGGAGCCGGCTACACATTCCTCGAACAGTCCCTCGGAGCAGTTGCTACCATAGCAATCTGTGCAGGCGGTGTGATGGGCTTGCCCCTTGTTGTCTCTGACTACAGAAGCAAGCAGATCCTGAAAAGATTCAAAGTCACACCCGTCAAGCCAATAATTATTTTGCTGGTACAGGTGTCCATTTATGCTCTTTATGCACTAGCTTCGCTGATTACAGTATTTGCTGCAGCCATACTTCTTTTCGGAGCCAAAATACAGGGCAGTATCTTGCAGTTCTTACTGGGATGGCTTTTAGTAATGGTGTCCATGTTCAGTATTGGCATGATGGTAGGCGGTCTCGCCAAAAACTCAAAGATCGCAGGAATCATTGCAAGCGTACTGTATTTTCCAATGCTGATTTTCTCCGGCGGAACACTGCCCTATGAAGTAATGCCGGCGGCTATGCAAAAGGCAGTCGATGTACTGCCTCTGACACAGGGCATCAAGATCCTAAAAGCAGCAACACTCGGCCTGCCGCTGGACAATGTCCTGCTGCCCGTAGTTGTTATGGCAGCAATCGCAGTTGTGTGCTCGTTTATAGCGATCAAATTCTTTAAGTGGGAATAACAGCAGTATCAGGCACGACACTTAGACACTTACTGTACATTTATGTTTCAATAAGTGTCGTGCCTGGCGCCTCTCAGCTGCAAATATTGCAATAGGGAACAAAACTTCCAAGCAAAAAATAACTATTATCAAAATGAGGCTTTATGAAGAAACATTTAGATAATCTATCAGATTGGCCGGCAAATATATACTCACATCGTTTTCTAGAGGTGGGGCGGGTGCCCATCTATCACCTCGTTATTTCCAATCCTGCATATTTTCTTTTATAAATTTAATTTCATTAATGTATAACTGCTGGTGTCCTTCTTCTTTCATTCTGATAAATGCCTTATTTCCTTTTCGGCACTCTTCATCAAAAAGTCTGACCAAAGCCTGCAGCCGCAATATTACATTATTAAGGACCTCTGAAACATTCATATTGCCATATGCATCAAGAAAGGCTTTGAGCAAAAGCTTTCTTTCCTCACAGTCCAGTGCCTTGTCATATCTCCGGTATCGCTTTTTTTCCGGATCATATGATTCCATTCCCAGCGGTATAAAACGATATACAGCGTATGCCACATCCCAAATTCTCGGCGCTGGGCATGCGGTATCAAAATCGATCATTCCAACAGGCATGTTATTTAAAAATGTGACATTATATGGCGCAAAATCATTATGACAAATAACCTCTTTTTCCAATCCGCCTTCATAATTCAAAAACCAGATATCCTCCGGATGCTTTTTGAAATCCAGAGTTGCATCATGGTAGTCCCTTAGCATTTCTGCAGCCTGTTGAACCGTTTTTGTCCTGATATGAATTTCACTGACTGCAGGATAGTCTTCCATTGTTTCCCCCTCAACAAAACTCAGCAACTCCATATTTTCATCATTCACTCCTAAAAAGCGCGGAACAAACACTATACTCTTGTCCTCAAGGTGCCGCAGCAGCCTGTGTATCGTTTTACTTTGGGGTTTCAAATCTCTTTGTACAACATTACCATCTCTATGTACTTGTGACATATTGCCCTTTTTGAATACCATTTCCATATATTAATGTGCCCACTCTCCTTCAATTTACAATGGGGGCAAGCCCCCATACCCCCTCGCGTGCCTTGCTTGTTTTCTATCTTGCCAATATTCCTTCTTGGCATTCATAAATCAAAAAAGCAGACAGCCTGTTTTGTTTATTCTAACAGCTGTCTGCTTTTTATTATGATAGAGGCATAACCAATATGCAATTATTACTTTTCAGCTTTGAGCTTGGGAGCCTTCAACAGTGCAATTATTACAAAACCTACAACTGCCGCAGCACCGGCGATTGCAAATGCTGTTGTAAATGCTTTAGCTGCGCTGAAGTATGCAACGATATACGAGGAAGCTACCGCCCCAGCACCAAATCCAAGCAGGATCATTCCATAAATCATCGCAACGCTTTTTGTTCCCCAGAAATCGGCAGTCAATGCCGGGAAGACTCCAAGGAAGCCTCCGTATGAGAACCCGATAACTGCGATGAATGCGAGCATTAAGTATGCCTTCGTGAAGGAAACTCCTACTATCGAGAGAGCTGCGATGACAAGAAGTATCAACAGTACTCTCTTTCTTCCCAGTTTATCTGATATGCCCGCCCAGAAAAGGCGCCCGAAGGAGTTGAAGCCGGTAATGATCATAACTCCGACAACAGCAACTTCTTTTGATAAGCCGCTGTCCGGCTGCAGACCGAGAATCTTTGCCATAGGTATCATCATTGATCCTGCAGCCGTTGCACACATAAAAGCAATAGTAACCATATAAAACTGGGGTGTCTTCAAGGCTTCAGAAGGCGTAAAGCTTTGTGCGATAATTCCGTCCTTTGGCGCCGGAGGCGTCCACCCTTTAGGCCTGAACCCTTCCGGAGGACTGTCAATAAAGAATGCCCCTGCTATATTTACAACGAAGAACACGACACCCAATATGGAAAATGTATTCAGTACACCATATGACTTTATAAGGGCTTCGGCGACAGGTGTAAACACAAGCCCGCCAAATCCAAGGGCCGAAACGATAATTCCGGTTACAAAACCTCTTTTATCAGGGAACCATTTCTGGCAGCAGGCAATAGTGGTCGTATATGACATTCCCATACCGAAACCGCCTAACACACCATAAGTCAACCAAAGCAGCCAAGGTGTCGTTTCAGTAGTGAACCTGGCAAAAAAGAAACCTAATCCCAGTATAATACCGGCTGCAATAATTACAGGCCTTGGTTTTAGTTTCTCCTGCAATCTCCCACCGATAGTACTTCCCACTGTCAATACGCCCAACAGCAGTGAATAAGCTAATGTACCATGAGATGCAGGCCAGTTGAATAAAGCATTTGGCGTTGACGGACCAATAATGAGGTATGACTGGAATACACTCCATATGTACGCAGTACCCAGGCATAGCTGGATGGCTATACTTGCAACAACAGGTATCCAACGGTTAAATTTTGGTGCAGCTAAAGTGTTACTATCCATTCGACGCATCCTTTCAACAAATAATTCTAATATTTTTAGGCAAACCAGTACAACCATTCTTACTGTATGGCTTCTATAATGCTGCTATATGAATACTAAAGAGTTAATTGAATGTTCCTTAAGGCTACATGTCAAAATAATACTGTAATTCTGGCATTATTTCAATGAAATTGCTACAAAAGCAAAAAAGCGTTAAAAATCACTCATCAAATGGATAATAAACGTTATAGATAAGCAAAAATCCAGCCTGACAATCTCACCTGCTCTCGTGAATTAATTCGGCACCCATGGAACGGTAACTAGCATATCTTACAGTGAAAGACCAAGAAGGAGTGTTATTGATGTTAAAAAAGGTTAAGGTTAGCTTAAGGCCTATTGTCAGCAAATTGAACTTGCCTACTGTTTTGAAGACAGCCGTACTTCCGGGTGATTCAGTTGAGAGACTGTTTATTGCGACCCAGACAGGAGAAATCTTTTACATAGGAAACGGAGAAATAGGGACTTTTCTGGATATCCGCCAGAGAATCATCAAGCTTGGTGTTTCAGGCGGTGGATATGATGAACAGGGATTATTAGGGCTGGCATTTCATCCGCAGTTCTATTATAATGGGCTGTTCTATATTCATTATTCCGTAGCCGGAACACAGGGGCCAGGTGCTCTTTCTGTTTCAAGCGCTGATGGACAGGGACAAAATGGACTTCCGGAATTTTTCGAGCCTGACCCGTGCGACCAAGCCACCCTGAACCTGAAGTGGGCAGACAGAGAAGCACTGTATGATCATATAGATACTGTTGAGGAATGGATGCTGCAATCAAATGGCAGGTTTCAAAGATGGCGGACATTGCTGAATTTACGCAGACCATTCTTCAATCACAACGGCGTCAACAGCCTGAACTTTTCTCCCGAAACCGGAAAGCCTCCTGTTAGAGGAGCTTTAGGTTATACACGTGCAATAGCCGATTGCAGACTAAATGATTTCAGCGTTATTGAAACCGATTATGACTTTGGAAATCAATCAGCATATTATACCAGTCTGGGTACGGATCAGAACCAGATCAGACTATATTTGGGGGTTTACGGCTCTATGAATGTGACTGATTTTAACCGGGGCACTGTTTATGAAATAGTTTCATAGAAGGGTGTCCGGCACCAAGATCCGAAGGAGCATTAAGTTGAAAAAAGTAAATGTGAGCAGGTTTGTTTGTACTGGAGGCATATTAACAACAGCAACTGTAATATTTCAGTCAGCGCCTGTGTTTTTTCCCACTGCCGGTCTGTTCATAAATCCTCTAAGTACACTGCCTGTTGCGGTTGCTGCTGCGTATGATATTTCTCTTGGTCTTGCAGTATTTTTTTCTTCCGCACTAATGCTTGCTATAGTCAGTGTGCAGGAGTCAGTAATCCTGCTTCTCGCTACCGGTCTATTGGGCGTTGTCATTGGTACATTGTTAAATAGGAAGGGAATAGTTATATCAATAGTAATTTCAGGTGCGGCATTATTCACAGGTATAGTCGTATTAACTTATATAATAGGTGTTCCGGCACTTGTTGATTTTACCTGTTTGTTGCCGCCTCCGTTGATTTTACTGATTTCTTTCATATTCTCACTCGTTTATGCAGGCATATGTAATATTATCATTAGAAAAATCATCAGGTGTTTTGCTGGACTTAAGCTGATGAGCTAAGGGTGCACGCAGCAAAAGGACAGTTCATATTCAAAATTTATCCAAATCCATAATATCTGCCGCTGGAGCTGCTTTGGGTCGGTTCGGGTATTTCACCGCCGAAGCCGCCGGCACCATTCCTGGTCAAGCCCATAATCACACTGAAGCGGTAAGAGAGGCTTTTGAATCTCGAGGGCCTGACTACTGTGATCTTCTCGATTTCTCTGCCAATGCCTGTGCATAGAAATATTTCAATTCCTTCCTTCTGGTAACGATGCAAAATATGCGACAAATCATTCTGTATTTCTGCAGAACGCACAATTATCCTGCGAATCCCCGCGTTCAGCAGAAATGCAGCCGACGGCATGTCCTGAGGAAAAACACACCACCGGTTGTCAAATTTCCCCGGCTGCTTTCCTCTTCCGTTCATTCTGTTGGAATCAAGCATGAATACAGGAGGAGCATCAGGGCTGATATTATATGTGGCTAATATATCAGCGCCTTGAAACAGGGCTGTTGCGATTTCACCAACCTCAACGATCATTGAAGAGGCTCGCCCATCCACCCCATTATAAAGGGGGACCGGCCGATACCCCAAACGTCCCAATGCCAGGCTTTCGATGACTCCACTATGACCGGGAAGGTCGGCAATGAGCATGGTTTGGCCATCCAAACTCCTCATCCAGCCTGCTTCGGGTATTTCCAAGTCCTTAAAGCTTATTTCAGGCGGGCGCATAAATAAAACAGGCTTTGCCCACTGTGTCCACAATGCATCATCAGGTGCCCAAATCTTATATGCCTCAAGATTATTCCTCACTCTTGTCTTCCTCCTTTTGTAATCGGGGTCAGGCTTGAATAATTCCTTTACTTTGATACCAATAATGGTATGTCCTTCGCTCTGTCATCGATCCTGGGGTACGGGCTTATTCTTCCATATAAGCCCGCGCTCTTTCCGTTCACCGTAAATACACCTACACACAGGTGAAAGACTTCCCCGTTCACATCCGTCAGAGGCCGGCTGTTAAATTTCCGTTGGGCCAGCCAGTTCCCCGGGTCCCTGCGTGCCGCTTTTACAATACGCAAACGTTCCTTTTCAGTTATTGCCCCTTTGATGGAAATACCTTCCCCCACCCTGCCTAAAGCAGGTTTATATATCCAATCGTCATCCTGCAGCCTGACCATTTTCGGCTCCCTGGTCTCAGGCAATAATTGTTTCCACGCAGAGACGTCGACCCCTAATTCATCCCAAACCAGCGGCAGTCGTTTAGATTGGGTGAATATCGCCACAGGGTGGTTGCAGGAGGCAGTCAGACAATTATAATATCCCTTCCAGTCTGATCTACGTGGCAGATTTGTCAGCCATTCCAGGGGGAAAAAGCGCACGATCCCGTCTATGGGGCCTTCCATACCTTCCATAATGCATATAGCATTATTGTCTTTCCATACTAAATGATCCGGCGCTGCAAAAACAGTACGGTATCCATGCTCCTGAAAATAGTCACTTAAAAATTCCATGACCTGGCGGTCATCCGAATAGGACGTTGCATGAACAAATGCAATAACGCCGCCTTCTCCGACCCGCTCTGAAAATGCTTGGAAAAGGCTTTCACCAATGTGGCGGTGAGGTTCAAAACCGTCAAAAAAACCGCATGCAATTTCTGGCAGGACAGATGCCTCAGCAAGACCTCCGGGCACATCACTGTTAACTTCAGACACGGCCCAACCGTCTGTAGTAGGATGGAAATCAAACCGCATCAGTCTGATGTTTTTACTTCTATCATAGTTTGAGAGCCGGTCCAATGTTTTTAAGACCTTTCGTGGCAGCCCCAGTTTTTTCGCTAATTCCGGTTTGTGTATGAAGGCCTCCTCCATCAACATGGTCTCTTCGGATAATTGCTCAGCCCATGCTTCCAACTGTCCGACAGTCTCCTGATCCATCAGTACGACATGCTTTGCTATAGTATTATGGTCTCCTACCTGCGGATCCCATTTATAGGCCTTGAATATAACATTATAACGATATTCGGAATATTTCTCGTTGGGAATCAATGCCAGTTCAATTGATTTTTTCATAGTACAACCCCTGGAAGGACTGCGGACACAATGCCGTAGATCGGATTTTCAACCAGCGGGAACATCATAATACATGCAACAGCAATTGTGAGGTACACCATGCTCCAATACAGTGAGCCAAACAAATATGTATTGGTGATGCTTTCATTTAATTTGGCTTTATGTATATAGTAACGTTCAACTATTATTGCCAGCACGGTAAGCGGTAAAACCGGCCATCCGACTAGAAATTCGATTATTGTACTGTAAAAGGAGGTCCAGTCCCCCGCAGACGCCCTCGCCAGAATAAGACCGCTGGCCAGCAGATAAGCTCCGAAACGAATTCCGCAATAGATGTCCCGATCTACCGTAATACGTTCAAAAACCTGTGCAAATGAATTGAAGAGCCTTGCAAGAAGGATCCACGAGATCAACCCCAGCCCGCCTGCAAATATAACGCACCACCAACCGGGACCATCTCCTATATTTGCTCCGGAATATATTGTCACCAATCCGAGAAATGCTCCGCTGACGGCATATAAAGCAGCCTTGTTGTTTAAATACAGGACATCATCTATCCATGAGATATCAAAAAAGATGAAGACTGCATTTATCCCCAGGAATGTCCAGGCGTACCCCATCACAACATAGAATATTATGTAAATCAGATCATTCACAACATCAAACGATGCCAGAACCTTCAGTGTATAAATGATTATGAAAAAAGAAACGACCGGCAGCAGACCCATCACATACTTTGTGGTTTTATCCCGGCTGACAGGCCCAATGCCCGGCAGCTTCCGATACCAGCCGTATATGCTTATAATTGTGTAACAGCTGGAGCATAACAGTATTACGAGCTCAATAAAATCCATTTTGCAGTCTCCCCACGACTTAAGTAAACTTAGCTTTACCAATTATACCAAATAAAGCAGGAATAGTACATACTGGGGTGAGAGGTGCTCGAGGTTCAGGGGTGCGGTGTTTAGGAGAGCGGTGTGGACATTTCGCAGTGGGGGGGTGAAATTCGCAGTGCGGTGTGCGAGATTCAGGGGCGCGGTGTGCAAAAACCTCATCATCTGGGCACAATTTCATTGAAATTATTGTAAGTTTTCTATGAAAAGGGCACATAATACGGATTTTGCAGAGTTATGGTAATCCTAGCAATAGCATTACGTGCCCAGATGATAGGATTTTTGCACATCCATCTGCTTCCTTGAAATAGTACATACCAGAGTGTGGTGTGTGAGCAAACCATGGATTAGTCTTTATAGTTCCTATATACCCCGTTGCCTTCATATGCATAATAGATATTGATATTGCCAAAGCTTACATCTTCAAGCAATGGTTTCCCATCCTGATATTCCAATGGCAGGTATTCATTGCTGAACACCACCTCATCATTTCCTATTAGCTGAAGATATACATATACGATAGTTTTGTCAGCGTCATTGCACAGAGCATATTCAAACATGCCATGGCTTGCATAAGCTGCGATGTAAGCAGGGCTAATGAACTTTGTATCAGAATATTCCACGGCATTGACTACTGGTCCATTTCTTGCCGGTATATCACATTTTATATTCTTTAGCCTGTTGATTTCCGCACTATACTCTTCTTCAGAGTATCCGCATTTCAGAAATTGCTGATATGTATTGTCCAGCCCTCCGCCTTCACACGAATAAAAATAATCTATAACCGAAGCATTTTCAGATATCTGTTCAGGGAAAATGTACAGTCCGCTGAACAGATCCTGCCTTTCAGCTTCTATGTGACCTTCATATATCCCATAGTTATCTGTATCAATAGTCGCGTATCCTTCACCGCCTAATGAAAATATGCCCAATACAAAAATGCCTAAGATTAAAACGCCGACAATACTGGCAATTACCGCCCCCAGTGCTATAAGTAATGCTTTGAGCCAGTTTTTCCTTTTGATCTTCTTCGCCAGTTCTTTAAATTCCTTTTCGTTGCTGGTTTTGATTTCGTCTGTCATAGCCGAACTCCGGTATGATTCCCGGAGATTCCTGCAGGCCTGGCACTCTTTTATATGATTTTCAACCATTTGCATGGAATATTTGCTGCATACGCCGTCGATATATAGCGGCATAATGTCCTTAATGATATCGCAGTTGATTTTATCCATTATAACCCTCCATTCCTTCCTGTATCTGAATTTTTGCTCTGTAATAGGTTACTCTTGCCCAATTCTCGGATTTGCTGAAAATACAGCCTATTTCCTTATATGAGAGCTCTCCAAAGACACGCAGCATGAACACCTCTTTGTATGGCTCATTCATCTGGTGGAGGCATTCATGGATCTTAAGTATCTGCTCCTTTTGGCAATACTCTTTTTCCAGACTTTTTTCATCAATTATGTCATCTATGTTTTCCAACGATTCAATTCGTTTCTCTTTGCGAAGGTAGTCGATATATGTATTTTTAGCAATCTGACAAAGCCAGGAGAATACATTGGCGTTATCAGCGAGATCTTTTACTCTCTCCAGGGCTTTGAAAAATGTTTGCTGGGTTATTTCCCTTGCAATGGTTTCACTGGAGCTCAGCCTTATTACAAAGGAGTAGACTCTGGAGAAGTATCTGTTGTACAGCATTTCTATTTCGAGCAATTTTTCACCTCCTCATATGTATAACGAGGAATCCTTCATTTCGTTACATGCTTTTTATACTTTAAGGTCGAAGGGAATAAAAAAAGATATGTTAACTCACAAAATTCTAACCTCCGTTTAGATAATAATATCAGATATTTTACATATGAGCAGTACATAAAATAACTTTATTGTTAACAACAAAGAGTTTGAGGTTAAAAGACAGTTTTACTTTTTTAAGCACTGCAGGTTTAATTTTATGAAGAAGAGAAGCAACATAAAATAGAACCAGCGGAGCAAGCTCGTTGAGCTGCTCCGCTGACTATTGATTTATACCCTCAGCAAGCCTCTGAAGCCCCTGGCGGCGTAATATGATTCAGCACCATTGTGGTACACAAAGACAGTGTTATAGCGACGATCACAGAAGATAGCACCGCCGAGCTTTCGTATCTCTGCAGGTGTTTTCACCCAGCTGGATGTTTTTGTATCAAAATGGCCGTGTTTCTGCAGTTCACGGTACTGCTCCTCCGTCAACAGTTCGATACCCATGGCGGCGGCCATATCAACAGCGCTGTCTGCCGGCCTGTGTTCTTTCCTGGACTCCAGTGCCTCACGGTCGTAGCACACACTTCTGCGCCCTTTTGGACTTTCAGCAGAACAATCATAAAAAATATATTCGCCCGTGTCCTTGTCATAATTGACAACATCAGGCTCGCCGCCGGTCCTTTCCATCTCGTAGAGCGACCATACCTTTACAGTCTTATCCTCGAGCCTTGTCTGCACATCAGCCCACACGAGTCCGCTGTGGCGGTCCATATTCTTCTCAAAGCGGGCTTTCAAAATCGCAAATAGTTCATCACGCTGTTTCGGAGGCAGTTCACTCTTCATTATATGCTAGTTCTCCCTCGCATTTTTGACCCACTGTGCAACAGTAACGGTTCGTTTTGCCTGATGCTTCACAGCAGCCTGAACATCCTCGATCATATTGCCTTTCTGATCAACTGTTACGCTTGTTCCGTAAGGATTCCCTCCGGCACCGAACAGAACCGGATCAGTATAGCCGGGAGCCGCGATGATTGCTCCCCAGTGATGCATTGAAGTGTATATCGACAAAATCGTTGCTTCCTGTCCGCCATGCGGATTTTGAGCGGAGGACATGGCGCTCACCACCTTGTTCACAGTCTTTCCCTGTGCCCAAAGCCCGCCCTGCATATCCAAAAACTGTTTCATCTGCGATGTCATACCTCCGAAACGGGTCGGTGTACTGAAAATAATTGCATCCGCCCATTCCAAATCAGCTGACTGAGCTTCAGGGATGTCTCTGGTTGCCTCCACATGTGCCTTCCATGCCGGATTGCTGTCGATCACGGATTGCGGCGCTAGCTCATGCACCTTCAGGATCCTCACTTCAGCCCCGGCTTCTTTTGCGCCTTCAGCGGCCCATTTGGCCAATTGGTAGTTGGTGCCGCCCATACTATAATAGATTATTGCTAATTTAACGTTACTCATTTATATCTCTCCTTTTTTACTTGAAATTATCGATTAAGCTTCCAAGTTTATTCTGTCCAATAAAGTAAGAGGGTTATTTATATTACAGTATAAACCGATAATACATTTATACTGTTACTAATCTATTACCCGATAATTGAGTTTGAAAACCGAATTTTTCTCTCTTCCCATGGCATCGGCAAGCAATAGATATAATTCCTGAATACGGGCAGTCATCCATGCAAACGTAATATATCGAACGTGAAAACATGGTACATCCTCCCGTTCTTGACGGATACCCAAATGAACGCCCAACTCGCATAAGCAAGTCGGCCTGTTTGAAGAAAAAATGCCGGCATGCTCAAAAGGCGTCAGAATGGCGCCCTTTGTTGTTGTACAATATAAATATGATGGTGCCTGGCACGTCAGTTAGATAGGTCGTGCCTGGCACCCAGCTTTTCCAAAAGGGACTTTTTTCAGCTTTCCCCGGAACGGTGAATAACTCTGCTGATGAACCGTTTGTGGAGTTCCTGAAGAGCTGGTGTCCGCATTTTTACCATACGCTGTTTCGAGTATGCTTCTTCTTTTAATGCCTCGTCCGTAAGTGAGAATATTTCCCGCCGCATTTGTGTTGCTTCCATTCCACGATTCAAGAGCATCAGGAAGCTATCCCACAAAGGATCCGCCCGGAAAAGATATGTTGCCGCATCCTCTCCTGGTAAAGAAAACTCCACCACTGCTGTCAGAATTTTTACAGTGTAATAATTTCTCAGGGATACTTTGCAGCTTTTCCTTCGTCTAAAGCGTATATAGGTCGGAGGGAGTTGAGTGAATGGCGTATATGTCCTGTCGGCCGGAGGACTTCGAGATGTTTGTAACAAAACATGAAAACAGGGTTTACCGCACTGCACTGGCTATTGCCGGAGATACATCCGATGCTGAGGACATAGTACAGGAAGTGTTTTGGCGTGCATTTGAAAAGTCTCCCGAGTTCGAATCGGAGATGCATGAAAGAGCATGGCTCATCAGAGTAACGGTAAATCTCTGCAACAGTCGACTTCGATCTCTCTGGCGCAGGCGAAGATCGCCGCTTCTCGATTCCTATCCTGCTGCAGAACCAGAGCAGCATGAGCTGCTGGATATAATCTTGACCCTGCCGCATAAATACAGAACTGTCATCCATTTGTTTTACTACGAAGGTTATTCCATTAAGGATATATCCGGGTTGACCGGGCAAAAGGAGGCTACCATAAGAAGCCACCTTACCCGTGCCCGTCAGAAGCTCAAGTCCGTTTTAGAGGAGGAAGAGTATGAAGGCATATAACGAATATATGAATAGAATATCAGTTTCCGAAACACTGCACCGGAAAATCCTTGCCGGCCGCAACAGCACTGTATCTGCACGTCTCTCGATAATCGTCAGACGATTTGCTGTAGTTTCGTTCTGCTTTACCGTGATTCTATTGAGCCTTGTTATAGTACCGAAGCTGTTACAGTATATTCCGGCATCGATGCCAGGTGATAATTCCTCTGTATTGCAGCCGGATATGGGCAGACCGACTCCAGATGACAATTCATCTGTTTTACCGCCCGACAAAGATATCTCTGCATCTGACCTATCAGAAGATTACACTCTTATTTTCAATAAAGCTGGTATGCAGTCTACGTCCAAAATTCATATCCCGGGCCATTTCTGGCAGGAGCTATCAAATGATGAGCTTCAGGCGATCTTTCCGGGCCTGTTCCGGAAATACAACGTCACAGCAACGGCAAATTTCACGAGTGATGAAAACGGCGCCGCCCTATTAAACATTGACGCCCATACAACATCTGCATCCGGCCTCAATGCATATATTCAGATCGCCCCCGGAGAAACTTCAGTCGACTATATCCTCGATGGAGACACCAATACCACGGATGTCTCAGGCACAGAAGTTACGGCAGGATATTTTGAAAGCAATCCTAACAGCAAAGGGCAAAGAAGCATCATCTGCTTTGCGTCCTTCAAACTCTCCGATATATCTTATTATGTTGAGCTCGGCGGCAGAGAAGCTGAAAAAGAAGCGGCCAAAGAAGATATCACTACACTCATTGGTCTGCTCGTTAAAGCAGGAGCGGCTGACCTCGATATTCTCAATCCTGTCATACCCGAACTGCGTGAAGACCGGCTCAATTTGGATGAGGCGTATGCAGACTCCGATTTCGGTTCTTATTTACCGGCAGTGCTCCCGGACGGGTTTGTCTTTGAGGATGCCCTGCGCTTTATCAATCAAGAACGGGATGTATTGACAATTCATTGGGCAAAAGGTATGGGGTATATCGACTGGCGTGTTTCCAGGCTGGCTGAAAGAGATAAAAAGCGGATAACCTCCATTGAAGATGTGCGCAATTACGACCTCTCGTTCTATCCCATCCCGCGCGCCGATTCGGTCCCGGACGAACTTCGGGAGATCGTGGACAATCCAATCTTCCCAAGTGATGAGCTGACGCTGGAAGCAGTACGGCGGCGGGCTTATGAAGTCGCCGACTCGGGTGATATATCAGGCCGAAGGATGCGGTTCGGCATCCTCTATGGAGATATCCTGGTGGAGCTCAACGTAAAAGGTGCTTCACCTGAAGCAATCTTCGATATGGTGCCGACTGTGAATATTTTACCCAGCGAACCTATTGGATAAACCTTGCTGACTGATGATCCTCCGAAATTCCGCAGGTAAACAACTTCACAGTATCTGACTATGCCAACCGACAAATTTGGGATTCCTGTCTGCTTCATCGATGCTGCCAAATATGCATCGATACCCCTGGTCTGCAATATGACTGCCAACGAATCGGTGCAACCTATTAGGAGTACTGCGCATGCTAGCAACACCAAAATACCGTATTACCCGCCACCAAGCGTTTTTCAGCCTATTGGCTGAAAATACGTAAAGAGGTGGGGCTGGGGCCTATCATTCGCCTCGTTATAACGCATCATTCATCTGTTGCCTCGTTATATCGTCCACTGGTTGTTTATCAGGCCTGTCAGCTTCCAACTGCCATTGTTCTGCTGAAATACCAGTCTGAGACTTCTCCAATCCAATCC
>JAEZCA010000040.1 GCA_023412665.1 Bacillota bacterium
AGATTTTACTCTGCAAGTACATATTGTCTCTCACTGTTTACTTTTCAAGGTCCATTTCCCGTCCCGCCGCCCTGTCAAAGGGCTTCGTTCAGAGCGCCGCTCGCATCGGAGCGACTTTTATATACTATCATGCTGTTACGCTTTTGTCAACTATCTTTTTCATAACTGTTTTTTCCAGTAAGTCTTTCCGGGAACCTGCAGATCACGATGTAAACAACAGTTTCTGCGGCCCGTCAGCGACAGCTTTTGTATTATAGCACCATCTATTGAAGTATGTCAAGAATAAATATAAGGCATTTACTGGTATCATATCCTCACAAGGTCTATGTGTGAAAAAGCTTTGAAAAGCCTTGATTTCCCGTAGATAAAAAAAACATTGCATTTTGTACAGCTACTGATATACTATTCATTTGTGAATAACTAAAACAAAGAAAGAACGATACATATGATGCAAAACACTGTGGTCCCGGCTATTATGTGTTTGCTCCTGCTGGCGGCAGGTTACATGCTGGTCCCATCTGATAAACATAAGAAGACATATTTATTACTTGCTCTAATAGGTATCCTATTAAGAATAGCTGCGGTATTGTTCCTGTACGCAGAGGGTACCGACTCCGTTGGGACTGACGGCCTTTTATACCATAAGGCCGGCATATGGATAAGCAGTCAGCTTGACCGGGGGATCTCCCTTTTTAAAGTCAGATATGCTTACACGTGGTATACTGTTATTGTAGGATTGGTTTACCATACATTTGGTGTTAACCGATATATCGTTTCCTATATTAATATAGCACTCACATTTTTCTCAGCAATTCTACTCTTGCGGATTGCATTGGCACACAAATATAAATTCACAAATGCTTCCTTCATAAGCCTGTCCTTTTTCTTCTTTCCGAATATTATATTATGGACTGCTGACTCAAGGAAAGAGGCGCTGACTATTTTTATATGCATTCTTTGTATATATAGCGTGCAAAGGTACGTACTCTGTGATGCTTCATCAATTGAGCGGAATAAACCGATAGCAAAAGCCCGCGCTGCCTCATTCATCAGTATTACTTCAGTATGCATTCTGATGTGGCTATGCACACTGATCCGGATATATATGTTTGTTCCAATAACCGCAGGTGTACTGATCAGCCTTTTCTTCGCGTACAGAAAGAGCAAAATGAAGATATACCTTGCATTTGGTCTGACAGTGATTATTAGTTCATGCATCATATTCTTTTTTACAGTCAATCCATTGCTGGCTAACTATCACGCAATTATGTTTCCGGAAGAGATAGGAAATTTTGGAGTCGATATCGCCAACAAGGTAGATAAGATCAAGCTGATGGCATCAAACAGAAACCTCTTTGCTTCGGCGGCGAATTACTTTCTGCTGCCATACCCCGGCAACACAGGTATCGAAGAGATCAGCGGAAGTACTATTCTGAATATGATCGTCAGTATTGACATGCTCTCCTGGTATGTTTGTATGCTTCTCATTGCTGCGGGCATATTCTATAGCATAAAAAACAAGGAAAGCCTGCTATTGGGAATATTGGCTTTCCTCATTTCATACATCGTTATTAATATTCTTGTAGTTGAAAATGTGTCGGACACTATATACCGTTATCGTTCAGTGATCGTCGGTCCGGCACTGATGTTCATCGACTGGAAGGTGATTGCCCGTCTGAAAGAACATATTTGCAATGCCTTCAAACGTAAAGAAAACAGAGCAAAAACCGACGTCTTATCACACTGAGTATAAATATCATGAAACCCAGCCAATTGCATCTCTTAACCAGATATGTGCTGCCTGCTTATTTTGCTGTGCAGAGATTTACAGCTACCTCAGCTGCAGTGGCGGCATCAGGAGTATAAATATCGGCACCTATCTGTTTGCAGAATGCATCCGTCACAGGAGCACCGCCTATCATTATTTTTACCTTATTTCTTATTCCTGCCCTCTCTATCTCCTCCACCACGGTTTTGATTTCAGGCATGGTTGTCGTAAGCAGTGCAGAGCAAGCTATTATATCTGCTCCGGTTTCGTTTGCCTTCTCAATGAATTTGTCAGCGGATACGTCTACGCCAATATCAAATACTTCGAGGCCTTTTCCTTCCATCATCATCCTCACAAGGTTTTTGCCGATATCATGCAGGTCTCCCTTCACGGTGCCGATAACTACCTTTCCCTTTGCCTGTACACCGCTTGAGGCAAGCAGCGGCTGAAGCAGTTCTGTTCCTGCCTTCATCGCACGTGCCGCTATCAGCACTTCCGGTACATAAACCTCGTCATTCTTGAATTTTACACCGATGATAGACATGCCATCCAAGAGACCCTGTTCAAGTATCACCTTTGCATCGATACCCTCTTCAATCGCCTTTGTTACAAGCTCCTTGACAACCTTTGCCCTGCCCTGCTGCAGATTCTGTGAAATTTCTGCTAGTATACTCATTAATCGACACCCCTTCTGGGAAATTTCCCGTTGCTTCGCGATTCTCACCCTTTGGTTGAATACGCCTATATATAATTTGTTAAAGGCTTAACTGTCCTTTTCTTTCCCTGAACCTACCGGGGCTGATACCCACATAGCTTCTGAATACCCTGGTAAAATAGCTTTGATCCTCATATCCCACCATGTTGGCCACATCCACGAGCGGAATATCATGATCCGCAAGCAATTTCTTGCTCATTTCAATCCTGATCCTGTTCAAATAAGTGTTGAAATTACAATTCATTTCTTTCTTGAATATGGCGCAAAAATATGATGTACTGAGCTGAACATGGCCGGCAACGTCCTCGAGCATTATCTTTCTCATATAGTTCCGCTTTATGTAATCAACAGCTTTATATATAACATCGATATGTTTTACATCCTTCAGATTGAAAACGCAATCCGTAAAACGTATCATTATTCCCGACAGCCAGTACGTAAGTTCATCTATGGTATTGAAGCCGTTTATCTGAGACAGATAATTGCAATTGAGGCCGAATATCTGCTCAATGTCGGCCCCGCCCTCAAGCGCAGCCCTTGACAGTAGCACGATCAGCTCCAGGATTCTGGCCTTCATTACATCAAAATTTCCGCCTGATGTAAAGAAAACATGTCCCAGTATTTCATTGAGAACCTTCTGTGAACCTGACTTATCACCAAGCGGTATCAGCGACAGCAGCTCTTTCTCCTTCTCGACGGGATAGGTTCTGGTATCAGAGCTCTCGTTTGCTAATGACTTTATATAGTGCACATACTCCGAAATCCTCGACTGCTGCTCCAGAGCCTCGGTCCTTGCCCTGCAAGCATTATCCGGACTGTCCGCTATATATAAGGATACCATAAAAAGCATTTCTGACAAGTCCTTTACTGTTTCCGGACTAATTATCGGCAACAGCCGTACCTGTTGTTCTATTTCGCTGATTTTCTTCTTGTCAAAGCCGCCATTTATAATTATCTCTTCAATCAGCAGCTCATCAGGCTCCATCATGAGTACCGGCCCTCCAAGAACAGCCCCCTTTGAGACACCATCGCTCATTATTGGCGAAACCCAATGGACCAGCCCTATCGGACAGAAAAATATGTACCTGCCGCCAAATCTCTCAGCTTGATAGCTTCCGTACAGATGAGCGTTGCTGCATTTTTTATCTATACTCCCAAGACTTTTGCACAGTTCGCACTGTCCCTTTGGCGAAGCATGGACAACTGTGTTGCCATGAGTATCGATGACCAGGCATTCCGCACCTATAGACCGGCTGTAAGTCTGAGCAGCATGCCTTGATCTGTCAAGATCGAGCTGTGGTACATCTGCAGTTTGAATACCCCTCATGCCTACTCTCTTTCTGACCCCGGCAACTTATCAGAACAGATTCCCGTTATCGTCACCGCTTATCATAATACTTTTTTATTAGTTCGTATTTAAAATTATTTTAGTTTTTTGGATTTTTTAACGATTTAGTATAAACATTTTACCACAGCAAATTAAATAATAAAATAGTACAAATCTTTAAAATCTATTTATATAATTCAATTGCATAGTTTTGTTATATTAGCATTATCAGAATGTAAAAGTTGATTTTATTTGTAATAATTAAATATTCAATAAGTGAGGTTCAATATGAGAATCAATATGAACGAATGGGCAGAAGAAATCATTAACTCCAGCAAGAGGCTTTCAATGCCGATAATGACTTATCCGGGACTTAAGCTTGTCGGACTGGGAATAATGGATGTAATACAGGATGGCGAAGGCCAGTTCAGATGCATATATGAGCTGTCGCAAAAATACCCCTCCATAGCAGCGATGACAATCATGGACCTGTCAGTTGAAGCTGAAGTCTTCGGAAGCAAGATAAGATATTCTGCCGATGAAGTTCCCGCTGTCTCAGGCAGCATAGTAGACGGCGAAACCTCCGCAAGAGAGCTTAAAATGCCCGTGCCCGGCGCAGGAAGGACCGGAGCTTACCTTAGAGCGGCAGAGCTGTGCGCGCAGAACATCAGCGGCAAGCCTTCCTTTGGGGGACAAATAGGCCCGTTTTCGCTGGCATGCAGGTTGTTTGACATGACAGAAATAATGGTGGCGCTGTTTGATGAGCCCGAAACAGTCCATATATTATTGGAAAAAGCCACAGAATTCCTATCGGCATATGCAAAAGCCTTCAAAGATTCAGGAGCCAACGGCATCATAATCGCCGAGCCCGCAGCGGGACTGTTGTCTCCTGACCAGTGTACAGAATTCTCCTCGGAGTATGTTAAAAAAATAGTTGATGCAGTTCAGGATGATCATTTCATGGTTATACTCCATAATTGCGGAAATACCACCAGACTGGTTCCTTCATTGATGTCCACCGGCGCCGGCGGATATCATTTCGGCAATGCGGTCGACATGACAGCCATACTGCCTCAGGTACCGTCTGACCGGCTGGTATTTGGTAACATTGACCCGGCAAGGACCTTTAAGAATGGTACTGTTGAGGATGTAAGGGAGAAAACCCGCGAGCTGCTTGAAAAAACAGCCGGCTACAAAAATTTTGTCATATCATCCGGCTGCGATATACCCCCCGGAACACCTAATAAAAACATTGAAGCCTTCTTCGAAGCAGTAGCTGAATATAACGGGTGAATATGTCAGTGGCCGCAAAGAAGGTCGCGGAGCTTTAGGATGTCTGCTTCGCAGGTTTGCTTGAGGCTGCGGTTATAAATGACACTGGCCGGATGGTAGAGAGGGAAAAGCATGTATTCCCGCCCTTCAATCTTTTCCATGGCGGGGATGCCATGGCATTCACCTATATTCATTGAAAAATTTCCTGTTACGGCTCTCAATGGAACATTTCCAAGGGTCACGATACAGGTGGGACATATCATTTCTATCTCCCTTAACAGATATGGCCTGCCAGCTGTGATCTCATCCCTTGCCGCCGGCCTGTTCGACAATCTGCCCGTCTTTGGATTTTCCTTTGAAAGCCTGTATTTTATAGCATTTGTGATATATATATCTTCTCTTTTTATGCCGGCCAGTTCAAGGAATTCATCCAGATTTTTTCCGGCGGCACCGGAAAATGGGCGTGAAAGCTTTACCTCCTCGCGACCTGGTGCCTCACCTATCAAAAGCAGCCTGGGCTCAATGCACCCGCATCCAAATACAAACTCATTACCCGCAAACTGCTGCGCATACTCATCATACAATCTCTTGAGCATCGCTTCATTATTCATACTTTGTCTCCTTAATATATAGACTGATCCCTTGTCCCACGCTGTTCGCGAAGCAGTCTGAATGAGATGCCGGCCTTCTGCTAGTCGAAAACTGTATCCTGTCTAAACTGCATCCTAGCGATACTACATTAAGATTAGTCTGAATCTCCAGCCTCTCTTTACGGAATAAAAGATCAGGCTCAGCGATTCAGTTCATCCAGCTTGAGCTTGACCTGTTTCATGTCCTCGTACATGAGCGCTTTTTTTGACACATCCCGAAGCAGCGCCGCGGGATGGAAGGTCGGCATGATCCAGAAGCCCTTTCGTTCTGTCCACTGGCCTCTGATCTGTGTTATTTTTGCATTTCGGTCTATGATATACTTCATTGCAGTCGAGCCCATACATACCATTATTTGCGGCTTGATCAGCGCTGTCTGGTTCCGCAGCCACGGCAGACAGCTTTCGGCCTCATCATCTGCAGGCACACGGTTTGACGGCGGACGGCACTTGACGATATTGCATATATAATAGTCATCTTCCTTGAACATAAGCGCGGACAGCAAAAGGTCCAGAAGCTGGCCTGCCGCACCTACAAAAGGTTTGCCCTGCCTATCCTCCTGCTCTCCCGGTCCCTCGCCGACAAGCATTACCGGGGCAGTTTTGGATCCTCGGCCTATGACAATGTTTGTCCTCGTTTTACCAAGGCCGCACAGCATACACTCAGAGCACTTCTTCTCAAGCTCGTCCCACCCCAGCATCAACTCATTACCCCCCTGACAAAAGTATCTGTCTCCTGCCTGTCAGCATCAGCAGGATCCGGTCACCGTCCGCCAAAAACCAGCGAAGCGGCATCGGCAGACAGCCTGACACTCGAAACGCTAGTCTATTGAAGCTCTATAATAATCATAAGTGCATTTCGTCGTAAAACCACATGACTTATAGAGCGATAATGCCGTATCATTGACACAATCAACCTCAAGGGCAACATGTGAAGGTCTGCTTGATAAAGCCTTATTCACAACAAGTCCAAGGGCAGCTCTTCCATGACCGACGCCGCGGTATTCAGGCTTAATGCCGAAGCCATAGATGAAGATATCGTCCTTTTCTGTGTTAAGCCTTATCATGCCAATGTCCTTGCCCTCTGTGGCAACTATAAACATCTGAGTCTTTGCTGCAGCGCCTTTGTGTTCCTGACAATCAAGCCAGGCTTCGTTATAAAATGCTCTGGATTCTTCAACCGGAGTATTAAAGCATATCGAATCCATCCCAGAAATAAGCTCTATATCATCCTGCACAGCTCTTCTCAATTCGACTGGACGTGTGACCTTTATCGGTACCATATCGCCGGGCAATTCCATCAAATGCTCGGAATGATCATAGACAGCTCCTGATGCCTTTATAAACTCAGTTCCCGAAGCCGATCCTCTATCATTAATAAACAATATGCTCCTGACATTCCTTGCCTTCAATTCTTCAATGGCATGTCCAAAAAGTACTGAGCAGATTCCCTTCCTTCTGTATGAGGGTTCGACCATGCCGCTTATCTCAGCTTCAGATCTTCCGAAGCAATAAACTGCAAGATAGCCTGCCAGAGCACCATTCTTGTCAAAACATAGAAAATCGTCATTTGAACCTGGCTTACGGTCTGTAATGATATCCCAGTTCAGCTTCAGCCTTATTCCATCATGTTGGTTGCACAGTTCTTCAAGACCTCGTATTGCGGCAAGGTCATTTTCATTGAGGGTCTGTCTTGTCACTATTTCGAGCTCATCTTTATCAAAGCCCCGCCCTGTCTTTTCAGCAAAGCTGCCGCTATTCCCACTCATATATTGTCATCCTTTTGCCAAGAATTATTGCTGTTTATCATAATGCGTCCCATGGGGCGGTACCCACTGCCTGATAAAAACGAATCGTTATTTAGTCTCCATATGCTCGATGCCTTCAAAGGCCGATTTAGCCTGCGGCTTTGGTTCACCGTGCTTTACTAGCATCATGAAGAAGAACGCCAGAACCATCGCTATGCTGGCATATACAAACAGGAACCTGTCACCTACGATATCCTTTATATAACCAAACAATATGGGGCTTACTATAGCAGCCGTCATTGAGAAGAAATAGTAATAGCCCGTGTATTTTCCGACTCCCTTGTTTGAGGTCATTTCGACCACCATCGGGTAGGAATTGATGTTTATCAGCGCCCAGCTGATACCGCCTATCCCAAGCAGTACATAGATTATGTATGGGTTGAGTCCCATAGTAAAATTCATTGTCACGAATACTAAAAACAATACTGCGATGCCGATAAGTATGGTTTTTTTCCTTCCGATCCTGGAGGCCAGAAAGCCCGAAGGAATGGAAAAAATGACGAGCATGGCCGAGAATACGGCCAGCATGAAGGATGACTGGCTCTTATCTATATTCAGCACTACTTCTCCGAATGTGGAGAAAAAGGTTTCGACGGCATTGTATGAAGTGAACCAGAAAAATATTGCAATAAGAAGGAAAATGAGGCTAAGTCCGAAACCTTTCTCGCGTTCGGCTTTGCCGGCCGCCTGTTCCTGAGTTTGTTTATCGTCCGCTATCTCCTTTGGTTCATGGATCATCAGATACATCAATATTATTGTCACTATCATTATAACTGCGCTAACGGCAAAAGGCAGATACTCATTCAATTTAAAGAGGAACCCCCCGATAAGGAAAGCAATAACTGCGCCGACACCGCCCATGAAATTGATAACTCCGTTTGCCTTGCTGCGCAGCGGCCTTGGTGTGAAGTCAGGCATGAGCGCAACAGTCGGCGCCCTGTAAATACTCATGAAAAAATTCATTGCAATAACAGTAATCATAACAGGCACCAGGCTCAGTCTGAACACCGGTATCAGTATAAACGCCAGCGCTGATAACGGTATCCCGACAAGCAAATAAGGCATTCGTCTGCCATATCTGGTGTTGGTCCTGTCGCTAAGTGCGCCGAAAATAGGCAGGAAAACAACTGCAAAGACATTGTCTATCGTCATTACTGAACCGACGGCTACACCTGATAATCCAAGGTCTTTCAGGTATATCGGCATCGCAATGTTGTAGATGCCCCATACTATACTGACTGTAAAAAACCCCAGGCCAATGAGCATTGTTTGCTTGTAATTAAGCTTCATACTACGCCCCCATTTCCTTCACTATTTTCAAAGCTATATCCGGTACATTCGTTATAATACCGTCAACCCCCGCGGCAGTCATGGCTCTGATATGATCGGGCTGGTCCACGGTAAACGGATTCACCATGATATTGTTCTGCTTGCAGCCCTTCATCACTTCGGGAACAATGTTATAGAAAAGCGGGTGTATTGCCGTCGCCCCAATGCTCCCGGCATATTTCCACGGCTCGTAGAGACCTGCCATGTAAAGCGGCGCTGTTTTTATTTCGGGTTCATATTTTCGTATCTCCACAAGGCTGTAATGATTGAAGGACGAAATAATAGTACGGTTGGTCCGCTTGTATTTTACAACAGCATCAGCTACAGCTTTCTCTATGCCAGGATAAAACACAGGGCCGTTCTTGATCTCAATATTTAGCAGTCCGTCCCATCCTGATATCAGCCACAATACCTCGTCGAGTGTCGGTATCCTTTCAGCCTTGTAATCTTGCGAAAACCAGCTGCCGAAATCCAGCGCCTTGAGCTCTTCGAGTGTCTTGTCCCTGACCATTCCCTTTCCGCTGCTGGTCCTCTCGAGCATTTCATCATGGGTAACAACCAGAAAGCCGTCGGCACTAAGATGTACATCCAGCTCTATTCCTCCTGCGCCTAGCTCAAGCGCCGTCTGAAAGGCCGCCATCGTATTTTCCGGTGCCTGTTTTGAAGCTCCCCTGTGTGCAATAATCAATGGAGTACTTATGAACCTCAACTCCTTTCAAGCTGATAACCTTACTGCGCTTTTAGATCAATTTCTAAGGCTTATGATGGGTGCAGGTATCCTGCCGCCCCTTGCGATAAATTCGCTGCTGCTGTATTTACTAATATTCATTACAGGTCCTGTTCCCAGCAGGCCGCCGAATTCAACCACCTCTCCGGCAGCTTTGCCTGGCGCGGGTATTATCCTGACTGCCGTCGTCTTGTTATTTACCACTCCTATCGCCATCTCATCGGCAATGATCGCCGATATGGTCTCTGCAGTCGTATCACCTGGCACAGCAATCATATCAAGGCCTACCGAACAAACGCAGGTCATTGCCTTGAGCATGTCTATTGAAAGGGCTCCAGCCTTTACCGCATTTATCATGCCCTGGTCCTCACTGACAGGAATAAAGGCGCCGCTCAATCCCCCCACATGCGAAGATGCCATAATGCCGCCCTTCTTTACAGCGTCGTTCAATAATGCCAGCGCCGCTATCGTACCATGGGTACCGCATTTTTCGAGTCCCATTTCCTCAAGTATGTACGCAACACTGTCACCCACTGCAGGAGTAGGCGCCAGCGAAAGATCAACGATGCCGAATGGTACATTCAGCCTTCTTGAAGCTTCCTGGGCTACCAGCTGGCCCATTCTGGTGATTTTGAAAGCAGTTTTCTTGATGACATCTGCAACGGTACTGAAATCAGCTCCCTTTACCTTCTCAAGGGCGCATTTCACAACACCCGGCCCGCTGACCCCGACATTTATCACACAGTCAGGCTCGCCTATTCCATGGAACGCGCCTGCCATAAACGGATTGTCCTCGGGAGCATTTGCAAATACCACAAGCTTAGCGCAGGCCATCCCGCCCTCTTCTGCTGTAAGGCTGGCTGCCTTCTTGATGACCCGGCCCATCTGCGCTACCACATCCATGTTTATACCCGATTTGGTAGTTGCGGTATTAACAGAAGCACATACCTTTCTCGTTGAGGCAAGAGCCTCGGGTATCGAAGCGATCAGCTTTTTGTCCCCCGGTGTGGCTCCCTTGTGGACCAATGCTGAAAAACCGCCGATAAAATCTATCCCCAACTCTTCCGCAGCCTTGTCCATCACAGCCGCAAACTCGACATAATCCTCGTCTCCGCAGCTTTCAGCCACCATGGCGATGGGAGTGACGGATATCCTCTTATTTATTATAGGTATGCCGAACTCCTTCTCTATATCTCTGCCGACCCTGACCAAATCCTTCGCGTAAGCGGTGACCTTGTCATATATCTTTCTCCTGCAGACCGCTCCGTCCGGATGGCAACAGTCACGAAGGGAAATGCCCATGGTTATTGTCCTGATATCAAGATATTCCTCATGTATCATTTTATATGTTTCAAGTATTTCATATTTAGTGAGCATAAATTCCTCCGTTATATTCTGTGCATGGAGTTAAAGATGTCCTCATGCTGTATCTTGACATAGAGCTCGATTTCCCGCCCGGCCGCCTCAAGCTTGTCCGAAAGCTCGTTGAAAGCTATATTTGAGTCGGTTATATCCGTAAGCATTATCATCGTAAAAACGTCCTGCATCAAGGTCTGAGATATATCAAGTATGTTTACATTGCTTTCTGCAAGGATCCTGCTTATAGTTGCTATGATGCCTACTTTGTCCTTGCCCAATACAGTGATTACAGCTCTCATACGTGTATTCTCCTTAATACAAACGGTAAATTTTGATAAACAAACTCTGGCGAAAGCCAGACAAATGTTGTTACAGCGGCCATTCTGCCATATGGTGAGAATAGTCCATATAAGAACTATAACAGACTGATAGTGAAAATTCAATCTCTCATTATACCGTGACCCAAACAGTTGCAGTACTCAAAAATGCAAGTTTAGGGTGCTTATTAGCACCGCACGGAACGAAGGTGCCCCCATCTTGAATTTTAAGCATGTGGAGATACTTATCTGAAGTTCTCTTCTATCATGGAGGCAGTTTCTTCCCTGTCATATATATACCACCAGATATTGTCGATGATGTGGCTTTCTCCGGGCAATACAAAGGTTTGTATACTGTCGCTCCTGAGCTTTGCCGCACTGCCTGCATATCTGGCAATATCCGCCAGAGTTATGTTTGTTTTTACATACTCCTGAAGAATTGCAAAAATATCGTCCACCTTGGCTATATACCTGAAATTCAGCTTCTGAGCAATAAGAGCTTTCATAAAATCCTGCTGCATCTTTATCCTGCCAATGTCTCCCTCAATATATCCCTGCTTTTTGTAATTACCTTTTCTGTAGCGTACAAGCTGCTCCGCCTTTTTTCCGTCCAGCAGCTGCACCCCCTTTTTCAGATGGATATGCAGATTCTGAGTCGGATCGTCATAATTCATCCTGAACGGAACATTGAACTCAACTCCGTCCAGAGTGTCAATGATCTTTCTGAAGCCTTTGAAATCAGCGGTTACGTAGTAATGGACAGGAAGGCCCGTGATCCTGGATACTTCTCTGGCGACACGCTTTGCGCCTCCCATGGAATAAAACGAATTGATTTTTTTGTAGGTCCTTCCTGTGAAAACTCTTGTGTCTCGTGCAATTGACAGCATTTTCAATGCCGGGGCAGACGGATAGAAGCTCAGCAGCATTATAACGTCACACCTGGTCTTGTCCATGTCAAGACCAAGCAGCAGCATGTTGACAGGAGCTGATTCGGCAACTCTTCCCTCGCTCTCTCCTGTCCCTGTCTCCGGGCTGCTCCGCCCTTCCGGATCGGCCCTTAAAATACCGGTGTCATAGCCGTGGCTGTCACCAACGCCAAAATAGTCATAGTTATCATCGTATCCGATGCTGCCGTCGCTTATGGGTTCAGGCACATAGTGAATGTCATTGACAGAATTCAGCACAATGTATAAACCGCTTACAGACAGGACAAGCAGCAAAATGACAACAGTAGCTAAAACAAATCTGGTTCCTCTCATATTAACCTCAGTGAAAACAGCCCGTCTTTAATCGCCATTCTCACTTAGTATATGTCTGATAGATATTTTCATTCGATTATAGTGAATGGTTGCTCTGAACGGCTGCTATGAACAGCAAAAAGCAGCCTGCTGCATTAATCTCAGGTTTCCCCGGTTTTTGCCGCAGGCTGCTCATGTTTGATATGAAAATCCCTTTTACAGCTTCAGTCTTGTCCTTATGCGATCCACTGCCCTCTCTGTGTTTTCCTTGCTGCCAAAAGCGGTCAGCCTGAAATACCCCTGTCCGCTTGGTCCAAAACCGGATCCAGGTGTACCGACGATATGGGTCTCGCCCAGCAGCTTGTCGAAGAACGCCCATGAATCCATTCCCTTGGGTGTTTTCATCCATATGTACGGAGCGTTAATCCCGCCGAACACCTCAAGCCCGGCATCGATAAGCCCTTTTCTGATAATGGCAGCGTTGGTCATATAATAGTCGATCACTGCTTTGGTCTGTATTTTTCCTTGTTCGCTGTAGACTGCTTCTGCAGCTCTTTGTATGATGTATGCCACACCGTTGAATTTAGTGGTCTGCCTCCTATACCACAGCTGATTTAGCGAAACCTTTCTCCCGCTTGCGCTTTCGGCCATAACAGCCTTTGGTATTACAGTGTAAGCACATCTTGTGCCTGTGAAGCCTGCGGTCTTTGAAAAGCTTCTGAACTCGATGGCAACATTCTTTGCCCCATCTATCTCATAAATACTGTGTGGGATATCCGGCTCGGTGATATAAGCCTCGTATGCAGAATCGTAAAGTATGATGCTATTATTCTGCTGTGCATAATCCACCCACTTTTTCAGCTCTCCCCTTGTGATGGCAGCGCCTGTGGGATTATTGGGAAAGCAGAGGTATATCAGGTCGGCCCTTACCGAAGGCAGCTCCGGCATAAAACCATTATCCCATGTGCACGGCATATATACCACGCCGGCAAATCTTCCGCTCACGGTGTCATATTCACCTGTCCTGCCAGCCATTACATTGGTATCCAGATAAACCGGATAGACCGGATCAGTCAGCGCAACCACATTGTTCAGACCGAAGATTTCCTGAATGTTAGCTGTATCGCTCTTCGCTCCGTCACTTATGAATATTTCATCGGTACCGATGGAAACGCCCCTTGGTTTATAATCATTTTCAATAATAGCCTTTATCAAAAAATCATATCCATAGCCATCAGGCCCGTAGCCTTTGAAGGTTTTGGCATCCGCCATATCATCAGCGGCCTTGTGGATGCCCTTGATGATCTCCGGCTGCAGTGGTCTTGTTACGTCTCCGATACCCAGACTTATGATGTCAGCTTCGGGATGAGCCTTAGCAAAATTTCCCCTGCGCTTTGAGACCTCTGCAAACAGGTAGTTCCCGGGTAATTTCATATAATTGTCATTTATATATGCCATAGTTCCACTTCCCCTCTCCTATAATAAAAATAATTCATAACCCCTCATTACGCTTTCCTCAGATCTCTATCTCACCGTCAAATACCTTTACTGCCGGACCTGTCTTGTAAACATGGCCGTCAGCTTCATCCCACTCTACTAGCAGCTCGCCTCCGGGCAGCATTACAGTCACTCTTCTGTCACACAGGCCGTTTATGATAGCAGCCACAACAGAAGCGCAGGCTCCGGTCCCGCATGCCATCGTTTCACCTGAGCCCCTTTCCCATACACGCATTTTGATCCTGTCCCTGCTGATGATCTGTATGAACTCAACATTTGTTCTCTTCGGGAAGAGACTGTTTTTCTCCAGCTGCGGACCATATATATGCAAGGGCAGCTCAGTGACATCATCCGTGAATGTCACTGCGTGGGGATTGCCCATCGAAACACAGGTAATTCTAAACACCTTGTCATTGATCTCTACAGGCTCATCAATAAACCTCTCTTTAGTACTGACCACAGGTATAAATGCAGATTCCAGCACAGGCTCGCCCATATCTACCCTTACAGCAAATACTTTACCGTCAGCAGCCTTCAGTTCAAGGGTTTTGATGCCTGCCAGCGTCTCCATAGTTATTCTTTCCTTATTTATGATCCCATTTTCGTAGACGTATTTTCCGACACATCTGCTGGCATTTCCGCACATTTCAGCCTCAGACCCGTCAGCATTGAATATCCTCATTTTCACGTCCGCCACTTCCGAGGGCATGATCAGGACCAATCCGTCGGAGCCTATTCCAAAATGCCTGTCACTGATTTTTCGTGCTAAAATTGCAGGATTTTGCAAGTCATCTTTCATATTTTCAACAAATATATAGTCATTTCCAAGTCCATGCATCTTTACGAACTTCATTTTGCAACCTCCATTGATACATCCTGCAAATATTATAACATGCAACTGCCATATCGCAATAGTTAATTTGAATAAATACATAGAAAAAGTTGAGATTAGTTCATGTATTTTATATAATCAAAAGGAAAATAATACTTACAAATGGAGGAATTGTCATGGGTGAAGTCACTATAAAAAAAGTTGAATACAAAGGCTGGAAGAATTGCATCGAAATCAGCAATGGTATAATAGACCTCGTGGCGACAACGGATGTGGGTCCGAGGATCATTCGATTTGGGTTTGTCGGCAAAGAAAATGAATTAGTGGAATTTTCAGAGGACATAGGCAAAACAGGCTCGGAGGAATACAGATTTTACGGCGGCCACAGGCTCTGGCACGGCCCGGAGGATCCGGTGCGCACTTACCAGCCGGACAACAGTAAGGTAGCATGGAGAAAGAAGAAATACGGCATCGTTCTCACCCAGGATACAGAGCCTCAGGCGCATATAAAAAAGGAGATCGAAATATCCATGACTCCAGACTCTGCCAGGGTATCCGTTATCCACAGGCTGACAAACAAGGGGTTCTGGGATGTGGAGCTGGCTCCCTGGAGCATCAGCATGATGGCGCCCGGAGGAGTTGAAGTCGTACCTCTAAACACCCGTGAAACTGGCTTGCTCCACAACGGAAGCATCTCCCTTTGGTCATACACCAGAATGAACGACAAAAGAGTCAGCTGGGGCGAAAGGTACATTACCCTTTCCCAGGATGAAAAGGCTGATACCGCCTTTAAGATCGGAATGCCCAATGAAGCAGGCTGGGCAGCTTATGCCAACCACGGACACCTATTCGTGAAACAGCATGACCACGAAGACGAATATGAATATCCGGATGGAAACTGCTCATATGAAACCTATACTAACCACAGGTTCCTTGAGATGGAAACTCTGGGACCGGTCTGTTTGCTGGCTCCCGATGAGACAGTCGAGCACATCGAGACCTGGTCGATTTATGATAACGTCACAAGGCCTAAGAATGAAAAAGATATTGAAAGTAACATAGTCCCGCTGATTGGGAAGTAATGCAGGATTTTAAAAGGGGTCCTGGATATATTCAAATCCAGGGCCCCTTTTACACAGTTGATATTATTACATTAACATATGACCCGGCGAAAGGATCAGTTAATATACCATGGAATACAACTCGATACCTGAGAAACTAAAGAAATCCAAATTATTGTCGCAGGTTCTGACAAAAGATTTTCTCGGGCAAATGGCACGTTATCTTGTTACGGGGTTTACCAGCGCAGCCATTGAATTCTCGCTGCTGTACACATTCAAGGACATTGCAGGCCTATCTGTCATCGTGTCCAATACAATGGCGCTGGCGATAGTGTTCTGGGTCAATTTCCTTATGAACAGGCTCTGGTCATTTAAATCTAAAATGAAGCTCTGCAAGCAGCTTCCGATGTACTTTGTGCTCTTTGTTTTTAATATAGGCGCATCCGACCTTATAATGTATTTTTTGACTGACAGGGCCCAGATGCAGTACCTTCTTGCAAAAGTATTCGCAATAGGTGCAGTTGTAAGCTGGAATTTCATTATATATAAGAAGGTAATATATAAGTAATGGCCTGACAAAATCGTATCATGCCGGTCTGGACGCACAATTAATGCCCGGATACATTTCATCCTGACTTTTGTATTGGTCAGACTGTCCGAAAAGTGTTTTTCCGAAAGGCATTTAATTATGCATAAAACCCTTATGGGACTACTCATTTTTGCAGCTTTTGAACAAAACTATGTTCTGGAAAGCCTATTTTATAGCCCCATGGGCAAATGAACAAAAAAAAATGAGAACATTTATCATAAATATCGTTCAAAAGTTGAAAAAGTGAGTAGTGCCCTCTGCTTTTACCATCCATCTTAGTTTTGGTTTCATAAAAGTTGATCGAAGAAGTGTGCAAAAACGCTGAAAAGCCTGATTTATCAGGCTTTTCATACAAATTGATTGGTGGAGGGAGATGGATTCGAACCATCGAAGTCACTGACAACAGATTTACAGTCTGCCCCCTTTGGCCACTCGGGAACCCCTCCGTATCACGCGCCTTTTGACCGGCGCATGTAATATAATACAGTACATCAGCCGCCTTTGTCAAGTACGAACGAGCATGTTTTTTTATGGAAACAAAAGGCGGCTCCATTATATCTCAAAATACTCATTCCTTCCAGGTCCAACCGAGACATACCTTATAGGACAGCTGATATTTCGCTGAATGTAGGAAATATAATCCTTTGCTGCAGCAGGAAGCTCATCATAGCTCCTGCAGCCGGATATATCACAGGACCAACCGTCCAGATACTCGTACACAGGTTTGGCGTGTATCAGCCTTTCTCCGGAGGGAAAGCTTTCAGTAATCTCTCCGTCGATATTATAAGCCCTGCAAACGGGTATTTTATCAAAGCATGACAATATGTCCAGCTTGGTAAGGGCTATACAGGATGCGCCCTGCATGCGCACTCCGTATCTGGAGGCGGGCACATCGAACCCTCCTACACGCCGCGGCCTTCCGGTGGCGGCGCCATATTCGCTGCCGGCTTCCCGCAGCAGATGCCCCTGGTCACCGAACAGTTCACTGGTAAACGGTCCTTCGCCAACACAGCTGGAATATGCTTTCATAACACCTATGCAATAATCAAGCTTCATATCCGGTATTCCCGCCCCGATCGGTGCATATGCAGCGATCGTCGAGGACGATGTGGTATATGGATATATCCCAAAATCGATGTCGCGAAGAGCGCCCAGCTGGGCCTCAAACAATATGGAGCTGCCCTTGTCGCAGGCATTCCACAGGTATTGGGAGGTGTCACAGATGTAATCCTTGAAAGGCAGCCCGTAAGCTTCCAGCCACTCAAGCATCTTTGAGCAGTCCAGCGCCTCGCTTTTGTATCCGTCACGAATCATAAGGTTCTTCCATTCTACGATGGCCGGCAGTTTCTTTCCGACACTGTCCATGTCCAGCAGATCTCCCATCCGCAGCGACTTCTTCATATATTTATCCGCATAGACCGGCGCGATCCCGCGTCTGGTCGATCCGAACTTCGCATCGCCAAGCCTGTCTTCCTCGAGTATGTCCAGGAGCTTGTGATATGGCATGCATATCGTTGCCTTGTCACTTATTTTAAGATGCTCCGGTGTTATTTCTATACCTGCATCCCTCAGCTTTTTCACCTCTGCTGATAAATGCTCCAGATCTATTACCATTCCGGGACCCATCACATTTACGGTCTTTTCTCTGAGTATTCCCGAGGGAAGCAGATTCAGTATAAATTTTCCCCTTTCATTGACAACAGTATGTCCTGCATTGTTTCCGCCCTGATATCGCACTACTATGTCATAGCCCTCCGAAAGCAGGTCAACCATTCTTCCCTTGCCTTCATCTCCCCAATTTATCCCGACTATACCTGCAAGCATCTGTAAATCCTCCTTATATTATCTGACTTAACCATTATCATCGAGGTGACAATATATTTCATTTATTAGTATTGTCTTCGTTTCTCGTACTATTACTCAGCGCCGCACCGACAAGCCCGAGGAACAGCGGATGGGGCTTATTGGGCCTGCTTTTGAATTCAGGGTGGTACTGTACTCCCACATTGAAATCACACCCGGGAATTTCCACGGTTTCCACCAGTCTGCCGTCAGGTGATGTTCCGCTTATCACAAGTCCGGCATTTGACAGCTCATCCCTGAAATCATTATTGAATTCATAACGGTGACGATGGCGTTCGTTTATTATATCAGCTCCGTAACAACGTTCCATAATAGTTCCTGTAATGATATGGCATGGATAGCTTCCCAGCCGCAGCGTCCCGCCTTTGTCGATCTCATCATGCTGCCCGGGCATGAAATCTATCACCCTGTGGAAGCTGTTCTCGTCAAATTCCCGTGAATTTGCGTCGCTCCAGCCGAGTATGCTCCTGGAATATTCTATCACAGCGATCTGCATACCAAGACATATGCCAAGATACGGTATGTTCTGCTCCCGTGCATAGCGTGCGGCAAGTATCTTGCCTTCTATACCTCTGCTTCCAAAGCCTCCCGGTACGATCATACCGCTCAGCCTGGATAGTATTTCTCTGTAATTGTCTTCACACAGGCTTTCAGAATCGATCCACTCTATCCTGATCCTTGCACCATGGCTGTATCCTGCATGACGAAGCGCCTCTGCCACCGAAAGATATGCATCATGCATCTGCACATACTTGCCGACTATCCCGATAGTCACAGTTTTTGTCCGACTGCTGATACTTTCGATCAGTGATTGCCACTCGCTGAGGTCAGGCTTTGGAGCATCGATCCCCAATTCCCGGCAAACAATGTCTGAAAAATGCATTTTCTCCAGCATCAGCGGCACTTCATACAAAACAGGGATCGTTTCATTTTCAATGACACAGTCAGGCTTGACATTGCAAAAGCCGGCCACTTTCTTGAAAATGCTCTCATCCGTGATAGGCTCGTCACAGCGAAGCACGATGATGTTGGGGGATATCCCCATGCCCTGCAGTTCCTTCACCGAATGCTGTGTCGGTTTTGATTTATGCTCTCCTGAAGCCTTCAGATAGGGCACCAGAGTCACATGTATATACAGCACATTCCCCGGACCGACCTCACTGCCCACCTGGCGTATGGCCTCGATGAACGGCTGGCTCTCAATATCGCCCGCTGTACCGCCTATTTCCGTTATCACGATATCGGCATTTGTCTTTTTGCCTACACAATAAATGAACTCCTTGATCTCATTTGTCACATGGGGTATTACCTGAACAGTGCTGCCAAGGTATTCACCCCTGCGTTCCTTGCTCAGAACATTTGAATAAACCTTTCCGGTCGTCAGATTCGAGTATTTGTTGAGATCCTCGTCGATAAACCTCTCATAGTGCCCCAGATCCAGATCCGTTTCGGCTCCATCCTCTGTTACATAGACCTCGCCGTGCTGATATGGACTCATAGTACCTGGATCAACATTGATGTATGGATCCAGCTTCTGGGCCGCCACCTTGAGACCTCTTGTCTTGAGAAGCCTGCCAAGGGACGCTGCGGTAATTCCTTTGCCCAGCCCTGATACAACACCGCCTGTTACAAAAATGTACTTGGTCATAGTCCCTCCTTATGGATCGATTATTTATTACAGCACGCAACCGCATGCTAAATAAATAGAATGCGGTTATCATTTTTCCACCTTATAGGTTATTGCAAAAGCCTTTGTAGACCTGTTTTACTCAGTTTTGCACATAAAGCTGCTTATATGGATTATGGGTATCCGGAGTGAGCACATGAAATTCCTTGCCAACTATCGCCTCATAGGGCACGTCAAAAAGCCTGGAAAATTCGGTGATGTATTTGGTGATGACCTCCATTTCAGCGCTGCCGGCTTTCTTACAGTTCACCTGCTTTGGCAGCCGGAGACCTTCCACATCTCCACGCAGATATATCTTTCCTCCGTGCATGCCTGTGCCGCAGAAATTTCCCTTGACCGGTCTGTCTTTGTCCAGACCCAGTACGATGATCATTCCTCCTGCCTGATATTCACCAAGAAAACTCCCGCAGCTTCCTCCTATAACCATGACAGGAAGCTTTCCGGCGTATTCCTTCATATGGATCCCCGCACGGTAGCCCGCATTTCCCCTGATGTATATCTCGCCTCCGCGCATGGCATATCCGGCGGCATCACCGGCATTTCCGAAAACAACTATTCTGCCGTCATTCATAGTATCTCCTGCCGCATCCTGGGCATTTCCCCTGACAGTGATTTCGGCACCGTCGAGATATGCTCCCAGCGCATTTCCGGGAGTTCCGTTTATGAGTATTTTCACCTTGTCCATACCGCTTGCTATGAACCGCTGACCGAGACAACCATTGATGGTGATATCACTGCCGCTTTTTCTTATTTCCTCATTCAATGAGCGATGGTCCTTGCCTGCAGCTTCGATTATCATCTCACACCACTCCTCCCAGCTTCTGCTGCCTGTATTTTCTTGAAAAAGCCATCAGCGAAGGTTTTTCGCTGATAAGCTCAAAATCAATATCTTCAAGGGATACCCTGTTTTGTATCAGTGATGTATATATCCCTGCCTTTTCGACATCGCCGGCCAGTATATATCCCTTGAGCAGGTTATTTTCATAAAACAGCTTTTTGATGGAGCCGCTCCCGTATTTCTCATAGGTTTGGCCGGTATAGCTTCCCGCCGTTATTATATGGAACCCGAAAAATCCTATTGCATTCATGGGAATAGCACGGTCAAACTTCTTTTCTCCGCCTGCCATGTTGATGCCGGCGCACTCCCCCTGTCTGTATGCATTGGGAAGCAATGCAAGCACACGCCTCTGGCCGAATGAAACATCATAGCTTTCCGTACAATCGCCCGCGGCATATATTCCTTCTATTGAGGTCTTCATGTACTCATCGGTGATTATTCCTCTTCCCGTATCTCCTCCGATATCTCGTACAAGCGAAATATTCGGCCGCACTCCGACAGCCATTACAAGGATATCAAAATCCACCTTGCTGCCGCTGCTGAGGTATGCGGTCTGTCCATCGAACCTGTCAACACTTTGTCCCAGCATAAAAGCAATATCGTTCTTTTCAATATGCTTTTGAACCATCTCAGCCGAGGAATCATCCAGGATGCTCGAGAGGATCCTGGTACTCAGGTCGACGATGGTTATACTTTTCACATGATCCGCTATACCTTCGGCGCATTTCAGCCCGATGAGCCCTGCGCCGATTATCAGCACACGCTTGTCAGGCCCTAATGCTTCCTTTAAAGAATTCGCATCATCAAGTGACATAAAAGCGAATTTCTGCTTCACACTTTCCAGACCGGCGAAGTCAGGGACAAACGGTGATGAGCCTGTTGCTATCAGCAGCCTGTCATACGGTATTTCAGAACCATCCTCCAGCAGTACTGTCCTGCTTTCCTTTCTGATACCGGTCACATTTTTGCCCAGCAGCGTCTCGCACCTGTTTTTTTCATAAAAGTCGGCCGGACGGTACTTCATCCGCTCAAGGTCGGTTTTCCCCTGAAGAAGGTAGGATATGAGCGGCCTCGAGTATGTATGGTGACTCTCGTTTGATATCACCATTACATCACCGGACTGATCCACCTGCCTGATTCCTTCGATGGCTCCGACGGCAGCAGTACTGTTTCCAATGATCACATATTTCATATTCATCTACCTCTCTTCATATACTATTGCTCCATTTGGACAGCCGGCTACACATGCCGGAGCTCCGGAACCGTTCTTGACACATAGCTCGCATTTCTGGACCGCTCCGTGCTCAGACGGAGAAACCGCTCCATACGGACAGGACAGGATGCATGTAAAGCAGCTGACACATCTGTCCTCATCCACCATTATGACTCCATCCTTTATCGTAAGAGCCCCTGTTATACAGCCTTTTACACAGAGCGGCTCTTCACAGTGTCTGCAGGATACCGCAAAGCAAATATCATTATTCTCCTCTATCCTGATCCTTGGGCTGATCTCCAGATTTCTCAGAGCCAGAGCCATGTTTTTTTCGCCGGTATTGGCAAAGGCGCAGTTATATTCACACAGCCTGCATCCGAGACACCATTTTTCATTGACATAAACCCTCTTCATTTATATCACTCCCCCGCATGGGATATACCGAGTATCCCGAGTTCCTTTTCATTGAGTCCCACTCCCCTGAGCATGAGCCTGTTCCCCTTCAGCGCTTCGATGGAATTTATGCCCATGCCGCCCATGAGTTCCTTTATCTCATGGTTCCATGCAGTCAGCAGATTGACCAAACGTTTGAAGCCCATATCCGGGTTGAGTCTCCTGACCAGCTCCGGACGCTGTGTCGCAATGCCCCAGTTGCATTTTCCGCCCTGACAGCTGCGGCACAAATGGCATCCCAGGGCCAGCAGTGCGCCTGTGGCAATATAGACAGCATCCGCACCAAGAGCAATAGCCTTAACTACATCGGCACTGTTTCTTATACTGCCTCCCGCAACCAGTGAAACATTGTTTCTTATACCTTCATCTCTAAGCCGTGAATCGACACTTGCCAGTGCCAGTTCTATCGGTATGCCTACGTTATCGCGGATCCTTGTGGGAGCCGCGCCTGTTCCTCCGCGGAAGCCGTCGATGGCGATTATGTCCGCTCCGCTTCTGGCTATGCCGCTTGCGATGGCGGCAATATTATGGACAGCCGCAACCTTTACTATGACAGGCTTCTTGTATTGTGTCGCTTCCTTGAGTGAGAATACAAGCTGCCTCAGATCCTCAATTGAGTAAATATCATGGTGGGGCGCCGGTGAGATGGCGTCTGAGCCTTCTGGGATCATCCTTGTCTTTGAAATGTCCCCGACTATTTTTTCACCGGGGAGATGACCTCCTATACCGGGCTTTGCGCCCTGCCCCATTTTGATCTCTATCGCTGCTCCGGCCTCAAGGTATTGCCTGTGCACTCCAAAACGTCCCGATGCCACCTGGACGATCGTGTTTTCTCCATATTTATAGAAATCCCCATGCAGGCCGCCTTCACCGGTATTGTAGAAAATACCCAGTTCCTGGGCTGCTCTGGCAAGGCTCTCGTGTGCATTGTAGCTGATGGAGCCGTAAGACATGGCGGAGAACATCACCGGCATCGCCAGCTCAAGCTGAGGAGTCAGGTTGTTTTTGAGGCTTCCATCCGGATTGCGCTCTATCCTTCCCGGTTTTTTGCCCAGGAATACTTTTGTCTCCATAGGCTCACGCAGCGGGTCTATGGACGGATTTGTCACCTGTGACGCATTTATCAGCATCTTATCCCAGTAAACCGGGTGTTTTTCCGGGTTTCCCATGGATGAGAGCAGCACGCCGCCGCTTCCCGACTGCTTATATATCTCCTTTATTGCCGACTGGTTCCAGTTGGCATTTTCCTTGAAGCAATGGTCGCTCTTAACGATCTTCAGAGCCTTTGTGGGGCACAGCGAAACACATCTGTGACAGTTGACACATTTGGCTTCATCGCTGAGCATGAAATTGCCGTTCTCCTCATAAGAGTGAACATCATTAGCGCACTGTCGTTCACATACACGGCAGCGTATACATCGGCTGTCGTTCCTTGCGACTTCATAATCAGCATACATAAAATCTACCGGCATTGCTCAGCACCCCCTTTCAATGTAACGATAACAGGCTCCCCACCCATAGGTGACCATATCCTGTCCAGTTCAGGCTCCATCATCCTGATGGCGGCTTCCTCACTTGCCGCATACACCATATCTCCCTTTTCGGCGATGACCATGGATCGCAGCTTCAATCGGTCATTCAGAGCCATCATACCCCCGCTGAAGCCCAGCAGTATGGAAAACGGTCCGGTGATGAGGAGACTTGAGAAAGCATTCCTCAAATATGTCAGCCTCTCTCTTTCCAGAGGCGGTTTTCTTTCTATAGTGCTCCAGAACGGTGCCGCGATAACGTCCGCGACCTCTGACAGCGTCAGCTTCTGTTTCCTTGTCAGAAAGTCCACTATATAGGTAATGACCTCGGTGTCGGTCAGAAGCGAACATTTGTAACCATACATTTCAATGAAGCGGCGGTTTGCATCGTAGGAGGATATCTCACCATTGTGCACGATGGAATAATCCAGCATCGAAAATGGATGAGCTCCGCCCCACCAGCCCGGTGTATTGGTAGGATATCTGCCATGAGCGGTCCAGCAGTAGCCCTCATACTCGTCAAGACGGTAAAATTCACCGACGTCCTCGGGATATCCGACTGCCTTGAAGGAACCCATATTTTTTCCGCTGGAGAACACATATGAACCATCAAAGGATGTATTGATTTTAATAACAGCGCGGACAACATATTCATCTTCATCGAGCTGGCTGTCCCTCAGCCTGTTTTGATGCGGCGCTACAAAGTATCTCCAGATCAGAGGCTCATCCGTGATCCTTGGTGTCTTCCTTATCGGTATCCTGGACAGATTGATGACCTCAAACACCTTGTCGATGTATCTTTCGCACTCTTCCTTTGCAGCTGCATTATTATAGAATACATGCAGTGCATACAGATCCTTATACTGGGGATATATACCATAGCCGGCAAAGCCTCCTCCAAGGCCGTTGGATCTGTCATGCATGACAGTCATCGCATTTACTATCGTTTCACCTGAGACACTTTTACCGGACCTGGAAAACAAGCCTGCAATGGCGCATCCCGACGGTATCCTTATCTGTCCTTCTTTACCGTTCAAATTTTCTTTCAGCATCGCGGGACCCGTCCTTTCCTGTTCATTTTTACTTAAAAAAGACAAAGACGTTCAAATGCAAATTTTCATCTGCAGAATGAACGCCGTTGTTCATTACTTACTATAAAACAAAACCTGTTATGTGTCAATGGATTTTGCAACTTTTGTTTTGATTTAATGCAAATTTGTTAATGTACAAGCTGTTATTTATAATATGCATTAAGTATTTTGCATGAACCCGCAAATGTTCCTGCAAAAAAATTTAAAAAAACTATTGACAGATGATATTATGGGTATATAATATTTTTATGAACGGCAAAGGTGCCGAGCAGAAAATTATCTGCGGCACCTTTGCCTTTTTTTATTTTGATTTTGAAGGGAGCGATTTTTTATGAAAACAGTTCCAGAGTATTTCGGAAGTCTTGTATTTAATGAAAGTATAATGAGGTCAAGACTGCCAAAGGAAGCCTGGCGATCACTCAGAAAAACTATCCGCGACGGCGAAACACTTGACATAGAGGTTGCCAATGTGGTTGCCAACGCAATGAAGGATTGGGCTGTCGAAAAAGGCGCAACACATTTTACACACTGGTTCCAGCCGATGACCGGCATCACTGCCGAAAAGCATGACAGCTTTATCTCCCCCGCCGAATATGGCAATGTTATAATGGAGTTCTCCGGCAAGGAACTTGTCAAGGGAGAGCCTGATGCCTCCAGCTTCCCATCGGGCGGTCTGCGTTCCACCTTTGAAGCAAGGGGATATACTGCATGGGATCCAACCTCATGTGCATTTATTAAGGATAAAACACTTTGCATACCTACTGCTTTCTGCTCATACGGCGGAGAAGCACTTGACCAGAAAACTCCTCTGCTGCGTTCGATGGAAGCGATCAACAAGCAGGCGCTCAGAGTGCTGAAGCTTTTCGGAAACAGCGATGTGACATCTGTTAAAACGACAGTAGGACCCGAGCAGGAGTATTTTCTCATCGACAAAGAGCAGTATGATAAAAGGAAGGACCTTATTTATACGGGACGCACACTGTTCGGCAGCAAGCCTCCAAAAGGGCAGGAGCTTGAGGACCACTATTTCGGTACTATCAAACCTCGTGTGGCTGCTTTTATGGATGAACTCAATGAAGAACTGTGGAAGCTCGGAATATTCGCCAAAACAGAGCACAATGAGGTAGCACCTGCTCAGCACGAACTCGCGCCTATATTTACAACAACCAACATAGCAACCGATCACAACCAGCTTACAATGGAAATGATGCAAAAGATCGCAAAGAGACACGGCCTTGTCTGCCTGCTGCATGAAAAACCATTCGCCGGCGTCAACGGCAGCGGCAAGCACAACAACTGGTCCATTTCGACCAATACAGGCATCAACCTGCTTGAACCCGGTGAAACACCTCACGAGAACGCCCAGTTCCTTCTGTTCCTCTGCGCAGTCATTAAATCCGTAGACGACTATCAGGATCTGCTGAGGATCTCCGTTGCAAGCGCAGGAAACGACCACCGTCTCGGAGCCAACGAAGCGCCACCTGCTGTTGTGTCCATATTTGTAGGAGATGATCTGAATGAGCTCCTGGAATCCATCGACAATGGCAAGACCCACTGTGCAAGAGAGAAGGAACAAATCAAGATCGGCGTTGATGTACTGCCGAAGTTCCCGAAGGATACTACCGACAGAAACAGGACTTCACCCTTTGCCTTTACAGGAAACAAATTCGAGTTCCGTATGCCTGGATCATCGTGCTCCATCGCATTGGCAAATACAGTACTGAACACTGCCGCAGCAGAATCGTTGAGACAATTTGCGGATATACTCGAGAAGGCCGATGACTTCACCTGTGCACTCAACGAACTGATCAAAAAGACCATCCACGAACATAAGAGAATCATATTCAACGGCAACGGATATGATGAAGCCTGGATATGTGAAGCTGTAAAGGAAAGGGGTCTGCTCAACCTGAAGTCTACGCCCGACTGCCTGCCCTATTTCCTGCATGAAAAAAATATAACGCTCTTCACGCAGCACAAGGTATTCTCGGAGGTCGAGATGCATTCCAGATATGAGATCATGCTGGAGAACTACTGCAAAACGCTGCACATAGAGGCTCTGGCAATGATAGAGATGGCACGCAGGGATATTCTTCCCGCAGTCCTTGGCTATATGAAGGAACTTGGCGACACAGCTTTATCAAAGAAGAGCCTGATTGCAAATGCTGACTGCGATTATGAAGAAAAAACGATCACAAGGCTATCATCACTGGCTTCAGTAATTTACTACAGTGTCGAAACGCTGGAAAAAACACTGAGTATGCAAAAAGATACAACTGATATGAAGAAACTGGCACTGGAGTACAAGGACAAAATTATTACTGAAATGCAGGAGCTGCGTGCTGCAGCGGATGAAGCAGAATGCATCACAGCTCAAAAATACTGGCCATATCCCACATACGGCGAGCTGCTGTTTGGGGTCCGCTAAGAACGGCTACATGACATTCAAGGGTTTAGTAATAAAAATCTAAATATTGTACAGGAGGGATAATGATGAGTGATTCAATCATGGTACTGTTTTCCGATGTCAACACCCTATGGGTACTGATATCAGCAGCTTTGGTGTTCTTTATGCAGGCAGGCTTCGCAATGGTCGAAACAGGCTTTACAAGAGCTAAAAACGCCGGAAACATAATAATGAAAAATCTGATGGATTTTTCAATAGGCACACCGCTTTACTGGATCGTAGGCTTTGGCATAATGTTCGGTACGCAGAGCGCTATTTTCGGCGGGATAGATCTTTTCACCCAGGGAGATTACACTGCTGTGCTTCCAAGTGGCGTCAGCTTTTTCTCATTCTTTATTTTTCAAACTGTATTCTGTGCTACTGCAGCTACTATCGTTTCCGGTGCGATGGCAGAACGCACAAAGTTTATTTCATACTGCTTATACAGTGCTGCAATAAGCCTGATTATTTATCCTGTCTCAGGACATTGGATATGGGGCGGCGGTTGGCTGTCGCAGCTCGGCTTTCATGATTTTGCAGGATCCACCGCAGTTCACATGCTTGGCGGTATTGCCGCATTGGTAGGTGCAGCTATACTCGGTCCCAGGATCGGCAAATACGGAAAGGACGGAAAGCCCAGAGCCATACCGGGCCACAGCATCACTCTCGGGGCGCTTGGCGTATTCATACTTTGGTTCTGCTGGTTTGGTTTCAACGGCGGCTCGACGGTTTCCATGACCAACGGCGGGGCAGAGCTGGCAGGCAAGATTTTCTTCAACACAAACCTGGCTGCTGCGGCTGCTACTGTAGCTGTCATGATAATTACCTGGATAAGGTATAAAAAGCCCGATGTGTCAATGACATTGAACGGCTCGCTGGCAGGTCTTGTTGCCATAACTGCGGGATGTGACGCAGTTGAACCCTGGGCTGCTGCAATCATTGGTATCATTGCAGGCTTTGCCGTTGTATTTGGTATCGAATTTATTGATAAGGTACTCAAAATTGATGATCCCGTTGGAGCAATCGGTGTCCACGCTGTAAACGGAGCACTTGGAACTATCCTTACCGGTGTATTTGCTTCCGAGGAATACCTTGCAGGTGCAGAAATGACAAGAATACAGGCAATCGGTGTTCAGGCCGCAGGTGTTCTCGCAACGGCAGCTTGGACAACAGTTACGATCGGTATAGTATTCTTCCTTATAAAGAAGGTTGTCGGCCTTAGAGTGAGCGAGGCTGAAGAGATCAGCGGTCTGGATCTTCCCGAGCATGGGCTTGTCAGCGCATACGCAGATTTCATGCCGACCATCCCGCCGGCTGGCACGGAATCGGTCACAGTACTCCCGTCCGGAGCCGTGCCGATGGATGAAGCTATTCCCGTCCAGGTTAAAACCGAAGCAGCAAAACCTCTGGGTTCGGATGTAAAAATGACAAAGGTCGAAATAGTATTCAAGCAGGAGAGGTTTGAAGCGCTCAAGGAAGCAATGATGAATATCGGTATTACGGGAATGACTGTCACACATGTGCTGGGCTGCGGCGCCCAGAAGGGAAAGCCGGAATATTACAGGGGCGTTATACAGGAAATCAGCCTGCTGCCCAAGGTACAGGTGGAAATAGTCGTTTGCAAGGTACCGGTCAGAGCAGTTATTGATACAGCTAAAAAAGTGTTGTATACAGGCCATATCGGAGATGGAAAGATATTTGTATATGATGTGGAAAATGTAGTAAAGGTCAGGACCGGCGAGGAAGGATACTATGCCTTGCAGGATGTGGAATAAAAATCATACACACTCCTTTTAAAAAAGTACCGTATAAATTTATACGGTACTCTTTTTTTTAATCTATTGATTTGTCTATGGCAAAGCGCAATATTTTTTTTGAAGTGTTCTTCTGGAATTCCTCATTACGTATCTTGACCATCTTTACTGCCTTGTAGGAAACCATGCGGCTGTTTATTTTTTTGATCTCGTCTTCGAAGTAATTCTGCGGATTGGTTATCTCCTTTTCCTTCAGCGCTTCAAAGTCGGGATATATCTCAGCGACGATGACTTCCTTGTTCGGCAGCAGTTCGCTTTCGCCGGCGTAGACGATACATTCGTTGACTCCGAATACTTTTGAGATCTCCATCTCTATCTCCTCAGGATATACATTCTTTCCATTACTGAGGATTATCACATTTTTCAGTCTTCCAGTGATGTATATCCAGCCTTCTTCATCAAGCCTTCCAAAATCACCGGTCTTGAAATACCCATCTTCATCGAATGCCTCTTCTGTGGCTTCAGGATCCTTGTAATACCCAAGCATGACATTGGGACCCTTGACACATATTTCGCCCTCGCCGTTCTCGTCGGGATTCTTGATTTTTACTGATTCTCCTATTATGGGACAGCCCACACTTCCCTTTTTCTGATACTTGTTCCTGTTGCAGGATATCAAAGGAGAGCACTCAGTAATGCCATATCCGTTGAGCACAGTTATGCCAATGGCATCGAAGGTGTCAATGATATCCTGGTTCAGATTGGCGCCGCCGCAAATAATCAGCTCAAGCTTTCCTCCATAGCCGTCTATAACGGTTTTGAAGAATTTCTTTCGCATATCTATCCCTAATTTTCTCATCGCATTGCTGGTTTTTATCATTTTGCGCAATGCATCAGCCTTTCCGCTTTTTTCGGCCGCTGCCCACATTTTCTTGTACAGCGCCTCTACAAACAGCGGTACAAGGACCAGGTGCGAAGGCTGCTGTTCCTTGATCTCCTCTGCTATATACTTGAGGCCGCTTGAAATATATATCTCGGAGCCCTGTGAATAATGGCCGACAAAGTTGACAGTCGAGCCAAAGGTATGATGTGGAGGCAGCACATTCATTGTCTTGGGAGTTATGGCAAAGTTGTACATGCCCTGGGTCATATCTGATACTATATTCTTCTGGGATAGCATGACTCCCTTGCCCTTGCCTGTAGTACCCGAAGTAAATACGATCGTGGCAAGCTTATCCCTGTCTATTCTATAGTTATAGTAAGCATTGTCTCCATTTTTGAAACGTTCTCTTCCCTTTGCCACTATGTCAAACAGGTCAACGGCACCGTCGAGTTTAGACTTGCTCATGCTTATATAGGTTTTCACCTTTGGAAGCATATCTTTCATCTGCAGGAGCTTTTCCTCGATAACCTTGCTGTACATTACAAATTCACAGTCTGCAAAGTTGATCAGTCCGGCCATTTCCTCTGTGGGAAGATCTTTATCTATCGGAACCACGACCGCTCCGATGGACATAAGGCTGAAATATGAACAAATCCATTTGTAGGAGCTTTCTCCAATCAGCGCAACATGCTTATCGCTCAGGCCCATGTGAATCAGCTCGGTCCCCATGTGGCGTATGTAATCTCTCGCTTCAGTATAGGTCACCTTGACCGTATCACTGTCCTTCGGGCTTTTTTTGTAAGAGATCGCGACTCTGTCTGGATATTTTTTTGCTGCATTTTCCGTCATTACCCTAAAATCCTCAAAGACGGTGGTTTCATAAAGTGGGTAATTTGTGTTCGCCATGATGCACGCTCCCTTCTTTAAAAAATAAATAATAAAATAAATTAATTATGGTGCCATCAGCTAATATATATTTATATATATTTATATATATGAAATCTATTTATAAGGCAGTTTAGCTAAAAGTCTTCTCTATATAATATTAATGCTTATTTCAAGGAATATCAACATAATTAAGTTCGATTATTTGTAAAAGCAATTAATTTCTTAGTTCATAGGTGATATATATACAAAATAACAAAATTTATCCATTAATGCAACAATAAAAGCTGCTAATTTATGAAAAGAACAATAATAGCTATAAAAATTTAACTTATTTCCTGCGCGGACCGCAAAATCAGATATAAAAGTTGGTCGACAGGTAGATAAGATTGTATTCTTTATTTCCCAGGGCAACAGGGACCGAGGTGTACAAAAATTCTACTCTTGCGGTCTGAATTGCTTGTTTTATGAAGTTTTAAACTAAATAATGAAATGTTAGAGCCATATTATGTAACATAATAGTGCGTCAATTATAATGGTTGAGCAAATTATTCATACAAGAGTTGATTTTTTGTACACTCTACTAAGAAATGGCGTGCATTTTTATTTATGTTCGATTCCGTCAAGTAAATCTGCAAAATGAAAAGCCACGACCTTTGGTCGTGACCTTTCATTTTGGAGCTGGTGGACGGAATCGAACCCCCGACCTGCTGATTACAAGTCAGCTGCTCTACCTGCTGAGCTACACCAGCGTATGGCGTTTGCTTATAGCAAACGCGTTTTTGGCGACCCGGAAGGGGCTCGAACCCTCGACCTCTAGCGTGACAGGCTAGCGTTCTAACCAACTGAACTACCGGGCCGTATCGCCATAAAACTTACTTATGCAGATCATACCGTTTGGGCGGATGATCCTTGGTGACCCATAGGGGACTCGAACCCCTGTTACCGCCGTGAAAGGGCGGTGTCTTAACCGCTTGACCAATGGGCCATATTTATTCGGCGCTTGAGCCGACAAAGTATATTCTAACGGCGAAAGGGAAAAAAGTCAAGAAAAAAAATAATTTATAGCTGATTTACCACCGGTAGGCAGGCTTCATAGTGCCAGCTGTTGATAAAGGAGGTTGGAATACCGCATACCTTTCTCCTGATAAAGGTATACGGTACTCCGTTTATGAAAAACCAGTACCTGGTTATCATTCACTGAAATCCGTCATACAGCTGTCGAAGCGTCAGCCCTTAACTCCGCCTACATACAGTCCCGCTACGAAATATTTTTGCAGGAACGGGTATATCATAATTATTGGTGCAGAGGCTATAACAGTAATAGCTGCACGGATGGCATTAGGCGTAACTGTAGCGGCTCCACCGCCTTGAGATGCAATATTGGGATCTATCTGTCCGGTTTGCGCCATTGAGGAGGACAGTAGTTTCATCATTTCATATGGCAATGTACTAAGGTGCTGTTTTGAAGATGCATATATATAGGTATCAAACCATTCATTCCATACACCTACAGCTACCCATAAGGCCACTGTAGCCAGCACAGGCTTGCATAGAGGTACGATTATCTGTATGAATATTCTGAATTCACCAGCTCCGTCTATTCTTGCAGACTCTGCAAAGCTATCAGGCAATCCATTGATAAAAGTCCTGATAACTATCACATTAAATACTCCGAGCATAGATGGAAGGATATAGACCAGATAATTATTGACCAGGCCCAGGTCCCTTATATTAAAATAATTAGGAATCAACCCTGCATTGATGTACATGGTAGCTACAAGAAATATCGTCATGAATTTTTTAAGCAAAAAATCCTTACGACTTAATATATACGCAGTCAGCGAAGAGAAAAACACATTGAGTAATGTAACCAGCAGCGTCTTTGAAACTGATATAAAGAATGCATCTATCAGCCTGTTTGTCTGAAGCAGATTCTGATAATTATATAAAGTGAATTTTCTCGGCCACAGGTATATATTGCCCTTGATACCGTCCAGAGCATCATTGAATGATATTATGATCGTATTCCAGAACGGATATATCATGACTATCATCAATAAAAACATCAGCAGATAATTCACCCAGTCAAACACCCTGTCTGACTTGGAGCTTTTGATAGAAAATGATTTTGCCATGCTTTATCCCCCCTTATACTAATTTCTCTTCGCCCAACTTACCTGCCAGGAAGTTGGCTCCGGTCAGCATGACCAGACTGACAACCGATCTGAATAAGCCTGCAGCTGTAGCGAGTGAATAATTACCCTGGGATATACCATTTCTGAGAACAAATATATCTATCGTTTCGGATACATCCTGAACTATGCCATTTCCCAGCAGAAACTGTACCTCAAATCCCGCATTCAGGATCCACCCAAGATTCAGGATCAACAATACAACAACCGTCGGCCTGATACCGGGTAATGTGATATACCGTATTTTCTGAAGCCGGTTTGCTCCGTCAATGTGTGCCGCTTCATACAGCTCCGGAGAAATTGCAGTTATTGCAGCCAGATAAATAATCGAATTCCATCCGGTCTCCTTCCACACATGGGCTCCTCCTACGATCCACCAGAACATATTCGGTTTCGCCAGCCAATGTATAGGACCTTCAATAATATTGAGCTGCATAAGCAATCCGTTAACAATGCCTCCGTCCGATGAAAGAAAATTCTGTACCAATCCGGTAACAATGATCCATGATAAAAAGTGAGGCAGATATGAAACCGATTGCACTAATCTCTTATAAGCGGAAACCTTTATTTCATTCAGAAGGATCGCCAGTAATATGGCAAATATAAAACCAAAACAAATATTTATTGCACTCATGCAGATTGTATTTCGCAGTACTCTTAAAAATGCCTCATCTGTGAATAAAGTCTTAAAATGCTTCAATCCCACCCACACTTGTTCCTTTTTCCCCGGTCTGTAGTTCTGGAGAGCCATTATCAGTCCTTTTAGAGGTCTATAGCTGAAAATGAATACATAGACCATTATTGGTATGGACATTAAGATCAGTGATTTCTGCTTTATGGCAGTTCTAATAAATCTACTTTTTATAGGCTTGTGAATATTGACCCGCGCTGTTTGCGTACCTGTTGTGAGCATATCCATGCCTCCATTTCAGGCCCAATAACGGCCGTTTATTAAATGCGGGTACATAGGCTTTGAGCCTATGTATCCGCACAACAACTGCAAATATCTTCTTACTTGGCCATCCTGCTCTTGATCTGTCTGTTCACTTCATCAAGGTATGCCTTGTAGTTGACCTTTTCGATTTCAGCCACATATGCATCCCATGCTGCATCAAACTTATCTGCGTCTTCAATGATAAGTCTTGGCAGATATTTGTTCTCAAGATCAGTAATTTTGTTTAGTGCATCCCTGGCCTCTGATCCATCCTCAATCGTATATCCCCATACAGGATAGTAGTCTTCGGAAACATCCTTCGGCGGAGGATTCAGGAACTGAGTCGGCAGACTAAAGCCGTACTGGGCAAGGAATTTCTGGTCATACTCAGCCTGTTGCGCAAGAACTTCTGAGGGCTGTTCGTTAGGATTGCACCAATTGCCATCGCTGAATACACCCTGCAGCTTCGGGAACTGATTCCACAGCTGATCTGCCAGATTCTGGTTTACCCATGTAGCATCACGTGAATTCAAGCGTTGCTCTTCCGTTCTGTAGAATTTACCATTTTCGTCGACCTCATAGCTGTGTCCTTCTATACCCCATTGGAGCAATACCTGCATTTCTTCAGAAAGCATCATGTCGATATACTGCAGTGCTCTTTCAGGGTCCTTGCAAGAAGTGGTTATTCCCATACCATTGCCGCCTGTGAAGGTCGGAGCATCCAAATACCAGCCCTTGTAACCCTCATAGGTTATATCCACAGGAACATATGTCCTTTCCCATTTCTGTTCTGCTCTCAGCGGTCTCTCACCGTCCTGAAAGTTCCAGAACTGGTCAAACATGGCTACAACACGGCCTGTAGATATCTTTGCAAGATACTGGTCATAATTCTGAGTAAAGGTCTCTGCAGATATGATGCCCTTATGGAACATCTCATTCAGCTTTTTATAGTATCTCTTTGCATAATCCTTATTTTGATACAAATCAGCTTCAAAGGTTTGCTGATCAACTACTACGTCACCGTCATTCGGATGTCCGATCAGGTGCTGGGGAGGATTCTTGAGGCAGAATGAACGCCAGTCGAAGGAAAGTATTTCAAATCCAAGTGTGTCCTGACCATCTATCTTAGGATATTTCTTAACATAATTCTCTATAAGGTTGAAATATTCATCAAGAGTCTTTGGATTTGCATAGCCCGCATCAGCCAATACGTCCTTCTGTATCCAAAAAGCAGGAGCGTTGTGATAGGTCGGTATCCAGTCGCCATAATAACGTCCGAAATTATCCATGAGGAATATCTTGTTCTGATTGCCGCTTGCCGCTCTCATTTTATCATAATACGGCTCATAATGCTTTTGGAGATTCGGATATTTACCGCTTGTGAGATAGTCATCCAAGGGAATGAATACGCCTGCTTCCATCGCAGTTGAACGGGCCTGGCTGGGGTTCATAAGATCCGGATATTCGCCGGAAGCAATAATAACACCCATCTTCTGCATCAGGTCCCCTACCAGAAATTCGAACTCAATTGTAACACCGGTCAATTCCTGCACTTTTTTCACCACCGGGTTGTTCTTGTCGGGAGCCTGCAACTGGTCACCACAGAACATCGTTAACGTGATCGGCTCGAGTTTGGCTTCGTCCTGCACCGGGTCTGTCGGAGCATCATCGCCGGTGCTCGGCGGTGTTGCCGGTCCTTCGGGAGCTGCCTTTTCCTGAGCACAGCCGACAGCCATCGATATCAAAATCGCGAATGTCAGCAGCAGAGCCACTACTTTTGATAGTTTCATTTTGTTTCCCCCTTTATTTTTTGTCTATACTAAAATTATATTTTAGGGGGCAGTTCTCTCTCACTATAAAAAGTATAGTGCTTTCTCTGTTTTTTATAGGTCAGGTCAAGGAAACATCACGAGGACAGCAAGCTGATCTGGACTCTGTAGTCAGAAGGTGTCTGTCCGGTATATTCAAAGAATTTTGAAGAGAAGTAGTTTGGGTCTTCAAACCCTGTTTCCTGCGCGATCTCATAAATTCTGTGGTTCGTATTCAGCAGTAATTCCTTTGCCTTTTCGATACGAACCATATTTATATAATGGTTCAAGGAACATCCTTTTTTCTTTGAAAACTGCTGTCCAAGGTAAGCGGAATTTACATAAAAGCGCTCGGCAATATCTGCGATTTTTATAGGCTCCATATAGTTACCGTCAACAAATCTGGCAACCTTGTCTACCAGCTCCATTGATTCATTTTTTTGAATAGAAAGTGAAAAATTATTGCAAAACAGGCAGAATTCCTTCACAAGCCGGACCAATCCATATATGTCCAGCTTGTCATGCACCTTTTTATACCTGGCATACAGTTCAAGCACATCAGTGGTATCATCAGACCTTTCATTAAGTATCTGTACGACCGAAGCCATAATACTGTCCAGATGTATCAATGCTATTTCTGGCACCATCTTCAGTTGTTCAAAATGTGCCGCCAGTTCGTCCAATTCTTTTATTAGCTTACCCATATCGTTTTTTCTGAATGCCGCAATGATTCTGATTACTGCTCCATTATCCTCGTATGCCTTGCAGAACGCCTCTTCCTTGATTTCATCATAGACGATGACTGAAGCACTGTTCCTGTAAAAGAGCCTGCTTTTACACAGATCGATGGAGCAGATGGATTCGTGGAGTTCCCTGAACCCCGATACCTTTTTCCCCACAAGTACATCCACCTGTATACATTTATTCAGTGTAAGGAATTTCACCAATTCGAAAGCCAGCTGCCTCACGTCATACCCATAACTGCCCAGCAGGCTTTTTCCTGCAACGATATGGCATCTATACCTGTCATGGCGCAAAACAAACTTCATATTGTTTTCTCCGACCAATTTTTCAATATACTTGAACAGATCGATGTTTTGCCTGTCCTGTGCATATGATTCCAGTGAATCTATATTCCAGTGCAGTTCCACTGATATATACCTCAGGCCATATGTTTCCTCGTTTCTGAGGATCACTTCGTTTCCGGCCGCTTCCTCTCCTAATATGTAGCTGTTTATGTATGACCTTACTTTCAAGCTTTTTCTCACCGCTTTTTCATCAAGCATGCTTTTAATATCCAGAAGTGTTGTATACAGCTCATCCTCATCCACAGGCTTGAGGAGATAGCTCCTGGCATTGTATTGCACGGCTTTTTGCGCATATTTGAAATCACTGAAGCCACTGAGGATGATAAACTCGATATCCTCTGAAATATCCGCCCGCACATGCTCCAGCAGCTTAATGCCGTCCATTACCGGCATCCTTACATCAGCAATGACAAGATCCACATTTCCGGACTTCATCAGGTTTACAGCTTCAAGGCCGTTTCGGGCAGTGCCGTATACTGTGAATCCGAGTTCAGACCACCTTATCATTTTGCTGAGTCCATCTGCGATCTGCTTTTCATCATCTACAATAATTACCTTATACATGAGACGCTCCTTTAAGTTCCTCAAAGCGCAGTATCAATATAACTTCAGTATATTCACCGGGCACACTGTTGATCCTGATACTGTATTTATCGCCATAATACAAGTTTAACCTGCCAATGACATTTTTGATCCCGATACTCTTGCCTTCATTGCTTCCAATATCATATACCTGCTCGATCCGCTCCTTCGTCATGCCCTTTCCATTGTCAAACACCTTTATTTCGACCAGGCTGTCATTCATGATATGAACGGATACCCTAATACTCTTGACATCCCTTTCTTCTGCAAACCCATGCTCACATGCATTGTCTATCAGTGTCTGAAGCGTCATCTTCGGTATCCGCAGATCCATTGTACGCTCATCCACATCTATATCGATATTCAGTTCATCCTCATACCTATATTGCTGGATCTCAAGATATTCCCTTATATAGTTGAGCTCCTCCTTCAGTTCAATCATGTCTTCATTCCATGTTAGGAGCTTCCTGAATATCCTGGACATGTACTTGATGATCCTTGAAGTTTCAAACTCATTTTTCAAGAAGGACTTTATCCTGATCGTCTCAAGGACATTGAACATGAAATGCGGATTTACCTGGCACTGCAGCGCATTCAGCTCCGCCTGGTTTTTTAGCAGCTCCAGCTGGGTCTCTCTGATTTTTGCCTTATACACATCTTCAATGAGTTCGCTGATTTTATCCGTCATGCTATTCATAGAAGTGATCATAGACCCAATCTCATCGCTTCCCTTTCTCTCTTCCGGTATGAGCACGTATTCCCCCTTCGACACCTTGCCCATGTGCTCCATCAGCAGCGCTATCCTTCTATACAAGGATGAAGAAATAAAATATATGACTACACTTACAAATACAGTGATTGAGAAAATCAGTATAAGCATATTCGTCCAGTTCTGCCTGAAAGCTTCCATCATTAATGAATTATCCATCTCAAAAAATACATTCCAGCCGTTCATGTTCGGAATGGGCGAGCTTAACAATATCTGCCCCTCTCTTACATCAGCTTCATCAAACCACTTGAAATCCGCCTCATCATGTGGACCTTTGCTTAACACATCTGTCTGCGCTATTATTCTGTTTTTGTCGTCGACCACGTAAAGGGTGCCGGGCAGGGACTCGGCTCCAAGGATCTTGTCAAGCATTCCAGGCTGGAATGTTATTTTAATAAAATGATTAAAATTACTGGCATAATTAAGAACCCTGATGTAGGAAATCGTTCTTCTTTTTATCGCACCCATCATCAGTTCATCTGTGTGACAGTAAAAATCCGTTTTTCTATCGTTCTGAAAAAATTGGTTGTACCAGTCGCTGCTTACAGCCGCGCCTTCGATACGCTGCAGGTATTGGGCGTTCATTAGTGTCGAGTTACCGGAAAATACAGTAAAAAGCAATATGCTGGTATTGTATGGCAATATATTGTCCCATGCACCTCTCATGTAGTTGTTATAATTCTGCCAGCATTCCGCATCACTATTGTATACCCTGTTTATGTGATCATACATCCGCTTGTCTGCATAAATCGTATTTGACAGTTCGATAGCATTTACTGCGTTCGCCCCAATGGCTGTGCTGACCCTTTCGATTGCATGTTTATAGAGAGTTGTCTTTTCGTTGACTGTGGTTCGCATCGTATAAGAGTATGATGCATATGAAAATATTAAAGTTGGTATAAGTACACAAATCAAATAAATCAACAAAAGCTTAGCTCTTATGCTGATATCTATAAGCTTTATTCTTTTCGGGGAGTTTTTTATCAAGCGCACAGAAACACCCGCTCCACACATTTTGTTATTGGCTGTTTGTGTCGTTAAGAAAATTTTATTTCATTGATCAAGCGATTGTCAATTAACATGAAAATATATTGCAGATACTCTTATAACACTTCGGCCTGGTCGATACAAGCCACCAGGAAAATATAAAGATCGCAGCCGGTCTTAAATAAAATCAAGCCCCTCTGTTATCATATACTGTAACAGAAGGGCTTGTTCGTTTTTGCTTGGCTTTGACCTAGCTGTTTTTCCTGTTGTTATTGTTATTGTTATTATTTTTGCTGTTCTTGTTGTTTTTCCTGTTGTCGATGTTGTTCAGATTGCTGTTAAAGGACAGCTCTTCTGATGCATTAAGGTTGTTTTTGCAGTTATTATTGTTGCAATTGTTGTTCTCATTGTTTTTCCTTTGATTGTTGCTCATTGGCAAATTCCTCCCAAATAAGTGTTAGTTGTTAACAATAGTATTATTGCCTGTATTCCTGCTTTGATACAGAAATATTACATATATAACGGCAATGCATATTTGTGATGGCAGCTTTTTTTCAGGAGGTGAAGGCATGATGGGCAAGCTGGCTAAATATAGGCACAAGAAAAAGAAACAGCTGCAGATCCAGCTGTTTCCTTCTATATTGCCTCTGTAGATGCTATCTTTTGATTCTGACATCTTTTACAAACCTTTATTGTCTTGCCGTCACCGGCAACCAGATCGTAAAGCACTTTGATCCTTGTGGTTTTGCATACAGGGCAGGTTCCTCTGCCGTGTGAGGGCAGCTTCCACAGCGTTTTGCCCCTGTGTGTCTTAGAAGCCATTGCATTCATCCTTTCATATCATAATACTGTAAATCAGCCACAAATCAACTTTAACACAGGCATAGCGGCATTTCCATATCATAAACAGTTATGTAAAGATCTTGAGCGGCTTTACTTTTCAAACCCATTGTCCTTTACCCGTATCTCCCGCCTGCTGTTCTTTTCCTGGCTGATAATCCTTCTGATGCTTTGCTCTGAGAGATAGAATTCATTGCATAGTTCACCAACACCGGCACCTGCAATATATTCTTCATATATCCGACAGTTACGCTCTCTCAGACTGTCCCGCGCACCGCTCTTCTCACCCCACGCTTTCTGGCTCCCATCCTTGCGGGGTATATATATGTATTCACCGTCGATATATTTTTGAATTATTTTGATTATTTCCTCTGGCAGTACATTCTGCGCCTTAACATAGTTCATATCTTTGCTCCTAACATATTATTATGGTTTGAAGCAAAGACCACGTTGGAAATTCCAATAAAAAAACTGCAGTTGAGGCAGTGCCTGCTGCAGTCTTGTTTTATAAACAATCCTTATGCCTGTTACTTGTAATAGCTATGCTGCAAAAATAACCCTAAACGCATTTCAAGATAGACATTTGACTAATAACCACCTGTATATCGCTGGCTAATAGGATAGCAAACTATAATATACCGCTCATAATACTTCATTAGCATCGGTAATTATGCCTAACTCTAACCAAATCAGATGCAAAACTAATACATGGATAACAGATATACTGCTATCATATACGCAACGTTGGTACGGGTCATTCAATTCCAGCATCAGCTACTTCAAATTTCCAGGCTCCGAGCAAAGCATCGCCGACAATAGTTTTGTGGTCTTTGCGCGGAGCATATTTTTCGATTATATGCCTGAAGCGAGTTCATAAGCAAAATCCTTCCAATTACTTTGTTAAATATCAATAGTATAATAAAACAGCAAACATGATAAAGCAATAATAAAATATTATTATATTAGTTTTTTACTAATAGCCTGTTAGTATATCTGTTGCCTGTATCTCATACATTCACTCAAATATTGAAGCAGCACGCTCCATATTTGAGATAACATCCACGCCGAAGGGACACCTCTCCGTACATGATGCGCATTTCAGGCATTCAGAAGCTTTGACCGCAAGCTGCTCATATTTTTGCCTTATCAGGTCTGTTGTGCCGTCGCCTGCGCTGTCTGCCAGCCTTGTTGCCGCTCCTATATCTATGCCTGCAGGGCACGGCAGACAATGATTGCAGTACATGCAGCTGCCCCTGATATCCCATTTGGTGCTGCTGATGGTCTTGCTGAAATCCCTTTCTTCATCAGAGGTATTAAGGTATGCCAGCGCCTCCCTCATCTGCCCCACTGTTTTACAGCCGGGAACTACAGTACATACACCCGGCTGAGATAGTGAATAATGCAGGCACTGGGCAGGAGTCAGCACTATCGAGCTTGGATTTTCCTTGTAGAACAGCCAGCCTGCGGCATAGGTCTTCATCGCAACTAACGCTGTACCCTGCTTTTCACATGCCAGATACAGCTCTCTGCGGCTATGCTCAGGTCTGAGTCCATTATCCTCAAGCTGCTTATACGGCTTTGCTTCCCACAGGTCACCAAGGTCTGTATTACCGGGAAGCATATCAAATGCAGGATTGACCGGGAACATCAGCACATCTATATGACCGCTGTTTACGGCCATCTGTGAAACAGATGCGTCGTGGCTGCTCATGCCAATGTAACGCGCCTTACCCTGCTGTTTAAACCTAAGCGCAAGCTCCAGCAGCCCATTTTCGCCAAATACCGATTTGAAGTCAGCTTCCCCATCTACAAAATGAAGCATCAAAACGTCTATATAGTCAGTTTTCAGCCTGGTGAGCAAATCCTCCACATACTCTGTACAAACCGATTTCTCCCTGGTCTTAAGATATTGGCCATCCTTTTCCACAGAACCGATATGTCCCGCAATCATAACCCTCTCTCTTCTCCCCCGGATCGCTGTGCCTATGTTGTCTCTGATCCCCTGAGAAGGCATGAACAGGTCCAAATAATTGACCTCATTCCCTATTGCCTCGTCAATCACCGACAAGACTGTCTCCTTCGGCTCATGCCACAAATGTTCGGTGCCAAGACCTATAACACCTACATCCAACCCGGTCCTGCCAAGCTTTCTGTATTCCATGCTATGACACCCCTTGTAAATTATTTATATAGAACAAATCAATTTTATTCCAAACATTTGTTCTGTGTCAAGAGGGTTCTCCTGATTATCAAACATACCGTTACGCCAATACTGCCTCCATTATAGCATTTTGGCAATGCAGCAGGTATTCCTTTGCTCTGTAGTTCAAGCACAGTTCAGACTTCATAGCATCGTCAGAAACCTCTTGTCCTCTGGTAACGGGAGGACATGGCAGGAACATGGAATCCTTATTGAGTTTTGACAATAGCTTGCCGGTTATTTGGTAAGGGAGGAATTGCCCCGCGATCTTCTTTGCCGCTTCCACATCCTCCGATTTGGGCCAGCAATCGGTATAGACCAGGTCCGCCTTCTCTATCAGCGGTTCAAGCTCTGTACAAGTCTCTATAGCTCCCATGCCATTGGCGCAAATTCTTTTGATCGATCCGGGATCAGCCAGGTAATCGGCCGGGGCGACCTGTGTCACACTTATGGGGAATCTTGCGGCAGCCTCGAACCAACTCATGCAAATATTGGTGACCTCCCCTACAAATACGACCTTCAGTTCGTCAAGGGACCCTCTGTACTTTCTTATAAACTGCAGATCGCCCATTATTTCACAAGGGTGGCTGTAGTTGGTCCTGGCATTTATAACAGGTATCGAAATATTCTCCGCAATATAGACCAGATCCTCATGGCTTTTTGCCCTAACTATAAGCAGGTCGTACCAATTTTCAAGATAGTGGCCTATATCCTCCAATGGTTCGTTAACTCCCAGCTCACCCGGTATATAGGAAACCGCAGCACCCATTGCACCTGCTCCGATCTCAAATGCCAGCCTGTTGCGGAAACCATTGCCATAAAACCACAATCCCACCTGTTTGTTCAGCAGGCTTTTGGGCATCTGATGCTTTTTCCATGCGTCAGCCAGATAGTCCGCCCTGTCCAGTAAATCATTCAATTCCTCATGCGTATAGTCCAAAAGTGATATAAAATGATTCAATATACCTCCCCCTCCTCAACCATCGTGAACATACGATTGCCAGCTCAACCACCATTTAGGATAGCCATTTCATATGGTCATTTTCATAACAGCCAATATTCCTTGCAGTCATTCGTCCGTTCCATGAAACCATACTCAATTAGGTAACGCCGGACAGTAGCAAAATCCTCATATATTTCTTTGATGATACTGTTGAGCTCCTTTTCAGAATACTTCCTGTTTTTCTCAAACTGCTCGGCAATTTTCTTTAGTATAACTATCTTCTTTTTTTCCTTGGGTGATAAAGTCTTTAGTTTCAGAGGCTTTAATGAAGAAAACATAGCCGATAGTATTTTCTCCTCCTCTGCTTTTGTAATGAAATATCTGTCATCAACCATTTTGGCCCCCCTGTGAACATCAATGATTTCATCGTTCTCATTTGATACGGTTTTTACCTCTTCCGCTCCCTGCAGCGCTAGTTCATAAATTGAAAGAAACAGCTTGGCCTGCTTTGCCTTTTCTCTGAAGACAAACCGCTGGTGGCGAATTGTCGAAGGAGCAACACCGGACGCTTTGGCAATTTCATTATCAGTCATGCCGCGATACATCATCTTCAGGAGATCTTTCTGGTTCTCGGTGATACCCGTATACTTTTTATCATTTGAAGCCAGTATATCCAGCATGTCAGGGTGCTCTTTCCTGTTATGTATCCTTATCATCCTGCCTGCGCTGAAATATCTGCCGTCAGCTTCGAATATTTCTCCATTGTCATATTCCTTGCCGCATATATTGCAGATATAGCTGTCAGTCCGGCTGTTATATGAATAGCCGCTAATAATTTCGCCCACTGACATTTCTAGAATTTTATTTATCATTTTTAACCACCCAATACCGTGTTTTTTGTTTTTATAAACATATTGTAATACTGTGTATTGTATTTGTCAACACAATACACGTACACTACATATTTCTACGAATACATATAACGAGGCCTTGCTATAATAATGATTGCAAGGCCGGATAAATTTAAGTATATCATATGGTTTTAAAAGCCTATTTTCCTCTTTTGCCGGATCTTAATGAAATGGACAGTGTTACCACCAGTCCGCCCCATAGAACAATAGCACCAAAAAGCAAAAATAAAATGGAGGTGGCGGTCATCTCTTCCCTCCTCCTTTCAATCCGTTTACATTTCCAAGGCTTCCTTCGTACCAGGGTCTCCTGCTAATAATGAATGAAGCGGCTACTGATAATGCAATTACGCCCCAACCGAATATAACCGTCGCGTTCCTGTTATAATCTCCATAAGGCTTTGCGAATTCCCCTATCAGATTCTGGAGCAGCATAAAAATCAACACTGCTGGCGTCACATATTTTATCATGACATCCCACCACCTACCGACCGAATAATAGGATATAGCATTTGTATGATCCCTGATAACAGCAGGTCCAAGAAACCACCCTACAACAACCGCTTCGGCAAGACCGACGACAACGATACCATATGAATTTACAAAAGCATCTACAATATCAAGGATGTAAAGACCTGCTCCGGTCGTGTATATTATACTGATGAGGTAACCGACCAAGCTGGCTATCGTTACGATCTTTTTCCTGCTGATCCCCGTTTTGTCGATCACAGCCGAGGAAAATGCCTCGACCATGGAAACAGAAGAGGTAAAACCGGCAAAAATAAGGCAGGTGAAAAAAAGAACGCCAAAATATTTTCCGAAGGTGCCCATTACGCTAAAGACTTCAGGAAATGCAACAAAGGCAAGACCGATGCTTTGCCCCGCCACCTGCTCCAGGCCTACTCCGCGAGCCGTTGCCATATAGCCAAGAATACTAAACACTCCTATTGCCGCAAGAAATTCAAAGCCGCAATTGGCAAAGGCCGTAATGAAAGCACTGTTGTTTATATCAGTTTTCTCCGGCAGATAGCTCGAATAGGTCATCATAACACCAAGGGCCAGGCTCAGCGAAAAAAACACCTGTCCGTATGCAGAAATCCAGACCTTGGTGTCAAGGACCTTCGACCAGTCGGGAGTAAGCAGCTTATTCAGCCCCATTGTAGCGCCGGGCAGGGTAACGCCCCTGATAACAATAATGATCATAATAGCGACCAGCGCCGGCAGAAATATCTTGTTAAACTTTTCAATTCCTCCGGAAACACCTTTGTAGCATATATACCAATTGATAAGCCATATAGCTGTTATCGCCGCAAATACCGGCCATATAATTCTTCCAACCTGAAAGGGGCTGTCAGACACCTGTAAAAACTCATGAAAAAAGAAAGCATTCGGGTCAGATCCCCATGCTTGTGTAATACTGAAATAAAGGTAGTTTACAGCCCAGCTTAGGATAACAGTATAGTATGTCAAAATTATTAGTGAGCTGATGCTTGGCCACCAGCCGATCCATTCCCACTTTTTGTTTGCTTTCGCAAGAGCCAGTGGCGTCGAGCCTCTGTACTTGTGCCCAAAGCCATATTCCAGTATCATCAGCGGAATACCTGCTGTAAATATCGCAAAGAAGTAAGGCACTAGAAAAGCCCCTCCGCCGTTGCTGTACAAGACATATGGATACCTCCATATGTTGCCGAGTCCTACCGCAGATCCAATCGCAGCAAGAATAAACCCAGCTTTAGATCCCCATTGCTCTCTTTTTCGTGCCATCTGGTTAACTCCTTTTGTTTTGTTTAAAACACATATATACTTTTCCATTGGGCTTTAATGAATATTCATGTAATGTCATGTAACAGAAGCGCTATGGCTTATTTCTGAAATGAGCAAAAAAAACAAACCCCTGCAACTATTGTGTTACGGGGGTCATACAAACCTCGTATTAATTATCTGCAATTGGAATACAGGACACCTATAGGTTAAGCAACTCAAGCACCTTGTAAGTTACAAATGCCGGCCAGACAAACGCCTTCAGTATGCCCAGTACTCCGCCCCAAAAAGATGCAGCGCTCTGAAGAAAGTAAATTGCAGCTCCCACTATTGTTACAAAGTATGCGCCTCCCAGCATTCCGCCGCTATTCATGTTACCTTTTCCGGAATTATTGTTTTCCATACCCTTCCCTCCACCATTTTATTACCTGATCTATACAGATTTTGATTTGATATATTTATATACTCAAAATCATATAGAATGTCTAATTTTTTTATATATTGCTGGATGCAGAAGGTAATTATGGGGTTTGAAATGTGGCTAAGAGGTGAAGGACTTCCTGCAAGCTATTGTAAAAATTGAATTATTTTATTATTCACAATTTCAGGTTGTTCGTGGTTGACAGCATGGCCGGCATCCTTAATAATATCATACACGAACCCGACATCATTCAAAATTTTGCTTTCTTTTGCTAAAAGAAAGTAACAAAGAAAAATCCTCCTTCATTCAATTCAGCGTAGGTAATGTTCAACAACCACAGACACCCTGCAATGGCCCAAATCATTTGACACGAGCCGAAAGATTTGCCGGACATAATTCCGGTAGTTGTTCAAAATTTCGTCACCCTTGTCTTTTTTCTGCTGAACAAGTTCCGCGTATCGTTCCCTGGCGTATTCTGCTCTGAATGCATGATTATCTATTTTCTTTGTGTATTTTGAAAATAAGTAGTCATCATTAGAATTCCTGTATCGCTCTTTGAACATATGTGCTTCCATTGCCATGCTTTGATGTTGTGTTCTTACTGGTATCCTTGGAACTAGTTTCTCAATTTGAGCTTTATACTTTTCGAGAATCGGAGCATTGCGAAATTTATAGCTTGATTGACGGGCCAAGCCGATAACCCGTTTGAAATAAGAGGATTGCCTGTAGATTACAGCCCATTCCCTCTGGTTCAGAGATAATTAATCCAGATTGGATTAAAAGCATCACAGATTGTGCTTTAAAGATGTTATGAACCTTTTTAAGAACCCAGAAAGAAAAATCCGCCGCCAAAAGCTCAGAGCATCGAGCCCATCGCTTTTGGTCAGACTTCTTCTGACATCAGAAATGCTGAGAAAATAATCGTATGACCTGACGGTCATCCGTTTATTTTCCCCCAAAATGCCGATGAATTTACTACGCTGTGTTACGAGAGAAGTAAAACCAATGTAGCGTCCTTTTTCATATGAAAAAAGCACTTGTAAATTTGCTATTAAAGTAGCATCTTTATTATATGCCTGAATCTGCCTGAAAAAACGATTAGACAATCACCTTGTTTATTGTGCTATATCATATTCAATTCGTTATAAAATATTCAATGCCCAACAAAATTTTTTTTAAATTTTCTCGGACATTGAATATTTTTTTGTCTTTTTTTCTATTACTTCGTCAACAAGCCAGGAATATAAACGGTTTGCAAAAAAATCTTGTTTTCATGATAAACTTATGCCAGTTTGACATGGTCAGCCTTGATAACATTTTGCTTCCATTTATGCTCCTGCTGGGCGACTCCATCATTACCAGTTGCTATTATGACCGTGGATTACTACCAATGATGTATTAGTGATCGTGCTCAACAAGTGGGATGACAACTATACCGCCTCTATGAATAATAAATGTATATTGATTATGCTCTTTGTCAAAATAGATCGAGTCTCTTTCAATTAAGCTATATGGCGCTTCTGGGGTACCGTTTTCGGATAGCTCAACCAACAAATTGTACATAGTCTCAATT
>JAEZCA010000006.1 GCA_023412665.1 Bacillota bacterium
CCGATGAATCTATCCTGTTCCATCTAAGTACGAGCTTGCCATTTTCTAAAGCTGCAGTGACTACAGGCATTACATTCACTTCAGGATTTTCAGCGCCTTCATATTTGAAGCTGACAGTGTTTCCTGCAATATTCCTGTCGGTATAGACCGCTGTGACACTTACATGGTAATTTTCATTCCCGGTCAGGTAATTTCCGAAATCTCCATTGTTATATTTATCTGTATTGTTGATAATAGCATATGTCCTGTCCCTGTCGGTTATGGTGTATAGATAACCATTGGCGGGATATTCAGGAGTATTGTCGCCCTTTGATATGACAACTCTGTATTCCTTGAACTTATCAGAGGTTATTTTATTCCATCTTAATACATGTATGCCATTCTCCTTAACGAGCGATACCACAGGCCTTACATATGTATTGTTGCTGCCGTTGTTGTCATCATAGGTGACTTTATCCTCATCATAGGTTACTTTTTCTTCGTTTTTTACAAATGCCTTGCGAAGAAGGGTTGCCGACTGTGCGCGGGTAAGGTTGCCCTGGGCATCAAAGACATTCTTTCCATCCTTTGTATAACCCTGGATCAGGCCGTGTTTTACAGACAATGCAACATACTTCTTAAGATTAGGAGAAATTTGGGCGGCATCAGTAAACGTATTAAGGATGCTTTCATCCACTGACTCGTTCTGATATCCCAGCGCCTTTACCAGAGCAACAGCCATATCTTCTCTTACAGCTGCCTGTGACGGTTTGAAATAATCACCGCTTGTTGATCTGAAGCCTGTCAGATATGTTTTTGCACCTTCTACGAAAGGATATTCCCAGGCGTTCTTCTTCACATCGAGGAACGATGGTGTTTCCGGTTTATACTGCTGAAGCTGCAGAGTGTTAACCATCATTTTAGCAAACTCTGCTCTTGTAACTGTGCCATTGGGTTCAAATTTGTCCTTGGTTTTTCCGTCAATAATTTGATTCTCAAGCATCCACATGATGTCATCATATGCCCAGTGATCTTGTTTTACATCCTTGAAGCCTTTTGAATTAACTAACCCGTTGATATTTTTTGCGAATACCGGAGCCGACATCGATACTAACAATACCAGACATGCAAACAGCGATATCAACCTTTTTGTTCTGTTCTTCATGATCCTTTTCCCCCTTTGGTGGTTTGTTGTAATATACATTCGCTACCAAGGGAGAATTTTCTGAGGTGATTTTTAAAGTAATAAAACTGTAATATTTCAGCGGCTATTTATCACCCGAAATCTGACCGGTAATCACTGCAAACCTGCGATTGTCACACTACAACCGCTCTCCAATTAATCGAACCAACCGGGTTCAATTTTCGAATACTGATCATTCCTGTGTTTTGTTTTCTAAAAAGCATGATAATACCTCCTTCACGAATCTTTCCCTTTCATTTATCCATGGACTGTGGCCGGAATGCTCAAACCATACAATCCCCTTGTCAGGAGCGTCCAGTACCTGCTCATATTCCTCAACCAGTGCTGTGGGCGCGTTTACATCGTGCCTCCCAATGAAAAAATATACGGGGATATCCAGTTTGTTGTAATCTGTCCTCATGTCTATATCATAAAGCTGTTGATACACATGATTAAATGTATTGATAATACCCCTGAAAAAGTTGATCTTGTCAAGCAGCCCATATTCAGAGGAACCGATATCCCGAAAGGTGTTGTAGCCGGGATTATGAATTTCGGGATTACTCGCCATATAAGCGCTGAGATAATTTAGGTATGCCGCGCTCTTCCGTGTTACATCCTGTCCATAATATGGAGGTGTTCCGTTTACCCTGAGCTGTTCTACGAGAGCAGTTTCACCTTTTAACTCTGCGATTTCCATCGCCCTGGTGTAATCAATACGTTCTGTCTCGGCAAAATCAATCATCTGCCCTGTACCGATCAAGGCATGATAGGACTCCGGGTACTTGTCAACCAGAAAGATTCCCAGGGCGCTGCCCCACGATTCTCCCACCAGATAAATCTTTTCCTGGGAAAAGCGTTCCTTCAGATATTCCGTCAGAGCGTGACAATCCTGAATATAGGTTTGAACAGTGATGTCATTTATCCTCCTGGCGTAATAAGATTTTCCCGAGCCGGGCTGATCCCAATTGACAACTACAAAGTACTTTTCCAGCTCCGCCAGTTCATGCCGAACGGCTGCCATCTGCGTACCGCCGGGACCCCCGGCCAAAAAAAGCAGGATGGGCTTGCTCGTATCCCAGCCTCTCAGGCTGATCCATTGCTTTGTGCCGTTCAATTCCACTTCCGCCATCTCCGCAATGCTGCTTTCGGGTACGTTGCCGTTTTCGTCAACGATTCGAGGTGTGGAAGCGGTGATTTGTGTCAGAGCCACCAGCCCCACATTCAAAACCATTACCACGGCAAAAAATATAGTAGTCCTTTTTAAGCAAATGAGTTGCCTTGAATTTGCTTTACGCCTTATTAGTGAAATAACGCGATAAACTGACAAAAGTAAAATCACTGCCAAAGCAATGACTGATAAAAGAGAAAAAATGAAAAACGCAATTGCTTGAATCATATAAAGACCTCCATTACTGTTTGATGTATATACTTTCAAGGGCATTGCCCATCAGTGGAATATCTGTAACCCGGCTATTCTTAAGGGACATGCCGCTTTGCTCTATCAGGCGTTTTATCACATTCAGCTTTTCCGCTTCATTCAGTGGTTCGCGAAAAACAAGCACTCCGTAGGATCTGAGAGACCTTACCAGTGCTGGAATGGTCCTCTCTAACTCATCTTCCGAAAAATTATGCAGTACAAAATGGCAGTACACCACATCAAAGCTCTCTTTAGTCAGTTCCGGGTTACGCTGTTGCGAAAATGTGATATTCTCATAACTTCGCAGGATTCTGCGGCAGGTATCCAACCACCGCCCTGAGATGTCCATACAGGTCAGATGTCCCTGGGGCAGTTTTTTAGCAGAGTAGTACGCAACTGTTCCCATACCACATCCGAAGTCAAGTACCAGCTCATTACCCTTAAGCGGCAGGCGCTCTGCAAACTCTTTGTAAACAGACTTGCCGTAAAGGAAAAACGCGAGCCTTGCAAAAAATATCTCTAAATGAGACGGTTCGTGCTTCATTGACCATCACCTCAAATAAAAAATCAGATGTATATAAGGCTCATTACTATCATAGCAACCGAACCTGTAATACATCTGACATGAACCTTAAATCTTCCTTAAATCATGGGAATCATAATTCTAAAGGTGCTGCCCTTGTTGCCGTCGTCCCGTAAAGCTAGATCTCCTCCATGGGCTTCGGCGATTTTTTTTGCTATTGAAAGCCCTAGTCCGCTTCCTCCGGTTTTAGAGCTACGGGAATTGTCCGCCCGTACAAATGGTTTGAATATATCCTGTGCAAGATGAGGTGGAATCCCGATCCCGTCATCACTGATATCAATCAATGCCTGATGATTTTGCACCGTCAAGCTTACTGTGATTCTTGTATTCCTTGGGCTATAGCGTACAGCATTATCGATCAGGTTTTGAATGACCCGTCCGAACCGATCGGTGTCCAGCAAGGCATAAATGCTCTCTTCGGGAATATCAAACTCGTATTCAAACCCTGCGCGCTCCAGTTGCGGTACATTCTCACCGCATATTTGGCGGAGGTATTCGCAGAGATCTGTCTTCACAGGTTTTAAGGAAAATTCAGGGCTGTCCATTTGGGAAAGCTCAAACAGCTCAGTGAGCAATCTATTTGCTCGCACGCTGTTGTTAAGAATGATCTCAAGGTGTTCACTGCGCTGCTGTTCAGTCATATCCGGCTTAGTCATGAGCAGCTCTGCATAACCCTGTATGCTGGATATGGGGCTTTTGATGTCGTGGGAGATATCGAGGATCAGACGCCTCCTGTCCTCCTCAGATTTTTTTCGAAGTGAAATTTCATGCTCAATACGTGCGGCCATGTCGTTAAAGGTGTTCTGAAACTCGGCAAACTCGTTTTTCAGACGCAAATCTACTCTTGCGGAATAATCCCCCTCCCGCAGAAGCCTAGTACCGTCACTGAGCTTTTTGAGAGGTACGGTAATGGCTGTAGCTGTGATTCTAGAATAGATAAAGGTGAACATGGCCAATATCAAAAGATAAACCAGCGCCACCGCTGCTATCGCCCAGCCTGCCCGCATGATATCGCCGGAGGATGCTTCATTGTTGTAGATCAATGAGAAATCGATCCGGATTGAGGTGGGGAAAGTGACGATCAGCCAGAACTCTCCCTCGGGTTGATAAAGAATATCATAATGGTAGGGATTGCTCCTGCTTTCCGTTAAAAATGCTGTGAATTCTCCGGCGCTCAGTCTATCCTTTCCGATGGTATTAAGCCCCCTCGAATAGACAACACGGTATTCCTTGTCCACGACCTGTACTCCGCCGCCGTTTTCCACAACAGCTGAGGCATCAATCTGTTTGTAATCCTCTTTGATAATTGAGCTTGCAGGATACCGATTTTTTGCCAGCGAATCTGAAATCAGCCCGCTGGCAAAGGACAACAGCACAAATGCAAGCACCGTTGCTAGTATCGTCAGAAGGAATATCACCAGGAAATTTCCGAGAAATTGGTTAGACAGTTTTCCTTTCATGTCCTTTCACCGGTATAATGAAGCTTGTATCCGATGCCGCGAATAGTTTTCAGATATTCTGGCTTTTGCGGGTCGTCCTCAATGCGGCTCCTGATTCGGCTGATATGAACCATCACGGTGTTGTCGTCAAAATAGTACTCCTCATCCCACACCGCATTATAAAGCTGCCTTTTGGTGAAAACCTTTTCCGGGCTCTCCATAAAATGCAGAAGCAGCTTATATTCCTTTGCGCCAAGCTCGATTTGTTTTCCGTTCTTAAAGGCGCAGCATTTTTCTTTGTCTATAGATATATTTTCAAACGTAATTGTTGAAACGGCTTTTTCCTTTAGAGCTAGATACTCATTGTTCCGGCGCAGTTGCGCGCCTACGCGGGCAATCAGTTCGGTTATGGAAAATGGCTTGGAGATGTAGTCGTCCGCACCAAGTCCGAGTCCCAGAACCTTATCCATGTCGTCCGTCCTCGCAGTCAAAAGGATGACGGGTATGGTGCTGTGTTCCCGTATTTTACGCAAAAGATTAAACCCGTCCATCACAGGCATCATCACGTCAAGGATGGCCAGATGGACTTCCTGTGTCGACAGGATGTCCCACGCTTCCTTTCCGTTTTGGGCTGTTAAGGCAGTATACCCATTTTCCGAAAGGCTGATTTTTATTAAGTTTCGGATGTCACTTTCGTCATCCGCAATTAGAATATTTATCATACGTCTTGTTCTGTCCTTTCCTGATGAACGAAAACAACCACTTTCATTTTATTAGAGGTTAAGACTCCTTTCAAGTGAAAATCTGTAAATTTCGAAAAAATTTATCAGTAAAATGGCACCCACCAACAAGCGTTTTTCGACCGGATAGCTGAAAATACGTATAGATGTGGGGCAAGGATCTTCTATCGCCTGGTTATATTGGGTTCAGCTTGTATGTGACATTTCTACTTTAATTACATATTATAATTAATAGAGTGTAGAGGAAGTGTTGCATATGTTCACTCATACTGTAAGACCAGGTGAATCATTATGGTCTATCGTTACAGGCTATGGCTTGAACCCTGTAAATGAAGCAATCAATAAAATAATAGTTGCCAACAAGCTTTGGAGAACACAATATCTGCTTCCAGGCCAGATACTGAGCATTCCTGTCGATGGGCTTTATTACGTTATCAGACCCGGCGATACCCTTTGGGCTATAAGTAACAGGTTCAATGTACCTATCGTTCAACTGGTAGCTGTTAATAGCATATCAAACCCTGCGTTAATATATCCAGGTACGGTGCTTAAGTTTCCTCCGGTTGCATTCAATCCTGGAGAATATCTCGTCTGCATCGATCCCGGCCACCAAAGATATGCAAATTACGGAACCGAACCTATTGCTCCCGGGTCATCGGTAATGAAGCAAAAAGTTTCTTCGGGTACGCAGGGGGTAGTAACAGGGAAACCGGAATATCAGCTGAACTTGGAGGTAGCCCTGAAAGTTGAAGAAATTCTAAAGCTTATGGGCTACAGGGTCATAATGACTCGTAGGACCAATGACGTTGATTTAAGCAATATTCAAAGAGCCCAGATAGCAAATGATTCAGGTGCTGATATATGCGTCAGGATACATGCCAACTCCTCCCTAGATATGAATATAAGTGGTGTTTTAGTGCTGTATCCCGCTCAAGACAGCACTGTGAACCAGGATGTTTATGTGAATAGCAGGCGTTTGGCAGAACTTTTACTAAAGAATGTAATCAAGGAAACACGTGCTAACTCGGGTGGCATTGTGCCCAGGAATGATATAACAGGCTTCAACTGGTCGAGGATACCAGTTGCGCTGGTTGAAATGGGCTATATGTCAAATCCTGCAGAGGATGTAAAAATGTCTACGCCTTTATATCAGTATGAAATTGCCGAAGGCATATCAGAAGGTATCGATGAATATTTCTCTGCCGGTGCCTGACTGTACCGAAATGAAAAAGACTAATTCGTATGAAAAAACCATAAGAATGTTTGTCCTTATGGTTTTTTCATTTTGGTAAATTGTGGTGGAGATGAGGGGGATCGAACCCCTTACCTCTTGACTGCCAGTCAAGCGCTCTCCCAGGTGAGCTACACCCCCATATATGGAATTCTCACACTAAACTTTCGCCAGTACAAATAATGGCGCACTCCTATTTTAATATATTATCACTTGTGTAGTCAAGGGTAAAAAAATAAGCAGTCCACCACCAAGCGTTTTTCAGCCCGAGGCTGAAAATTCATAAAGAGGTGGGTTGGGTGTCCATCATTCGCTTCGTTATATTACAGCTCACTGCACAATCTGTGTATTTTTTCAATAAACACACGAACATCCTCAAAACCTGCAACACTCATTTTAAACTTCAGCTTCCCGTGACAAACATTTTTGTGCTTATCATGAAACCGGTATTGTGTTTTTGCCAGACAGTTCTTATAGCATCCTACGCAATCATCTAAATTGTTGAACATGCGCTCTGCAAATTCTGGTGCTTCATTCGCCAGACTTTTCAGCGTTTCTTCCATCATATCGGCCTTCCTATGCCATGTCTCAGGCTTACCGTTTGTAATTATATACCATTGCAGAGAATGGTCAAAAACATCATTACTTAAATATATGGCATAGGAAAACCCATAATCCGAAGCAACATAAGTAATTTTGTTACCGTTCTTTTCTATCTGCCTTTTGAATTTTAGAGGTTTTAGGGCTCTTAGATATTCATCTATCTTAACAATTTCACTTTGGATGTATTCGGGCAGGAGTGATATACACTTCTCAAAGGTTGGCTTTTCTCCAGGTGCTATTGCATTATTTTTCGTAATTGCAGCCGGCAGCTCTGTATCTGGATGAAAAATTCCGCATGTGTCATCGAACTCAGTTATAGTGATTGACGAAATACATAAATTAACCAGCTTGTCACATGCTATCTTCACTTCAAACCCATCATTATTCATGTCACTGAATGCCGGAGATCTCATGTATCTTTCCTTTGTTGAATAATACCTCTCCTCACCGCCAATCATTACTTGCATCTCTTTGAGGTCGTATGATATGGAGATATCAGTAAACTCATTCATGTCCATATGATTATAGTATTGCATCGTCTTTCTCGCTGGAGCTGCAATATCATCTATATGTCTATTGTCTGAACACAATGTTCCAAAATTTATATGTCCCTTCCCTAAAAGCACATATAGCCCAGGTGCATCAATTCTTGCTGTGATATCGATTTGCAACGGTAATTTGTACTTGTCGGGCAAATAAATATATGAGTTTATAGATAAATGCTCCGAGTCAAAGCGCTGAGTCGGTATGGCTCGATTCGTCATCATATAGAGCATGCTATCCTTATACTCGCAAGCAACTTGCCCTTGGGGTAAAAAGCGGTTCAGATCGATACTATGCTTTTTCACCTAAATACCTCCCTATAACGGTTTGCTCAGATGCGATTTTAGCGCTTTAGCGGACCATTAATGCTACAATCTATTTAGAAGTAATGATCTCTTCTAATTCATTCAAAAATGCTGTTTCTCTATATACCCATGGATAAATATTTTATTCTATAATCATACTTTTATCAAATACTTTCTCACCTGATATATCATTTTGAGCCTTTACTTATTACATCCGTATATCAATAGGCATTCTAAAAATTATTGACAAATTTAACAGTTATAGTATAATCAAATTATCGAATAACAATAATTTGGGGGAGAGTATGAAACGGAACGTTTACTATGGTCTACTGGCGGTGGAGGCAGTCGTCTGCATTGCGTTCACCCTTGCACAGATGTCGTTTGCTGGTGTATTCTCTACGGTAACGGCGTTCCCGTTTGAACAGATAGCTTTAGGTTTGCGGGCATTATCCCTTTCAGGCAAGTCGGGCAATACAATTGCGATTTTAATCTATGCAGCGGTCAGCTTATCACCCGCCGCTGTACTGCTCATTCTTAGCAAGCGCCGTAAACTGCTGCCGGAAGATGTGCTATTGGGATTACTCAGCATCATGCTATTTGTGGTTCTATACCTCATGATCAACCCCGGGATTATTAGCATTCTTTCAGGCGGACTTCCAATCGCCAAGATGATGTTGGGCGGGGCAGTATATTCCATTATCTTCGGGTATTTCATTCTGAGGACACTGCGATTATTTTTCCATAGCGACGCAAAACGTCTCGAAAAGTATATGTCGGTTATGCTAGGACTACTGGGCGCGCTATTTATCTACTTGGTATGTGGCATTCTCTTTAGCGGCTTACTCACTTCTTTCACAACCTTACGAGCGAGCAATATCGACAACGGGCAAAATCTAATAACAAGCTACGTCTTTCTCTCATTGCAGTTTGCGGTAAACGCACTGCCTTATGTGCTTGACATATGGATTATCAGCTCTGCGATGCAGTTATTTGATGAACTGCGTGCAGACCGCTACTCCGAGAAAACTGTCATCGCAGCAACCCGTATGTCTCGGTACTGCACTGTTGCTTTAGCTGCTATGGTGCTGACAAACATCGGTTTCAATCTGCTGCAACTACTGTTCGCTAAAATGTTGGTGACACTAAATGTGTCGGTCAGTATACCCGTATTTTCCATCGCTTTCGTGCTGGTCGCGTTGCTGTTGACGCGTTTTATCGCAGAAAACAAGCTGCTTAAAGACGAAAACGATGCGTTTATTTGAGGACGACGATATGGCGATACGGATTTATTTGGAGGATGTTTTAAAGGACAGAAATATGACTTCCAAAGAGTTATGCGCCCTTGTCGGCATTACGGAAGCGAATCTATCCATTTTGCGGAGCGGAAAAGCCAAAGGTGTCCGCTTTGGGACGATTAACAAGATTTGCTGGTACTTGAATTGTGACGTCGGAGATATTTTAAAATTTGACGGAAATCTGGAGGGTAATGATGAAACGTAAAGTGATTCTCGTGGGGATTTGTGCTATGATTTTATGCACACTAGCTGCATGTAGTCTGGCGCGAGAGGATGCCGGAGAAAACCCGTATGAGGATAAACTGATCGGCGTTTTTATATCGACAGAGCACCTCGATCTGTATGATTTTAAACGCCACCTTAATGATAATCTTATTGTTTTTCGGGGCGGTGAGATTATAACGAACAGCGATACGGACAAATATCAGGGGCGATTGTACGCGACCCTTATGCCAAAGACGCTGACAAACGAAGAAACAGGCGAGACAACGGAAATAATGGAATATGTCTTTGAGAATATCTCAGGCATTCCGTACTTCTACCCAACAATAAAAGATGAACTCGGTAACTATTCGGCATCTATGTCTGACAATGCGATCAGCGAAGGGCATATAGATATAAAGCAAGGTGATGATGAGGACAGCGTGACTATGGAAGGAACACTTTACGTCTTGCCCGGAGGCACAAGTGCATACTTTCTCAATCCGGTATACCATAGTGCAGACGGAAGCGTGTACCTCACTTCGGGAAACGGTATTTCGTCTTCGGGTGAGCATGACGAAGGTTCGATGATGTCGCAGTCACTGAGTGCCAAGAAAACGATCACAGAAAACGGCAAGACCAAAACAGACAGTTTTTCTGTGACTATCTCGGTCAGCTTCATGTTCGCACCGGAGTCAATCATTATCTTGCAGATGAACGAGAACGGCGAGCTTCTATCACGGCTTGAATACGCCCCCGACGCACTGCCTGATTCATTCGAGCCGGAAGCACAGACTGCCTTCCTTGTTGTGGAGACGAAAAAGCATGATTCTGAGGGAACAATAAAGGTTTCGCGTAATATTTACAACAGAGATGCCCAAAGCATGGAGACTTTTTACCCACGGGCCGATGGTGTTTGTGTAAAAGATTGGACTTTGATTGAGTGGACGGATTAGATCCCCACACTGTCAGTATGATGCGCTCTCAACATGCACTAATGCCCCATAAATAAAATATCTGCGCCAGCTTCAATCGGCGCATTATATCTATCTGCTTCTATAGTCAAGGACAAAAATATTTTGCACTGTATTGTATTGATCCGCCCAATGGCTCATATCTGAGTGAAAAATATTATGCAGAAATACATTGCAATCAAAAATTCATCATGATATAATGCTACCTAACGGTAGGTAGTTTTATATTTGATTCCTACTTGTGTAGGTCATCAAGCAAATCTACTTTCTACTTACCAGTTACAAGAAGGGAGATTCAGCTATGAATGAAGGATTTAAAAGAACACTTGGGAGATCAGGTATTGAAGTCAGTGCATTGGGGCTTGGCTGCTGGGCTATAGGAGGACCATTTTTTTATGGTGATAAGCCTGACGGCTGGGGAGATATCGATGATGATGAGTCTATCCGAGCAATACACAGAGCTCTGGAGCTTGGCATCAACTTCTTTGATACAGCTGATGCATATGGTGTAGGTCATAGTGAAGAAGTGCTTGGAAAAGCACTCAGCGGAAACAGAAGCAACGTAGTGATAGCCACGAAATTTGCAAATTTCGGCAGCGAGGCTACCAAGACTCTTCATGGAGTCAATTTAAACCCTGACTATATAGAAAGAGCATGTGATGCTTCTCTTAGAAGACTCAATACTGACTACATCGATGTATACCTGTTGCATGAATGGAGTGTACAGATTTCCGATATCGAGCCGATATTGATGACTCTAGACAAGCTTGTGGATAAGGGCAAAATACGCACCTATGGCTGGAGCACTGATCTGGTAAACGGTGCAAAGCTTTTTAATGAAAGACCAAATTGTTCAGTAATTGAGAACTGCCTGAACGTATTCCAGGATGTCCCGGAGATGACTAGGTTCTGTGAAAACAACAACCTGGCAAGTATGAACCGCAGTCCTCTTGCCATGGGATTTTTGACAGGTAAGTTCAATGCCGCTTCCCAGCTGTCAAAAGACGATGTCCGGGGCGCAGGCCATACCTGGATCCCTTTCTTTGTTGACGGAAAGCCTGTACCGGAGTTCCTTAAAGCACTTGATTCAGTTAAGGAGATCCTGACCAGCAACGGCCGTACCCCTGCTCAGGGCGCATTAGCGTGGATCTGGGGCAGGAGCGGCAACACTATACCGATTCCCGGCTTCAAGACAGTAAAGCAAGTTGAGGAAAATGCTAAAGCAATGGAGTTCGGTCCTTTGACACAGGATCAGATGAATGAAATAGACCGGATACTTTATCAACGCAAATAGCTATGGACTTGAGCAGCTAATGATGTGATATAATAAGTAGAAACAGCAGTATGTCCTGAATTTGGAGGTATCATCAAGTCATGAAAAAGAAGGAAATACTTGAAAGGTCATTAGAATTATTTGCAACTCAGGGTTATTTCGGCACAAGTATGGATGATATCGCAAAAGCTGTAGGTATAAAAAAAGCGTCCTTATACTCGCATTTCCCGGGCAAGGAAAGTATTTTTACTGCAGTTTTCGATATGGTGCTGGAAGATAATTCAGCTTACTATGATGATATTACGGCCCATGAAAAAGGCACACATTCACATGAAATACTGCGCAATATTTTCTCAAAATACATAAAAAACTGCAAAAACAATTATCAAATGACCTTTTGGGACAGATATTACTACTATCCCCCGGAATACCTTAAGGACTATATCCTGCAAAAAACTATAGAGATCGAAGCAGTGCTTATGGACAGGATCACCGCTGTTATTCAGGAAGGCATTAAAAAAAAGGAAATAGTGAATAAAAATGCCTCCGATATAGCATTGACCTTTTACAATATCATGATTGGTTTCGCCATGGGCATCAGGTTTTATGACGACAAGGATTTAGATGCTGAACTCTCGAGATGTCTGAATGTTTTCCTTGACGGTATAAAGCCTCACTGATCACAGCTATTTGATGCTATACCTGCGGATTCAAGTAAAAATGCCCGGTATTAGGCCGGGCATTTTTTATTTGCTGCTAGTTAATTTAAAAATAGTTTTCCATCAAGCGTCTGACCCATTCAGGGATCACTGCATCATTCCTGCAGTCATACATGGGATAAAACTGCCTCATAGTATCATTCCTGTATATGTTCCTTAAGCTGCTGCACCTTGGCCGCAATCTCCGGTCTGGCCTCCTCCATCAGCTCATCATAAAAGCCTTCGTACTCATATGTGATGTTTTCGCCCTTTTCTATTCCCCTCATATAGCTTTCCAAAAGCTTGAAATCCTTTTCATAACAGTGGAAAGAATTTGCCCTGTGCGTATAGGTTCCTGTCTCAACTCCTACGTTTTCTGCGACCCGCTTTAGGAGCATGATGAAAGCGAACATGTTCATAAATGTGGCTTCAGGCGCGTCGTTGCTGCGCATGAGCACCTTCATGTGCAGCTTATTATCGCGGATGAAAAACTGTATGTGCTGTAGGCATGCAGGGCTGGTATTTCCATGACTGGTGTCCTTGCGCCAGTCTCTGACGTCAATGACAGCTCTCCTGCTGTCCGGATTCCTCTTGAACTCCTCATAAATGAAAGGAAGCTGCTCCTCGATCCTGTTATGATATGTATAATCCCAGCCGTGGCCGATCCTGAAATCAAGTATGCCATCCAGCATTTCCTGCCTGTACTGCTCCAGGTCCGCATGGCCACCTATGAAAAGCCTGCTTATCATTGGCTCGGCAAAGGGCTCCTCCACAAAAATAGTCATGCTGCATTCCTTCTGCTTCTGGTTGTAATCAGGGCAGTCACTTATCTCACCGTATTTGTACAGCGCCTCGATCGAACGGTGGTAAGCCTCGGGTAATGTCCTTCCTCGCACGAACAACTCTTCCATAATTCAATTCCTCCTATTAGTAATGATGTCTCGTTACACTTACCGGAGATTTTTCTTCTACAATTGAATCAATTATAACACATCGTTCAAATTGACCTCACAAATGGAGTTAACTATAGCAGTAGCCCTTGATAAGTCCTGCGGTCCGGAATTGGGGTTCACAAAGCCGATACATTTCATCCCCGCAGCCAAAGCAGCCTTTACACCGTTTTCTGAATCCTCAATAACAACGCATTCCTCCGGGTCGACTTCAAGTATCTCTGCCATTTTTAGAAAAATATCAGGAGAGGGCTTCCCCCTTGGAACCTCTTCTCCACTTATAATATCTTTAAAAAATCCGTTGATATTTGTCTTACTCAGCACTGCTTCAATAAAATACCTGGGCGAGGACGATGCTACAGCTGAGACTATGTTGTTTTGCCTTAAATCATTTAATAGTTCTCTGATCCCTTTTATAGGAACCAGCTCTATTTCATTCAACACTTTTATTTTCATTTCAGTTTGCAGTCCAATCAGCTCATCCACACTCAACTTCAAGTCATACTTCTCTTTCAGGTCCTTCCACATATCCGGATTTGTAGTTCCGACATACGGAAGCAGTATTTCATCTGTCGCATTAACATTGCAGCTGCCCAGGACCCTTTTATCTATCTCAAAATGTATAGGTTCACTATCTACAATTACACCATCCATATCAAAAATAACTGCTTTCAGCATCTTGTCCCTCCAGTTTGTGTGATATATCTATTTTGATGTATTAAGCTTTACTAATTCTTTTAAGAAAGCTGTTTCTCTATACACGAAGGGGTTTATATCCTTCGCTTCTTTCTTTAACACCTCTTGATTTGCTTCTATTGCGGTATGAATATTGACCCACACCGGACAAAAACCTAATACTTCTTCATACTCATCGAGTTTTTGTGAACCAACATTATCAGATACTTCACAAAAGTAATAATGTGAAATCATTTGAAAAATCGAACCTTTATCCATTTTATCATATTTTCCTTGAGTGATTTCACCAACTCTTTCATTGACCTTTACGACATCATAGCCTGCTTCTTCCTTTACTTCTCTTATTATAGCATTCTCATGACTTTCGCCTTCTTTGACCCCTCCGCCGGGAAACTTATAATCACCTTTGTTTGTCTTTATCAAGAGAATATTTTCTCCATTCAGAATAACTGCTCTTACAGCCACTCTGTGATTCACTTTCACATTATTGTCGCAATCATTAATTCCAAGCGTAAACCTTATCATCTGTTCAATACCTCTTACTATCTTTCTTCCCTTTTATATATCAAACCAGCAAACTTTATACTTGTGATCTATTTGTAAACCAGCACTCTCTACAGTTTTTTGAGAGGCAATATTACTTGCCATACAGTCCCACCATACATTATAATTCATTTCATGCAGTTCATTAAGTAGTGTTTTAACTACAATACCGGCAAGACCTTTCCTTCTATGGCTCGATAATGTTTCTACACCGACAGAAACTGTTTTTTCATATAACCCGGTGGATAATGCAAAGCTGACAATTTTGTCGTCATTTGTTATAAGATAGCCGGTTCCCAAACTAAGATAGTTATCGATTGAGCCCCAGAATTGGTTGATATAGTCGATCAGAATTTCCTGATTGGAGATTTTCAAGCTATTATTCATGCCTGCAAATAAGCTGATATCAACTTTATGCAAATAATACGACTCTGGAAGTACAATTTTATCTTCCTTCGGTGTATTCCCGTCCGACCTGTATACATACTGCCAATCCTCATTAATATCGTAACCAGAGAAAATATTGTTTATAATTGGGTACCATTCCTCAGTATCGGCAGCATACTTAAAACATTGCAGATTTTTCTCTTTTAGAAATGATATAATGGTCGAATCGAAAAATGATCTGAATGCATCAACAAATGCTTTATTTGTGTGACACCCCATGAATTGAAAGCAACCTAACCCGTCAGACCACACTAACGCTGATATTGGATTCTCTAAGTCGTCTATCCATATGCGGCCAGTATTATTCCCAGCTACGACCCCGGCAAACATCATATCACTATTGCTTCTTACGATTCTTTTCCCCAGTTCGCTGTTTCCACGTTTTAATTCATGCATAAATAATGAGCCCCCATTTAATATGCCTTCACCGAAGTCAAGGCCTGATATCTTTTTCATCAAATAATTCTTTTCTTATTTCTCTATTTATTTCTCTAATCTTATCTATGTCACCTCTCGGTGCATTAGGCCATTCATCAACAGACGGTCCCCAATAATCCCGAGGAGCATTTATATATCTTCCTACAACATGAACATGAAAATGATCAACTCCTTCTCCAATAACAAAAGAGTAGACTTTCTCCACATCGAGAACCTTTTTCATAGCTTTGCTCAAATATTTCCAAGCCCTTCCTATCATTTCCATTTCGGCATCTGATATATTTTCCATCCCGGTAAAGTGACGAATACTCTCGATCATGTAATAACCCAAATAGTTATTATCACCCTCTGGTTCCCTTATATAGTGACTAATAGAGATGAGATCATTATTATAAACAACATCGATATTATTTTCATGCTTTTCACATATTCTGCATTTATCCATCTGGTTTCCCCCTGTTTAATATTCATGCACTGGCTCTTTTCCCTGGCAGTACTCGCGTTAGGTGAATCGGTGCGGCGCTTGCGCACCGGCGCACATTATAACTCATTTTCTTCCGCTTGCAGTAAGGGTAGTGTTAACTGTAAAATCCCAAAGTTTTTCGCCCTTCTTGTATTGTTCAATACGTTTATTATAGCGTCTATTAATCATCTCGACCAATGATAACCTTTCGCTATCAGTTAGTCCATCCGGTGCTATTCTCAACGCTTTCTTAATACTTGTTAACGTTAACATACGGTTTACTTCAATTTGCTCTATAGCCGCTTCATATGGAGTACGTGCATTATCTGGGCAATAACTCGATACTGTAAAAAAATCAATGCCTATATTCTTGAATCCAGCTTTTTCAAGTATTACCGGGAAATCGCGTTCTTTCAGCTCATATGCTCCTATTCCGTTATTTTTATCATAATCTCCAGCTTTACTCCAGGCTTTTTCGAACAGCCTTTTTTCCTCTTCCGATACAGAAGAATCGTTATTTTCTGAAAGACCCATCCGCGTACGAACAGATAATATAACTATCTTTCCATTTGGCTTCAGAACACGGTGCTGTTCACTAAGAAATTTCTCTGTAGAGATATGTTCTGCTACAGTATAGGAAAAGCATAGGTCAAAGGTATTATCAGCAAAAGGAAGATTTCTTGCATCGCCATTAATAAATTTGCAGTCAAGTCCCAGTTCTATTGTTCTAGCTTTTGCATATTCGATATGTCCAGAATCGAAGTCAAGTCCGGTAACTATAGTATTAGGAAGATACTCTTTAATTCTATGGCAAAAAACGCCCCCACCACAGCCAATTTCTAGCACATTCATTCCGTCTTCAACCTGTAATGCACTTAACCATAGATCCTTATTTACTTTATGGAAGCGTAAAGCTCTTGAACGATATAATTCTTCGGTAGTCTGCACAAATTGTGACCATTTATTATCCATTATTGTTCCACCCCTATAAAAAATTCGCTCAATTAATGCAAAAATATATCAATGTGCAAACACCAATAATAGCGTTGGAATAAATAATAATGTTTGATATCGGCAAATTGAAAATATCCTTGCGGTAAACAATTATTTTATGGACAATTAAAGGAACGATTCCACCGACGCCAAATACTATTCCTATTATCTTTCCCATCACTTCTTTCTCTCAACTAAATGTGGTATTAAATAGTTCCCGTAATCTTGTTAATTCGCCAAAGATCATCTAGTCTTTGAAAGGAAATTTTTAAGGTTTGTCCATTATTAAAATACGCCGTTAGTGCATCTCCTGACCATTCATATGGAGTCTCATTTTGGAATAGAAAGCTTGTAACGAAAATCTTATGTTCAACTTCAAATTGTTGAATACCTTTTGTAATCAAATCTAGAAATGCTTTTGCTGAAATTGGCTTAAAAACTTCATCCGGGACACCATTGAATTCAACAAAAATAGCACCATTTTGGTGCGGACCTCTATAATAACAGACATTATTATCATTAAGTGCGGAGCAAATAATTGATAGCCTGTGCCCATTATAGCTGTCTGAAAGCTCAAACTGAGGTATTGTTAATACTTCCAAACCATAAGATTCTCCTAAATGTTTAAGACGTTTTACCTCCACCAAAACGTTTTCAGGTAACTGACTCTTATTTGCCCATCCCCATAACCAGGAGTTAGAGGAAGATGACTCACTTCCAATAAACTGTACAGGATAAGAGTCAGTACCAAAAAATATAATTCCCCTGGAAAAATCTACATTCCAATTACGACCTTTTACAACAATGTCGCTGCAAGCCAATTGATTCGATAAGACTCTACCTAAACAAGCAGAAAAAACTTCAAAATAATTGCTTCTATCAATTGGTGTTTCACATTCAAAAATTGATTTTTTTAATAGTATATCTTTGGATCCATTTTCAATTGATCCCACATTACACCTCCAGGCTAAGCATTATGGCACTCGAAATAATTAACTCTTTTTCCTGTCTTTATAGCATATTCTATTTCGCCCTTTGTACTTTCGCCTATATATCCGTTTCTGTTAATTACATAAAATTCATCAGACATATCAATTTTTCTTTTATGTATATCGTCAAGCATTACTTTAATATCAGGAGTGATGACATTTTCATTTTCAACCTCACCATCAGCATCTCCAAACAATCCTACTGAAATAACTATATTACCTTCTAGAGTTATCATTTTATTCATTAAAATCCCAAAAACAAATCATACGTGGCCCTTTTGAAAAATCTGATCCCGTACGTCCATTTTCGATAGTTAATTTCGGTTCAACTCCAAGTGTCCAATCTGCAATTAATTCCATGTCAATATTCCGATGTGCTCTGTGGCTCGGTTTGTCAACGATTCCACCATCCCAATGGTACGGAAAGCTCAGTACAGCCTTTTTAGCAATCCTCATCACTTCACGGAAGGCTCTGGTTTGCTTACCACCTAGATGCTCCCATACCTGCAAAGCTATAAACATGTCATACAATTTGTCCTTTATCGGCCATGGTTTAATCGTTGCATCGAATACATATGTATGACTTTGTGTTTCATGTAGCTTTCCAAATTGATCATCCAAAGGATTTATGATAATGTCTCCGTTCTTTACTATAGGCATATAACCCGGTCCTAATTCTACAGTGTTTAGAGGATTATCTTTTTCTATAATAGATATTACTTCTTTGTAATAATCCTACCGTCCTAAATAGTACTCTGCGTAAGGACCATTCATTAAATATTCAAAATCCTTATATGTCATTAACTCCAAATTTGCCATAATTCATACTCCATTTTATAAAATAGTCATAATCTCTTTGTTATATATAAAGAAAAATTAAATAAAGTTCCGACATATCCACCGTGGCTATTTATCAATTCTTTAATCTCAATATCCATATCTACAATAACTTTATCATCTAAACCATCCAATTTAGATGAAAATGCAGGAACTGATTTCATAGCTTTTAAATACTGATCGGCATTATTCTTTATTTCATATGTGTAATTTATTCTTTCTATTAGTTCAAATAAACCCGATGAATTGATTTCTGATATTCTATCATCTTCCCTATATACTCCATCATGCTCAAGTCTTTTGGGCTTCCCTTTGTCAGTAGAATGTTTGGAAATATATTTATTGACGATTGCATCAACTTTTTCTTGTATCTCTCTTGTCCTGTCTGATTCAAAATCTATAGGATTGTACCAAAACAAAATCAGATAACCTTTATCCTTTAGTAGTTCATGACACTTAGCATACTTAATGTTTTTATCAATCCAATGAAATGCCTGTGCAGAATAAATCATATCGTACTTTTGATTGTTGGTATTCTTCCATTCCTCAAACGATATTACTTCTACCGAAACATTTGAAAAATCAGAGCATTTATCCTTTAATATTTCAGCCATATCTTCCCCAATTTCAATAGCGTTAATTGAGAAGCCCTTCTCAGCAAACTGTATTGTTGCCTTTCCAGTACCTGCGCCTATTTCAAGCAGCATATCATTGACTTTTAGATCAGCCTTAAAGATTATATCTTCAATCAGCTTCTCCGGATAAGAAGGTCTGATTTCCTCGTATATACCAGCAATACCCTTATAAGGTTCAACTTTTTTAGTCACTGTATTTTCCCCCTATAGTCACACTGCGGAGTGAAAAATGGACGGCTAAGGTAACGCATCTTAATATGTTGGTCCAGAACTAGTATATATTGTTAGAATCATCAATACAATAATAAAAATTCCAAATATTACACCACTAACTGCTAAAGATATATGCACCTACATACTCGTAAGCCGATACTATGTCGACTCCTCAACCAACTTGCTTTGCCCGTCGGATTAACTTCCCATATAAATAAAGATCATGTTCGTCAAAATACTTCTTAGTGAACTTCTCTATGTTAAACCAACATACTCCACTGTTTTCATCCTCTTTTATTACAAGCTTATCTTCATCACTCGCAATAAGTATGTATGCAATAGAAAGATGGAGATGCGCACTAACATACTTCCCTTTTCTCATATGTCCGAATACTGGCAATATATCTATAGATGCAATTTTCTCCATAAGAGGAGTAACACAAATAAGACCTGTTTCTTCCATTGCTTCCTTTATAGCAACATGTAATAAATCCTTATCTCCATCAGCATGTCCACCAGTCCATGCCCAAGAGTTACGAATATTATGATGGACCATTAATGCTTTATCTAAGTTTTTACTTATTATAAAACCAGAACTTTAAATATGAGCGAACTCATTTTCCCTCAACAGAATATTATCTGGAAAACACTTTATATAATCAAGAATTACCTTTTTGTCTTGTTCTTCTTGATTATTGGATGGAATATAGTCTTGGATCTGCTTAATATAACTCATATGTTTTCTCCAAAGATCATCTCATATTTTACCGCTACATGTCGACTAATAATGTCCTATTACAGGCTTATCCTTCGACCTGTGCTTCCGCTTAGGGTCATACTCCTGCCAGTATACCCTTTTTTCGTTATAACGTGTTCTGGGTTCCTTTTCTACCGCCGGGTATCCAAAATAAACAATATTAAGCGGAATAACATACTCAGATATATTAAATATTTTTCTCAATAATCGGATTCTGTTTTCAATAGGGTATACTCCTATCCATATTGAACCTAACCCCAAACTTGTTGCTGCTAATAAGATATTTTCAACAGCCGCACTACAGTCTTGGATCCAAAATTCTTGCTCTATTCCCTTTCGTGCTAATTGCATATTGCCGCAAACTATTATGGCATTCGGTTCATTATATCTCGCAAACTTGAACTCATTTTTCAATTCATCAAGTTTGCTTCCATCAACAACAACAAACTCCCATGGTTGACAGTTAATCGCTGTAGGAGCTGCTGTAGCAGCCTTTAACAAAGTAATAATTGTCTCTCTGTCAACCGGTTTATCCAAATAGTCTCGAATACTTCTTCTTTTATAAATTGTTTCTATTACATTTTGCATGCTAAACTCCCTCTAAGCTTTCAAATAATTTATCAACGGTTCTATTTGATTTTGGATTGAATAGTATGCTAGCACGTATTTTTATAGGAATATATATGGCAAGCCTATTTCTTGATATGTTTGGAGAAATGACCGGCTCCCCAAGTGATTCATGCCTTTGGTTTCCATTTGCCAAGTAATCAATTTCATAATCAGTACTGTTATCGAGATACTCTTTTAGCTTGTTATGCTGTACTCCAATATCATCATCAATACAGTTAACTTCATCAAATATAAAGGATGGAATCTCTATTAAAGTTCCTTTAATAATTTAACGTACTTCCCAGCATCATCTTCACCTTCAAAAATAACATTATTAAATCCCTTTTTCTCATATAAATGCCAAGCTACTGTATTATCAATATCCACACCCACTGAAATTTCCTTGAAACCCTGCGCTTTCGCATAATCCAACAGATAATCAATAATTATACTGCCAATACCTTTATTCCTATATTCTTTCTTAATAATCATGCGAGACAAATACACCCTTTTACCTGGTATCGTATAATCCGGATCATTGTTAGCAAAAACTATTGAACCTTCTCCAAGATACTCCCCTTCTTTCTCATATACAAAAGTTTCTCTGCTCCCGCTTATTAATTCGTTATAATATTTACTTGTTCTGTTGGGGTCTCTATCCATATCCCAAATGTTTGCGCACTTAAAATAATTTTCTGGATAAAGCTTAATAATCTTATAATCCATTGAGATAACCTCTGTTTTTATTTAGCCCGATGACTGAACCTTTCATTTTTCCAGAACTATCGACTAGTGTTTTCCGTTGTTTGCATGAATTGTGATAGTCCCATGAAAGATGCCCATTTCCCTGTATCATCTCGAATAAAGCTATGCATTAATCCTATGTGATAAGATACATGTCGATATTGTCCCAAAATCAATGATAACCTTGAGAACATACAGTTATCTGGTTTATCTCCTAACTCTTCATGTCCTGAGCTCTTTTCCCAATTCCGCTAATATTTCCCTAAAGTGAACCAAATGGCCTTTCATATGCTTTACATAGTGAATAAGCAGTTCATTAAAAGTAATATACGGAGAATTCTCGTCCCAAGCGATATTCCATTTATTATTTAAACTGCTTTCATCAATATTCAAAACAATGTTGATAATAAGCTTATTATAGTAATAAAACAATAAGAGCAAGTCTTTAAATGCCATCATCTGATGGTTCTCTATTCTCAACCACTCATAATTTTTATAATCAGGAAATTCAAGCTCGTCAGATAATTGAAATCGAATAAAGCGGTGATGGTTATTTGCCGCAGAATCGATTAAATGCCCGATTATTTCTTTTAGAGTCCATTTCTCCTGATCGATCCTATATGATGTTATTTGTTCATCAAGATCGGAGAAATCACACTTGAAAATCTCAATAGTTTCTTCAATTTCTTTTGCAATATTAATCATAACTTCTCCCCATCCACCTGTCTTTTCGCTCTCCATGTTCTATTCCAGATAAGCTCCGAAGGCTTATCTCCGGCCGCACGACCAAAGCCAAAGTCGGATTTTCTTTTTGTTACATCCTTTCACTTTTCAATATATCCATATATACTTTGTCATGGAATTTTCCTTCTGAGTAATAGCATTGTCTTCTTCTGCCAATTTCTTTGAATCCAACTTTCTTATAGCAATTGATTGCTCTTTCATTGAATGAAAAAACCTTCAGCATAACATTGTTCAGATTTAAATAATTAAAGCAATAATCCAATAATAAATTAAGTACTTCTTCACCATATCCTTTATTACGGTTTTCCTCATCACCAATAAATAATCCTACTTCTGCACATTGGCTTGTTTGGTTAACTCCCTGAATACCGCAATTACCAATCAACAAGTCATCTTCAAGCTTTACTATTGCAAATTGGTACTGATCAGAGTTTTGCTTGAGCCATTCCCTTTCACTTTCCAAAGATGTTATTCTTGATGAAGTTCCTAAGCCATCTGTTACCTCAAAATCATTCAACCATTTCACATACGTTTCAGCATCATCAACATTCATTGGTGACAAATAAACTCGTTTACCTATCAGCTTCTTATAGTATTTCATAACTTCTTACGCCCCCTATTTTATTGCTGCTATCTCTTTTTTCTTAAACCGTTTATCCGTCCAATGGCGGAGTCCGCGTGATGCATACTCTTATTTCAATGCCTTTCGCATAACTACTTTGCCATCTCGTTCGGCATATTTTGTAAATCCGCATTTTTCAAACATCAACAGAGGTCCCCTAAAATCATGGTCTGTATAAATGAATTCCTTGTTGACATAGGCCTCGACAAAATCAAAACCATCGTCGGCTGCGTCTCTGCAAACGTGCTCCAACAATTGTGTAGCTATGCCCTTCCTTTGCATCTTCGGTGCAATCACAAAGCAAAATACGGATTTTGTCTTGATGTCCGCACGGTATTCCTCTATAGGCCAAAATGAACGCAGATAATCAACGCATAGCTTGCAATCCCCGCTAGCGTTGCACCATCCCACAATCTCATCGCCCTGATAGGCTAGATAGCCCTGTATACTGCCGGCTTTGACAAACTGGAAGGCACGAGCCCTTCTTTCCTCACGAGTTGGAAACCAATGGTTCCCATTGTCATAGGAATCGTCGCTGCGCCAGGTAACACAATAGCATTTGCTCTCATCAATGTTGACATCGTGAGGTGTTACATCAAAAAAATGTACATAATCCTCGGCTAAGTCGGGTGTCAGTTTGCGAATTTCAATTTTCATACGTTACCTCCCTGAGTTCGCAACTTATAGCGAACCCTTATGATCTTATTTCGGACTTATAATTCCTTTTTATCATATTACGCCGTCCTTATAGTAGGGAATACAATAGGAAAGAACCGGTAAACACATCTCACGTAATACCTGAGCGTGTTTACTCATCCATTATATACCATTAATTTTCATTTTACAATAATGAATCGAACTTTTGTTCGGCCGACAGCGGAGTCAAGGCTGGAGTTCCTTTTTCCTGTCTTCCCGGGCACTCTTGCGCCAACTGCCTTGTTCATTAAGGATGGTGCCCCACGAAGCAAGAGTATCACGGACAGCACACCTGTACTATTCTTCATTCAAAAACTTGACATACAAATCAGTAACTTGACTTAATATCTTCAAGCACCCTCTTAAGTCGTTATCAAGTTCTAGAGAATGCTTTGCGCCATCTATCAGGAGCAATTCCACACCACTATACTTCTTAATAGTATCTATATTTTCTTTAGAAAACACTTTATCTTTTGTTCCAATTACCACTGTACATTTTGAGTTAATGATATGTGCTAGAGCCGAATTTATTGGCGTTAGAAATATATTATTTACGTTACCATAGCCGAGTTCTTTTGAAATCCTTCCAGCAATGTCAGTACCCAGACTTTTGCTGATAAAGTATATTTCCTTGTAATTATCTATTACACATTTTCGTATTGCATCGTAACATTCCTGAGTTTCTACTTCTATACTGTCAACCGGACCTTTAATGGGTTCTTTTCGACCATATGATAAACACAAAACATCATGACCTGCTATCAATGCTGCTATCCTTGCATAATGCAGTAACGGCTTGTCACAACTATAATTACCACCAGGAAAAATAACTACAAATGACTTAGTTTCTTCAGATTGCTTATAGAATTCACTATGAATATCATGACCTTCATAAGCTTTTACTACTACATCAGAAACATAAATCATTTCGATCCTCCTTGACTTACTATACAAATCCGCATCACGGATGGCGAGGCCTCAACCAAACCCCATCAGCTACCTAAACATCCTTTGAAAACAAATATGCCCTTTTTTCGAAACCAACATATGGTTTTAAACCTGCCATGATGGCGTGAAAACAACATATTACGTCACGCAGTCGCGACGCCGATATATTCTTCTCACATTGGTTTCTTATTCTCATTTAATCTCTCTATAATTTTTTGAAGTCTGTTTGCTCGTGTTTCTTCCTTTTTTGCATCCAAATATAAAGCGGTGTATGTCTTCTTTACTGATTTGGGCATCTTGTTAAAATTCGAAAGAGCCGGCTCATGACCCGATAAGGCTTGAATAAGAATATCAATTTGTTCCTCGTTAATTGGATCTGCTTTAGTGACATCCCATTTTCCTGTTCTTTTAGCCTCCGCAATTGCATTAAGTCCGCTTTCCGCCATCCTGCCTGATGAAATTAATATTTCTGCTGTTTTACGATTCTTTTCAGACCAGTTGCTTCCTTTCCTTCTGGGAGTGAACCGCTTTAAATATTTATCTTGATCTATACTGTTAAACTGGCCGTCGATCCACCCAAAGCACAATGCTTCCTCAAGTGCTTCTTCCGCTTTTATTGTAACTAAATTCTTTGTTTTCCCTAATACCATCCATATACCAGAGCTTTTATCATGGTTTTCAAATAGCCACTTTCGGAATTCCTCACGATCTTTAAACAATAATTCGTTCTCCATAATCCATTTAATCCTTTCTACAAAGCTCAACTGGATTTTATTCGTCACGGCAGACACACCAATTACCCGACACACCCCGCACATATCCGGACTTACAGTATTCCTGTATCCGGCTCTTCACAAACAGTAACTATTGTAATAAGGCAGTTGTACCAACAATTCCGTGTTTGGGTATTTTATACAGAAAAAGTATACCATCGAAGGTTCTCCACGTACAGCATTTCTTTTCACTCTGCCTGTCCTGTTGAGTCGCTATTATGTGGCGAAATGTCGGTTGACCAGAAAATAAAAACCTGCAGTATAATATGCAGGTTTTACTTTAACTTGAGATATCAGCCATTCAGATAGATTGAATCTGATCAGCCTCATTCAATTCCTTTACAGGTATATCCATCCTTCTATCCAGCCCGATAAATGTGACTTCGGCCAGATCGCCCCTGATACCTTCCAGCCATACCGGCATACCATTGTAGTTGACATTGATCACACCGTGGGATTGCATTATTTCTTCTGCACGTCTGTTGTCCATAGCCATATTCCTTCCTCAAATATCATGATACGAAGCTATTCTTTCAGTAGTATTATTGGCAGGCAAGCAGAAATAATTCAAAGTTTTCTTTCCAGACAAAGAAAACAACTAATCGCAGGTTACTTGATCGAAAGCGATCAATGTGTGTATGATCTGAAACAAAGCAGCCTTAATTGCTCACCGGTACTGATTTATTAATATACTTCAAAAATCTGAATCCCATTCCATTATAGTATTGCGGCTCACTTTCCTCTGCCAGTTCCCAGTTCTCCATTTTGTCGAGATCAGGAAAATGGCGGTCGGCTTCGAACTCTTTCTCGAAGCGAGTGATATAAACTTCGGTGCAGTATGGCAGAAGCTGGGTATATATCGATTGTCCGCCGATAACAAAAATATCCTCAGGTGAGTATGCTTTCAATCTCTCAAAAAGCTCTGTGATAGAATGACAAATTATGAGCTTTTCCGAACACACAGGATTGCTGCCGGTATCGTCAACGGACTTCCCTGTTTGGTTGCAGATATGAGCATCATACTCGGAATTTTTGCTCAGAACTATATTGACCCGTTCCTTGAGAGGCTGCTTACCGGGCAATGATTCAAAGGTCTCACGGCCCATTATTACAACCTTTCCTGTGGTCATTTTGACAAAAAACTTCATATCCTCGGGGACGCGCTGCAAAAGCTTGCCATCGCATCCAATTCCCCAATTAATGTCCGCTGACAGAATCGCCTTCATATTTCCACCCTTCAAAAACTAGCTTTAGTACCTTTCCAGTTTAGCTACACACTATTGCTTCCAATGTTACTCTCGCTGTACCTGTGGCTCACGCTGCTGCTACCGTTGCTGCAGCCGATGCTCTTGCTGCTCACACTGCTGCAAACGTTACTCTCCTAATGCACCCGCTGCAAACGCTGCTCCTGCCACAACTGCCTTGCTGCTGGCTGAGTGCCGCTCCCAGCCTTAGACCGCCACAGGAATATTTTTTATCTGAGGACCTCTTTGATAATTTTCAAGAACAAAATCCTCAACCTTGAAGTCGTAGAAATCCTTCACGTCCGGATTGATGACAAGCTTCGGCGCTGGGTAGGGCTCACGGCTTATAAGTTCCTTTACCAGCGGTATATGTCTGTCATATATATGTGCATCTGCTATAACATGTACCAGTTCCCCCGCTTCCAGTCCGCTGACCTGGGCAAACATATGGATCAGGGCAGCATACTGACATACATTCCAGTTGTTAGCTACCAGTATATCCTGAGACCTTTGGTTTAATATTCCGTTAAGCTTGCTGCCGGTAACGTTGAATGTCATGCTATAGGCGCAGGGGTATAAATTCATTTCATTCAGGTCGCTGTGCACAAAGATATTTGTCATCATACGTCGGCTGTAAGGATTGTGTTTCAAATCGTACAGCACCCTGTCAACCTGATCGAATTCGCCTTCATCGTATTTATGCTTTACTTGAAGCTGATAACCATAGGCCTTTCCGATGGATCCTGTCTCATCAGCCCAGCTGTCCCAGATATGACTGTTCAGATCATTAATATTGTTGGATTTCTTCTGCCATATCCATAATATCTCGTCTATGGCATTCTTCAAATTGGTGCCTCTAAGGGTCATTATGGGAAATTCCTCTGAAAGGTCATATCTGTTTACAACACAGAATTTCTTTATGGTATGGGCCGGCGTCCCATCCTCCCAGACTGCCCTCACTCTCTGACCTTCTGAAGAGAAGCCGCCTTCAATTATCTCAGTGCACATTTCCTTGAAAATGATATCTGCTTTGCTCATAGCTCTTAGCACCGTCGCTTCATTTGTTTTCTTCTTATTATACAACTCGTGGCGCATATTTTCTATTAAAAAATACAAGCCTTATTTATTTTTAGCACACCTCAGTTATCTATCACTGTGCTTATCAAAAAAAGAGCTCATCGCACCGTTCCACAGTCTACACATGAAAACTATTGCCGATCAACGATATGTAGGTGTGCAAAAAACCGATGTTCTGGGCACTAATTTATCGAATGTATTGAACATATTCAATAAAAAGGCACATAATTAGAATAAACAAGGGCACATAATACGAGTATTGTAGATTTATGGAAACCCACAAAAGCATTATGTGCCCAGATGATTACTTTTTTGCACACCGCACTCCGGCATGTGCAATATTCACAGCGGATTTTACAGTGCTCTGGTTTTCACCTCATCAATGATCCTGCTCAAGAAAGCGTCTACAGGCATCGGGCCCAGATCCCCATCCTTGCGTGACCTGACAGCCACTTGGCCGTTTTCCATCTCCTTGTCACCAATAACGAGCATGTATGGTACTTTTTCCATTTGAGCTTCCCTGATTTTAAAACCAATCTTCTCATTCCTGTAGTCGACTTCAGCTCTTATACCGTTGTCTGCAAGCTTTTTGCAAACCTCGGCCGCATAGTCGTGGTGCTTGTCGATTATCGGAAGTATCTTCACCTGCTCAGGTGCCAGCCAGGTCGGAAGCGCACCTGCATATTTCTCAATCAGCAGAGCCAGAGTCCTTTCATAGCAGCCGATGGAAGTTCTGTGTATGACATAGGGATGTTTCTTCTGACCATCGCGGTCAACATAAACCATCCCGAATTTCTCAGCCAGCAGGAAGTCTATCTGCACTGTGATAAGTGTATCTTCCTTGCCGAAAACGTTTTTGATCTGGATATCGAGCTTCGGACCATAGAACGCCGCCTCACCCACAGCTTCGGTATAAGGTATCTTCAGATCATTCAGTATTTCACGCATGCGTCCCTGGACCTCTTCCCACTGCTCTGCGGTACCGATATATTTCTCCTTGTTGTTCGGATCCCATTTGGAGAAACGGTATGAAACATCCGAGTCGAGCCCGACTGCCTTGAGCATGAAGATAGCCAGATCTACGCAGCCTGCAAACTCCTCTTCCAGCTGTTCAGGCATGCAAGCCAGATGGCCTTCAGAAATTGTAAACTGTCTGACCCTGATCAAACCATGCATTTCACCGGACGACTCATTTCTGAAAAGGGTCGAGGTCTCGTTGAACCTCATCGGCAGCTCCCGATAGCTCCTGAGCCTGTTGAGGTAAACCTGGAACTGGAAGGGGCAGGTCATCGGACGGAGTGCAAATATCTCCTCACTGGGATCCTCGAACTTCGCCGGATCTCCCATTACAAACATGCCATCCCTGTAATGGTCCCAGTGACCGGATATTTTATACAGCTCGCGCTTTGCCATGAACGGAGTCTTGGTCAGCATATATCCACGGCGCTCCTCTTCGTCCTCCACAAATCTCTGGAGCAGCTGTATGACCTTAGCTCCCTTTGGCATCAATATGGGAAGGCCCTGCCCTATATAATCGACTGTAGTAAAGTACTCAAGCTCTCTTCCCAGCTTGTTGTGATCGCGCTTTCTTGCTTCTTCCAACGCTGCCAGGTATTCATCCATCTCATTCTTTTTTAAGAATGCTGTACCATATATCCTCTGCAGCATCTTGTTCTTTTCATTTCCGCGCCAGTACGCTCCGGCCACCTGAGTCAGCTTGAAGGCCTTTACCTTCCCTGTTGACGGAATGTGCGGCCCGGCGCAGAGATCGGTGAACTCTCCTTGTTTGTAAAACGATATTATGGCATCCTCAGGCAGATCCCTTATGAGTTCAACCTTGTAAGGCTCTCCCTTTTCCTCCATAAACTTCATTGCCTCTTCCCTGGGCAGAGTAAAGCGTTCCAGCTTCAGGTCCTCTTTTACGATTTTCTCCATCTCTTTTTCAATCTTTTCCAGGTCCTCTGCCGTAAAGGTTTTATCAATATCAAAGTCATAATAGTAGCCGTTTTCAATTGCCGGTCCTATTGCCAGTCTGGCTTCAGGATACAGGCGTTTTACAGCCTGAGCCATTATGTGAGACGCCGTATGCCTTAAAGCGTGCTTTCCTCCGTCGCTGTCAAATGTAAGCAGGTTGAGGCTGCAATCCTTTTCTAGCGTCGTCGAGAGATCTCTGACCTCTCCATCGATATCAGCAGCAAGAGCAACCCTGGCAAGGCCGGCGCTTATGCTCTCCGCCACCTGCATTACTGTTGTGCCCTCCTGATATTCCTTTATGGATCCATCCTTCAGTGTTACTTTTATCATATTGACTCCTCCTTTATGATCGCTTCCGCTAAAATAAAATATTGTCCGATCACTGTCCGCCTGCAGTGCAGCGATGAACACCGCACCAATAAAAAAGCCCTCATCCCCTGCTTGTTTACACAAGGGACGAGAGCTTGCTCACGTGGTTCCACCCTAATTTGGTCTCATTGTGATTGTAACGTCATCAACGTCCGCACTCCGGGGCGGTATTCGGCTGCCTTCCTTCGAGTCCGCTTCCAGCCCAGCGGCGGCCTCTCTCTGGCAAGGTGTCAAACAGCTTACTGATCCCTTCATTGCACGTTAAATATATGCTTTAATATATTATAACCCAATACCATGCAATGTCAATCACTTTGCTCCAAATTTATCTTTGGCCCATGCTTGACTCATGCTTGGCTCATGCTTGGCTTATGCTTGACCCATGCTTGGCTCATGCTTGACTCATGCATATCTCATACTCAATTCATGCGTATTCACACATTTTTTCGCTTATTTAGCAGTCATATGTCTTTGCCTGCTCAAATTCATCTAGTACTGCCTGATCAGGCTTCCTGGTCACAAGCGATACGATAATGATCGCCAGGCAGGAAAGTACGAATGCCGGGAACAGTTCATATATGCCAAATACACCGCCAATATCCTTGATAAGGAACTTCCATATGAATACCATGCCGCCTCCGGTAAGCATACCGGCAATAGCACCTGCTCTTGTGGTCCTCTTCCAGAAGAGCGACAGGATCATCAACGGGCCGAACGTTGCACCAAAGCCAGCCCATGCAAAGGATACTACCCTAAATATAACACTGCCCTCATCCAGCGCTATAATGATACCGAATATTGATATAGCCAGAAGCGTTATACGCGACATCAGCATGACCTGTTTATCAGTTGCATCCTTTTTAATAATGCCTTTAAAAATATCACGTGACAGTGCAGATGATGCAATAAGCAGGTAGGAATCCGACGAACTCATCGTAGCTGCGAGGATACCTGACATCACAACACCTGCAAGCAATGCAGGAAGAAGTCCGGTGGACATTACTATAAAGATTTTTTCAGAAGCGCTTGATGTAAGCAATTCAGCAGGATATAGAGCTCTGCCTATGAGTCCTATAGCTACAGCTGCGAATAGTGAAATTACACACCATACAGTTGCGATACGTCTGGACTTCTTCAATTCAGATGATTTTGTAATAGCCATAAATCTTAAAAGCACCTGCGGCATACCAAAATATCCGAGACCCCATGACATTGTCGAAATAATAGTCAACAGGCCGTATCCCCCGGCAGCGCCAAACAAAGGCTTACCGGCCGAATCCAGTTGCTGTACACCGTCAGCCAGCTGAGGCTGTGCAATGCCGAAAAAGTCGAAGAATCCGGGGATCGCTTTTATGTTTTCTATAACTGCAGGTACTCCCCCTGCAGCAACAACACCTAGTATTAAAATTGTACAAAGCGCTATGACCATTATGATTCCTTGCAGGAAGTCAGAAACGCTTTCAGCCAGAAAACCGCCAAGAAAAGTATATGCAATGACTATTACAGCACCAATTATCATGACGATTCGGTACTCCATACCAAAGAGAGCGCTGAACAGCTTGCCGAAGGTAACAAAACAGCTTGCTGCATAGACTGCAAAGAATACAAGAATAAATACCGATGCTATAGCCAATATGATCTTCTTTTTTTCCTTGAACCTGTTACTGAAGAATTCCGGTATCGTAATTGAGTTGCCCGCTACTACCGAGTATCTGCGGAGTCTTTTTGCCAATAGCAGCCAGTTCAGATATGTACCCGCTGCAAGGCCGATCGCCGTCCAGATAGCATCGCTCAGGCCATACCAATATGCCAAACCGGGAAGACCCATTAAAAGCCATCCGCTCATATCTGATGCTTCAGCGCTCATAGCGGCTATCCATGGCCCAAGCTTTCTGCCGCCTATAAAATAATTGTCGGAGTTTTCATTTGCACGTCTTGCATACAAGACACCTATCACGATGACAGACACTAGATAGACGCCCATAGCTACCAGGATTTGAATCTGATCCCCACTCATATTTCTGACTCCTTTAACATTTTTCTGACATTATATCAAAATATATTGTAGATGAAAAGCAGTACTGTGCATTATTAACACTTTATCATGATGATATAGTCACGTCATTGAACCTCTCCCACCTAAACGTTTAAATTTTGAAGCGGGTATCTTCTTGCAGTTACAGAAAAAAATTGCTTGATCCTCCGGGAAATAATATCGCCGCATTTCGGAGATGATATCGATGGACGGTTTGGATATTACCGAAATGGAGGAAAATTCATTATGAAAAAGATACGTCTTGGAGTTATAGGCACAGGGCTGGCATGGGAAAGACTTCATTATCCGGCGATCAACGAGCTGGGGGACAAATACGAGATCGCAGCACTAGCCAATCGCACCAAAGCTGATGCTGAGCGATTTGCTGATAAAATTGGCCTTCCACGTGAAAATGTATACTCTGATTATCATGAAATGCTCAAAAGGAACGACATCGATGCAGTAGATATTCTGGTCCCAATCGAACTGAATTACAAGGTTTCAGCAGATGTGGCCGGGGCCGGCTTTGACTTTATATGTGAAAAACCGATGGCCCCTGATATGGAGCAGGCAAAAAAGTTTCTGGAGCTGGCAGGCAAAAACAAACATCTAAAAATAATGATAGCTGAGAACTATAGATATTCAGAGGAATATAACAAGATAAAGCAGCTGGTGGATGAAAAGCGGGCAGGCGATACTGTGTATTTCATAAAGAACAATGTCACCTGCTTCCCATGCGGCATGAACCAGGACACATATGCAGGTACAGAATGGCGCCAGCATCCAAAGTTCCCCGGCGGGGCATTCCTGGATGCCGCACTGCATGACATAGCGGCTATGAGACACATATTTGGAGACATAGAATGTGTACAGGCCTTTGGCAAGCCTCAGGAGCAGGATTTCAACCCCTATATCTCAGTCAACGCAAACATTCTGTTTAAAAGCGGTGTTATAGGCCAGTTCAATTACTATCCTTCAGGCTTTGAAACCGTCAAGCCAATGATAGGTTTCAGGATATTCGGAACAAACGGCCAGATCTTCCTCGAAGATAAAACCTCCGGAATCATAACCGCTGGCTATAATGATGGAAGGACAGAAACCATTTCCTTTACAGCGGAACGCGGATACTACAATGAGCTGTTGAACTTTTACAATGCCCTGAACGGAACAGAAAGCATACTTGTCACACCCGAGGTAGAATATGGAGATGTAAAAACAGTGTTCCAAATACTTGATTCCGTAAAATATCGTCGTATTGAATACGTTGATACAGATGATAAGTCGGCGGGAGATGTGGTCGGTGATATTTTGGCCTCACTTGAGAGTGAGATAGACAGACTTTACAAATCAGGTGCGGCAGAAAGAAATCAAACACTACACTAAACAATGCATGCCCTGCGCATACATGCTTCGACTCCCCATGCGCCACAAATGCATGCATTATCCGTATGCGCCAAAATAGGATTTTGTACATTATCTAAAAACATTTATCGTCATGATAACATGCCTGTCTTTTCCTTGCCATTGCCATTTATGCTTTGTGCCATAAATTCTTCATTACTTGAAATCAATAGCAAATAGTGCTATCATTTTAAATAAATTGGAAAACCAGAAAGGCTGTTCGTAATTATGCCACAGATTTTCTTGGCGATACTTACAATTGTATCTGCTGCATTAGCTATACTTGCGGCTGCAGTCAGGCTGAAGTGCTCAGGCGGCGACCTTGTCGGTCTGCTTTGTGGGCTTGATTTATGTATGGCTGAGTTTCCTGGTCAGGTCGCCTTTTTTATGTTTTCAATCACTGCAGCGATAGCGGCAAGTATGATTGGATCATTTATTCGCATCGCGTCACTATGGATCATAACTCTTGACATTCTGTTCATACTAAGCTGTTTCATGCTAGTCAAATATCATCGGTTAAAATTACATTCCTCAGCTTCGTTGTGAGATTTTCAAAGAAATGTAGGAAGGCCTATTTGGTTGATAGTATGCTATAGGCATCAAGCCGCCGGGCTATCGAGGCCGCCGGGCTATTGAAGCCGCTGGGTTATCGAGGCTACCGATCTATTGAAGCCACCGGGCTATCGAGGCCGCCGGGCTATTGAAGCTGCGGGCTAACGATGCTGCTGTGTTATTGAAGCTGCCGGGCTGCCTGTAGCTGTGTCTTCCTACGAAATACGTAATATTACAGCTGTTAAAATGAAGCAAACAGGAGGCAAAATTCATGAAAACAAGTAAAATGAATATATCACAAAAGCTGAAAGATATGCGTACCCCCGAACTAAATCTGGAGCCCGCCAAAAAGCTGCTCGCAGAAATTAATAAAATAGACCTGGGGTCTGTAGATGACCAGGGACTGAAGCAAATGTCAGCATCTCTCAAACATCGTGCTATAAAGGGAATTCCCCCTGAGGAATTGCTTGTTGAAGCATTTGCGCTGGTAAGGGAGGCTGCCTTCAGGACAGTCAAAATGAGGCATTTCGATGTTCAGATGCTGGCAGGCATAGTTCTGCATTATGGAGCACTGGCGGAAATGCAGACAGGTGAAGGAAAGACACTGGCAGCAACCGCTCCGGTCTACCTCAATGCACTGTATGGAAAAGGAGTGCATATCCTGACATTCAATGATTATCTTGCAAGAAGAGATGCAATCTGGATGGGACCGCTGTATGACTTTCTTGGCGTGACATGCGGCTTTATACAGGAGGGAATGTCAAGGGAAGAAAGACGAAACGCTTATGCATCGGATATAACATATATTACCGCCAAGGAGGCCGGCTTCGATTACCTGAGAAGCTTTCTGGCAAACAGCCCGGGAGAGTTGGTACAGCGCCCATTCAGCTATGCAGTGATCGATGAAGCCGATTCCATTCTGATCGATGAGGCAAGGATCCCCCTTGTGATTGCCGGAAAAAATGAAAAACGACATGGGATCGATCCGATGCAGATGGCCCATATCGCAAACAGCCTGATTCCAGATGAGGATTACAGTCTTGATGAGTATCAAAGAAATGTAATTCTGACTGAGAAGGGTGTTGCCCTTATAGAAAAAACATTCCGCTGCGGGAACCTTTATGATGAAACCAACCTGCAGCTGCTCGTAGATATTGGAAATGCACTTCATGCACACGTTTTACTTAAAAGGGACACAGACTATATAGTCCGAAATGGCAAAATAGAATTGGTGGACGAATTCACCGGAAGGGTAGCCGACAGCAGGCAATGGCCTTATGGGCTGCAGGAGGCCATTGAGGCAAAGGAGGGCATCTACGCGGATACCAAGGGTCAGATAATTGCATCAGTCACACTTCAGAATTTTATTCGCCGATACCCTAAAATTGCCGGTATGACGGGCACCGCCAGCTCTGCCGGTGAAGAGCTGCAGGAATTCTATGGTCTTAGCGTTGCAGTTATTCCAACCAATAAACAATGCATGCGTGTTGATCGTCCGGATATCATATACACACATCAACAGGCAAAAATGGATGCCATCGTTGCCGAAGTGCTAAAAGTACATGAAACGGGAAGGCCGATACTTATAGGGACCAGGAGCGTCCAGGAATCCGAACAGCTGGCTTCAAGACTTCGCGGTACCGGAATAGAATGCTCAGTGCTGAATGCAAAAAACGACGAACAAGAGGCAGGAATAATTGCAAATGCCGGCTTGATCGGAGCAGTAACGGTCTCCACCAACATGGCAGGCCGGGGCACCGACATAAAGCTCGGCGGAGCAGATGAGCATGAATTTGAAAAAGTTGTGGCTCTGGGCGGGCTATATGTGATGGGCACCAACAAACACGAAAGCAGAAGGATAGACGACCAGCTGCGAGGAAGATCCGGCCGTCAGGGCGACCCGGGTTCTTCAAGATTTTTTATAAGCCTTGAGGATGACCTGATGAAGCAGTACCGGCTCAAGGAACTGATCCCAGAAAGGCTTTATCCGGCAGAAAGCAGCAGACCCGTAGACGTCAGGGTCATATGGCGGGAAACCGCACGGGCTCAGAGGATCATTGAAAGCCAGAACTTTAAAATAAGGCAGACACTGCAAAAGTACAATGTCCTTATGGAACGCCAGCGGGAAATGATTTTCAACTGGCGGTCAGAAGTGCTCTTTGGAAAGCTTCCCGGAATATTCAAATCCAGATTGCCCGACAGGTATGATAGCCTGCTTCCTGTCGTCGGTGAAAGAGCACTGCTCATAGCCGAACGCCAGCTTTTACTGCATTTTATCAGCTCCTGCTGGGCTGATTATCTGGATTTCCTGTCTTATACAAAGGAGAGTATACATCTGGTCAATATATCAGGAAAAATACCGGTAAGCGAATTCAACAAAATCGCGATAGAAGGCTACAAGAGCCTTCTTGCGGACATTGAACAGGAGGTCGTCTCAGTACTGTCAAGGGCTGAAATCACAACGTATGGGATCAATATGGAAAAAGAAGGCCTCAAAGCCCCGTCCTCTACATGGACATACCTGGTGGACGACAGTCCCGAGCAGCTTGGCATAATGCCAATGAGCCTGGCTGTGGATCCTTTAAGCATCATTCTCTCGACAGCCGCGCTAGCGATGTCAGGATGGAGAAAGTTCCGAAGGCACAGAAAGGAAAGAAACGGCTGAGATACAAGCTGAAAATTATGAAATATTTACATCTAATCAAATGATTGATACTATAAAATCATATGAACCAAGGGAGGTCTTAATATGGACAAATTTACAATCGTGGATATCGGAGGCAATGCCAGGGATATTCCTTATCTTTTGAAGGAACTCAGGCAAAACAACCTGATCGTTGCCACTGAAAAGGATGCCGGCTACGATACCGTTTACCTGACAAACAACCTCTTTGCCGTAAAAAAAATTGTCAATGAATATGATGGCCTGATGCTGGATGTACTGAAAAAGTAATAATTCCGAGGCCAGCCTGAAGTGAAATTTTTTATTTGGTATTTCCAGGAAATTGTGATGTGAATTGTTTTAAGTTAATATGTAATAGTAAGTACATTTACATCAAAAAGCAGTAGAGCTTCCGCCGTTTCGGCGGCAGCCCCTGCACTTTTTCCGGAGAATACTGAAATGAGATGCAAAAGAAAAACTTACTATAAAAAGCTGCGACACAAAAAAATTCGAAAATTTATATTAATTGGCGTTGTTATGCCGTCTTCTCTCATATTGTTGGGCTATCTGGTGGCATCGCTCATTATTCTGCCCGCCATGTCGGGATGATCGATAGAGCTATTTTGCTATTATTGATTCTTCCCTTTCAAATGGCTCATCAAATATGGCATGGGTGTATATTTCCTGCTTCTTCCCTTCTATGAGGAACTGGACCTTTTGTACACCCTCAATGCCAGTGAGAGTGTTTACTACAGAATATATCGCCATCCTTTCGCTGGCAGTGCCACCCGGGCTGTTTTCCACAAACTCCTTTGAGAAGTTTATGGTGCACACTCCGTTTTTAGTGCTCACAGACAGGAGCTTTGTGCCTTCAGGTATGGCGTTCCAAAGCTCGTCCGTCCTTGGTCCTGCCATCAGCTCGATTACGGCCTTTTCCTCCGGTGAGGCGCCCTTTGCCAGTGATACCTCTCTTTCTTCAGCCACAACGTACATGGCCTGTGAATCCGAAAAATAAAGTGTAATTGTTTTGGTTTCACCCGACACAGGATAACCATCGGTATCCAGTTCAGCGGGCTCCATGTCTCCAAGCGGCATGCCGCTGGGTCCAATCATATCCTCTCCCTCGATCCTGAGCCGTACTTTGTCAACACCCTCTATTCCGGTTAGTGTGTTAACGATGGAAAGCCTGGAAGTGACCTCATCAAGGCCGTCTGAATTTAGGAATTCCTCTGAAAGGTCCACTATAGCTACTCTTTCCTTTATTGTAATACCCCTTATCACGGTACCGTCGGGTATGGGATTTCTAAGCAGCTGAGATTCAGGTCCCTCAGCCAGCGCCAATATACTTGCCTTCAATATGGCACCTTCTACCACCGGCACATCCCTTTCCTCAGTTTTCAAAGCACTGTTGTCTGTCGTAGGGAAGTAGAGCGTCACTTTTATAAGTTTTCCTTCGGTGTTACCGGTATCTGCGTCCTGGTCAGCAACACCGGCATCTCCGGGGCCGTTGCCTTCGACGACTGTGCCGTTTCCTGTTTCATCTGTATTTTCCTCGGTAAACCCTGCCTCGCCGGATGCATCAGCATCAAGGGCCCCGCTGACTCCACCGTTGCTAAGCAGCCCGCAGGCTGTAACTGAGAATGTGAACAATACCAGCAATATGATTGTGATCAGTTTCTTCATTTTGATCCCCCCGCTCCTGCTCTTTATATGTCTATGCACGGCACAAGCCATGTTGTCTGATTTATCTGCTGCTTCGTCTTTTATTTCGCCGGTCATACTATTTGACGACCAAAATCCAACCCATGTTCCCTTATTCAACTGTAATATAGTCCCTGATACCCTCAAACCTGTTATCCTTGATGCGCGGTACCTTCATGATATCCTCGATAATGCCGAAGCCGCCGAATTTATCTCTGTAAGCTATGATATCCCTGGCTGTGGCCTCCCCGATCCCGGGAAGCGTGTCAAGCTCATCAACTCCCGCAGTGTTTATATTGACAAGTATAGACCTATCCGTACCTGCCTGATCATCACCCTTCCCTATCACTTCGGCTCCTGTGCCGCTGTCTGATACAATGACCGCTCCTTTGCCAAGACCATTGCTTTCATCCTTCTTTGATTTTATGTACAGCATTACATTTTCATTCAATGAATAAACCATATTTATATTATCTCGATCGGCATCTTCAGTCAGGCCACCGGCTTGGCTGACAGCATCGCATATCATGCTGCCCTTTTTTAGCGTCACTATGCCTGGCTTATTGACACAGCCAACAACATATATCTTTATTTTTCCTTCCTCGTTGTCTGCAGCATTGGGACCCGAAGCGCCGACTCCTGAAATACTACCATCTGAAGTACCGCCTCCCGGAGTACCGTCCTGCTTATCAACAAGCTCAGATGTACTACCGCTCGGAGTGCTGACTCGTGAACCGCTATCATCTGCATTATCATTTCCAGACTTAACGCCAGCCTGCTGTTTTCCTGCGTCAGTGAGATGCTCCGTATCTGCCGAAGCGATTTTGTTTGCTGCAGAGCCTTCGGCACCCGCCTCAATAATGATGTCGCCTGTGTCTCTGAAAAAAACATACCCTATTAGCATCCCCAGCAGAGCCAGTACCGAAATACCGATCACAACCACCTCTGTCCTGATTTCTGCCTCTTTTCCAAAAAACCTAAGCTTCATAGAATCTCCTCCCATTTGTAATATTCTTCCTTTTAGTGTAATTTTCCTTTTTTTTACATCAAATTTTTAATAATTTTTAACTAATATAATAAATATTTTGATATACTTGTATTGTTGATTACTGTTCCGGAGGTACAGATGAAAAGGCTGCTGACATTGGCGATAATCCTTGCCTGTTTGATATTTAATACCGGCGTATCGTATGCACAACCGCCATCCCCCGATGCCGGGGCTTACATACTGATCGATGCCGGGACGGGCGACGTGCTCTGTGAGAAAAATTCAGAAGAAACACTGTTTCCTGCAAGTACGACAAAAATTATGACAGCCATACTTGCTCTCGAATCCGGTACGGAGCTGGATAAGGAATTGACCGCCACCCAAACGGCCATTGACCGTATCGGACCAAATGGCAGCAATATAGGTATCATTCCGGGCGAAAAGATCAGACTTGAAAACCTTCTTCAGGCAACGCTGATAAGCTCAGCCAATGAGGCAGCCAACATCATAGCCGAAAATATTTGCGATAGCTATGAAGATTTTATTGCTCTCATGAACAAGAGGGCCAAAGAGCTTGGCGCCACAGGGACTCATTTTGTTAATGCAAGCGGCATCCACGATCCTGAGCATTATACGACGGCCGCCGATCTGGCCTGCATAGCAAGACATGCCATGACGCTGCCCAAGTTCAGGGAAATAGTAAGCACCAGGAGCTTCACTATGCCTGTAACAAACAAGCATTCCAAATGGCCCCTTCTCTCTAATTCAAATAAATTAATGCTCTACGATAAAAGTGACCTCTATGTGATAGATGGCATAAAGACCGGATTCACCGGACCTGCAGGGCACAATCTGATCACCTCTGCCAAAGATGCCAATGGAATGGAGCTTATTGCCGTCGTGATGAAGGTTGAAAACGAAGGCGCCCCCGAAAATGTGAGAGCATATTCCAAGGAGCTGCTCGATTACGGCTTTAATAATTTTAAAGAGGTCACTCTTATAGAAGAGGGGCGTGTATACAGAAACGTCAAGGTCGAAGAAGCAGCCGACATCTACGGACTTGATCTGGTCACGACAGAAAGCCTTGTCCGAGTGCTTCCCAAGGACGAAAGCCAGTGGGACATCCAGGAGTCATCTCATGTAAACGAAAAAATATATGCGCCTGTCAACAAGGGCGATATAATGGGTTATGTCGAATTCCAAAAGGACGGTGAATCCATAGGCAGGATCGATCTGCTGGCTGCAAGGAGCATCGAATACAAGCCGGCGCCGGTCACGCTGGCTACTCTGACCTCCGGTACAAAAAAGGCTTCTGAAAATATATTTATCCGGGTAGGCCTGTTCTGTGTCGGATTCATAATTGTTTTCTTCATTATCCGAATCATTCTTAAAGCAATATCAAGACGGGTCAATTCCAAAAAGTACTTCTGACCCTGAGCAAGACCTCCACAAAAAAAATCAAAAGACATGTAAAAGAGGAAGTAAAAGGGTGTTCCTCCTACTTCCCTTATTACATTTGCGATAATTAGAATTATGGCATTTGAAAAAGGTTTATTCCGTTAGCCCTGCATACCACAGTTTAGATAATGTCCCTATGTCACCGTGGAGAATTCCCCGGTATTTTTTCTGGTATATCTGCTACTGCCTGACCGTTATCGGTAAACACTTTGTTACACTGCACGCTGTTACTTCACGCTGTTACTTCACGACTATATTCACCAGTCTGCCCGGCACTGCAACTACCTTAACTACTGTATACCCCTCCAGCAGCGCAGCAACCTTGGGGTCCTTCATTGCTGCCTCTTCGGTCTGTGCTTTGTCAAGCCCTGACGGCAGCATTATCTTATCTTTTATTTTTCCGTTCAGCTGTATGACGATTTCAGTCTCATCAAGCACCAGTGCCTTTTCATCCCACTTCGGCCACTGCTGATTGAATATGGAGTAGCTTCCTCCCATCTTCTCCCACAGCTCTTCCGAAAGATGGGGCGCAAACGGTGCCAGCAGCTTCAGAAGGTCGTTGATCGTATCAATGAATAAAGCATTATTCTTCTGACTTCCCGAATCATACTTATACAGTGCATTTACCAGCTCCATAAGCCTCGCTATGGAAGTATTGAACTGGAATCTCTCTGCATCCTCTGTAACACCTTTTATTGCTACATTTCTTATATAACTGAGCTCCTTCTCAGCACTTCCGTTTATGCCCTCGCCTTCCGCTGCATTAAGAGCAACTGCGGTCTCGACCAGCCTTTCGACCCTTCCGACGAATCTGGATATGGCCTTGATGCCATCATCGCTCCAGGGTCCGCCCTCTGTATATGCAAAGCCGAAGGCCAGATACATCCTGAATACATCCGAACCGTTTTCGGTGATATAGTCATCGGGTGAAATCGTATTTCCCCTGGATTTGCTCATTCTGTTGCCGTCGGGGCCCAGTATGGTGCCCTGATGGACAAGTGACAGGAAGGGCTCGTCAAAATGGAGATATCCCATATCTCGAAGAGCCTTCGTGAAGAATCTGGCATATAGCAGATGCATGGCTGCATGCTCGGCACCGCCTACATACTTGTCAACAGGCAGCATCTTGTCGATCCATTCAGTGTCAAATGCCTTTTCGGAATTCCTATTGTCGGGATAGCGCAGATAATACCATGATGAGCATACAAAGGTGTCCAGCGTATCCGGATCCCTTTTTGCAGGCTTACCGCACTTCGGACAGGCCGCATTTATATACTCCTCACATTTTGCCAGCGGAGACTCCCCATCCGGCTTGAATTCAACATTGTACGGCAGTTCCACCGGCAGGTCCTTTTCAGGCACAGGCACAGCACCGCAGTCTTCGCAATGTATCACAGGTATCGGCGCACCCCAGTAACGCTGTCTGGATACCAGCCAGTCCCTGAGTCTGTAATTTACCTTCAGTTCACCCTTTCCCTGCTCCTTCAGCTTCAGGACAATACCCTTCCTGGCCGCCTCAGAACCGGTGCCGGAGAATTCGGCGCTTTCTGTGAGGATACCGTCCTCTACGAAGGGAAGTATATCATCAACGCCTTCCTCTCCTTTGATGACACGTTTTATGGGCAGCTTGTATTTTGTCGCAAACTCAAAATCTCTTTCGTCATGGGCAGGTACAGCCATAACACAGCCTGTTCCGTAACCGGCCAGCACGTAATCAGCCACCCATACAGGCACCTTGTCCCCATTGACTGGATTTATCGCATATGCGCCTGTAAAGACGCCTGTTTTTTCCCTGACAGTGGAAAGCCTTTCGATTTCGGTTTGCTTCTTGGTGCTTTCCCTGTATTCCTCAACTGCTGCTTTATACTCCGGTATGGTGATCCTGTCCACCAGCTCATTTTCAGGTGCCAGTACCACATATGTAACGCCGTAAAGGGTGTCTGCGCGTGTGGTGAAAACTCTGAAAGAAAAGCTGCCGTCAGCTCCTTCAAATACGAGCTCGGCCCCCTCTGACCTGCCTATCCAGTTCTGCTGTATCTTTTTGGTCTTCTCGGGCCAGTCCAGCTGAGGCAGGCAGTCAAGCAGTTCCTGTGCATAATCTGTTATTTTATAGAACCACTGGGTCAGATCCTTTTTTGTAACTTCATTTTTACATCTCTCGCAGGCACCGTCCTCAACCTGCTCGTTGGCCAGCACTGTCTTACAGCTGGGGCACCAGTTTACCGGAGCCTTTTTCCTGTATGCCAGCCCGTGCTCATAAAGCTTCAGGAATATCCATTGAGTCCATTTGTAGTATCCAGGATCACAGGTTATGACCTCGTAATTCCAGTCATATGTTGCACCCATCTTCTTGAGCTGCTCTTCCATAGTTTTAATATTTGTATATGTAGAGTCCTTCGGATGGATCCCGGTTTTTATCGCATAGTTCTCAGCCGGCAGGCCAAAAGCATCGAAGCCCATAGGATGGAACACATTCCAGCCCTGCATGCTCTTCAGCCGTGCCCATGTATCCGTAAGTCCGAAATTATACCAATGGCCTATGTGGAGCTTGGCGCCTGAAGGGTATGAAAACATCTCAAGGCAGTAAAGCTTCTTATCCGTCCTTTCGGGGTCAAACCTGTACAGGCCTGTTTCCTCCCATTTTTTTTGCCATTTCTCATCCGTCTTTGTTGAATATGCCACTATAAACAGCTCCTTTCAAATCGAGCAATTTGTTATCATTTATTATCGTCGGGCGTCCTGAACTTACCGTCTGACCACAGCCTTTCAAGATTGTAAAAGCTCCGGTCCTCCTCGTGGAAAATATGGATAACGACATCTCCGAAATCAAGCAGTATCCATCTGGCGCTTTCATAGCCCTCCTTATGGATCAGATTCCAGCCTGCCTCGCCCATCTTCAGCTCAAGCTCGTCCGCTAAGGTTATGATATGGGTAGTGGAGGTGCCGCTGCATATTATAAAATAATCAGCGAGAGTCGTAACCTCCGATATATCGATCACTTCTATGTTTCTGCCCTTTTTGTCCTCAATGATTCCATAAGCTGTGTCTGCTATTTTACTTATTTTCAAAGCAATCCTCCTTATAGTCCATCTGTTCGGAAAAACTTTCGTTTTTATGGATATTCTCCGAACTGGCGGCGAATTAGCTGTCGCCTCGCAATTGTATGGATTGATTAAATATTATACCACTACTGCTGCTGATTTGTGAACAAAAAAATCATTACGCCAGCCTCCCGGGGTTTCTGCCAGGTTTCCTACCGGGGTGGTCACCGGGGCTGTCACCGGTTTTTGCCTTGCGGTTTGCCTTGCTGCGGTTTGTCTTGCTGTGTTTTGCCCTACGGTTTGCCTTTCTGCGTTTTGTATTGCTGCGTTTTGTCTTGCTGCGTTTTGCCCTCTTCATTTCTGCCTTTCCTGAACATTTCATATATGCTCATGGCCAGCAGGAACCAGCCAAAGAGCTTCCTCAGATCCCCTGCCGCAAGTCTGGCCGCCAGCCATGAACCAGCAAGCGCGCCGGCCAGGCCGAAAATTATTATTGGCACACCCATTTTAAAATCTATGCTCTTGTTTTTTATATGTATGACGAGGGCAACGACTGCCGTCGGTACAAAAAACAACAAATTTACACTTTGAGCTATATGCTGCGGCGGGTTCACAGCCAATACCAGCGCAGGTATCAGAACAGCCCCTCCGCCCATTCCCATTCCGCTTATGATCCCAGAGGCAAGCCCTGTTAAAAAAAGGATTATCCAATTCCAACCAGACAATTTTTCTCCTTTATGGCAATTACTTTGTAATAATACTTATGACCTTGTTTTTATGTTCAATTTCCAATGGGGGCAAGCCCCCATACCCCCTCGCTGCAGCGAAATGAATTCGCCCTACGCTACACTCCGTGCGCCACGCCTAAACGTGGCGTTTGAACAATGTCAGTGGGAGATTGTACTCGCCACTGACAGCTTTTTCAATCGGTACCCGCCACCAAGCGTTTTTCAGCTAGAGGGCTGAAAATACGTAAAGAGGTGGGGGATATCTTTCATCTCGTTATAAAAAATCCCGGCTATACATAAATTATATCATTTGAACGCGGTCAAGAACAACATTAATGGACTCTGACTCCACGGCATCATATGAACAAAATAATTCCGAGTAACTTAAAATGGAAGATAAAATCGAATGACTGAAAGTACTTTTAAGAAAATACTTGATTGGCATATCTTGGACAATACTATTTGGATAATATGGGGCGGGTGTGCAAAAATCGAGTCATCTGGGCACAATTTCATTGATTTTATTGAAATTAATCTATAATTTCAGGTATATTATGGACTTATTACTGAGTTATGTAGACTCCAGAATAGTATAAAGCGCCCAGACAACCCGATTTTTGCACACTGCAGTCCCGTAAAAACAAAAATATTGCCCATACTAGCAAATTCATCCAGGCATTAAGAATCTTTACTAGGTAAAATTCCATATATGGATTTGTAGAGTCAAGTTCTATAGTCATCAGGGGATAGACTCTATCTTACATGAATTCTTTCGAAATCCGAAGACAGTGGCTCAGCTCATTTCCCCCGAAAAAGAAAAGACCTCATGACATCAGTTTGCTGATATCATGAAGTCGGCACTTTTTTGTATTTTGCTTGCATATCCGCACAAGCTTTTATAACGCATCGTTCAAAGAAAAATTTTCGATTAGGCGATAATTAGCTACGCAAATTACACTTAGTAGAAAATTTTTCTTACCTCTGCGCGTTTCAACGAGGCGGGGCGGCCCATCTATCGCCTCGTGATTACAGAACTCTTCTCGCTGTCATATAGCTTTTTGCGTAAAATCCGCTGCTGATGGTGGATATGACTACACCTTTGTAGTTCGATGAAGAATGGATCATCTTTCCGTTACCGATATAAATGCCTACATGGTTTATAAGGTTATTTCCACCGTTGGTGTCAAAGAACACAAGGTCTCCAGGCAACAGGTCCGCTTTCTTTATGTAGGTCCCGTTTTTAGCCTGCGCCTTGGAATTTCTGTCCAGAGATATATCAAAATGTCCATAAACATATTTTGTGAATCCCGAACAATCAAATCCCTTTGCGGTAGTTCCTCCCCATACATACTTGACACCCTTAAATCTTTTTGCATAATCAATAATGCTCTCCGCCAGCACCGTGTCTCCTCTGGAGGTCTTCTGGCCTTCGGCTGCAATCTCTGCCGTCTTATCATCCTCTGTTGCTAAAGCTTCCGTGGCATTCCTCCCCATCAGGCTGTCAAGCTTACCCAATGTTTGTTTTCCTGCTATACCGTCAGTCAACAGACCGTACTGCTTCTGCATTTTTTGGACAGCTGCTTCTGTGATGGAGCCATAGTAGCCGGTGGGCTTTACTGACATGAATCCCAGCTTATTGAGATCCTCCTGCAGAGTATATACATCATCGCCCCTTATACCGTTCTTTAATGTTACATTTGAATAGGCAAAAGTCGTTTGTGCGGATAGAACGGTGGTTAGGGAAAGTGCGAGAACTGATGTCAAAAGTTTTCTCTTTAGTGACATTATATATCCCCCTCTTTTTATTGGCTTACGAGGTTAGTTGACGGGTTAGGTAAAAGAGTATACCCTGCCATTATAACGCATCGTTCAAAGAAAAATTTTCGATTAGGCGATAATTAGCTACGCAAATTACGCTTAGTAGAAAATTTTTCTTACCTCTGCGCGTTTCAACGAGGCGGATTGTCCGCTACCCCGCTGTTTTATGGCTTCACCCCAATAAAGCTGTATTTCTCCCCCGCTCCTCAGACATCAAGGATTCAGCTTTAATTAGTTTACCATAAAACTGGCATTATGGAAACCAATAATGATTTACAGTGGATAAAGTAAAATGTTGATACTTCAAATAGACCTTACGTCTGTTCAAGAATTTTCATTATACCTGCTGCATCAGTTCTTTTGCTTTTCTAAACTGCATAATCGCCGCTCCATAATCCGCAGAATCATCAATCAACCGGCTGGCGGCTCAGATGCCTTGTTTGCCGGCTTTTTGTCCGGTTTTTTGTCCATCTTTTTCTTTTCTTCCGACAATAGACTGGTACGCATTATCTCAATCAATCTTTCACAGGCAAGCTTGTCACAATAGCTTGATATAGCAAGTCTTAATGTCATGTCCGACAATGCTTCCATATCCCATTGGGCATCTATCAGTCCGGCCGTTTCCTTCAAGCAGCTATCAAGAATCTGTATGAACTTGGTGTAGAATTGCGTATGGTCCCCGTCTGAAAGCTCCTGCTTGAGCAGAAAGCCCGTGTCCCGCACTGAAAGCACCTGTTTGAGCAGGCATATCTCTGTCAGCCCCGCCAGATGCTCCCTCGAATACTTCTTGCCATCGCTCCTTGGCATCAGCCCATCCTTGATATAATTGTTTATCATAGCTGAAGTGAGCTGCCCGTCACCTTCAAAGTTTATCAGCTGTCTGTACATATAGGACAGGACCTGATCCTTATACAAAGCTAGATCCGGAAATTCCGGCCATTTTACAGGGCGCTCCTTTGTTAGCTTTTCCTTCAGTTGTTCAAGTTTTTCATATATCTGCTCCTGATTGCCGCAGTTATGCTCTTTCATGGAGTAACCCCTTTTTCCGACTATTTTTACTAATATTCTACTATACATAATACCATTATGCAAACAATTTAGAACTAAGTGCATTGTTGTATATTGACATGTTATACATCGCATTATATAATATTCATTATTAGATTATATTTTTTACCAGGAGAAAAAAAGTGATAGATTCAATTTGCATATTCGGTGATTCCATAATGAAGGGCGTTATATTCGACGCTATCAAGGGAAGATATATATTTTTAAAAAACAGCTTTCTCAACATATTAGGTATGCGAAACAGTAATATCAAGGTTGAGAATTATGCAAAGTTCGGCTGCACCATAACAGTCGGCAAAAAGCTTATAGAAAAGCATGCTGCCGAGCTGCCGGGTTATAAATACACGGCCCTGGAATTCGGAGGAAACGACTGTGATTTCGACTGGAAGGCCATATCTGAGAACCCGGATGGGATACATATACCAAAGACGCCTATTGATGAATTTGAAAAGTATTATTCCGAGATAATAGACAGCGTCGCTGACATGGGAAGCACGCCCGTTCTTTTCTCCCTGCCGCCGCTGAACGCCCGCAGGTATTTTTCCTGGATTTCCAGAGGGCTCAATGCCGAAAATATTCTTCGCTGGCTCGGCGATGAGGAGCATATATACAGGTGGCATGAGATGTACAACATTGCTGTCGTAAAGCTTGCGGCCATTAAGGACGTGAGGCTGATAGACATCCGGAGGGCTTTCCTTGAGACAAGGGATTACCTTGGATTATTGTGCGAGGATGGTATTCACCCAAATGAAGCTGGCCATGCTCTGATTTCCGAGGTCATCAGAAAAAACGTCCCTACACTTGCATGATACAGGACGGCCAGGCTGTATATCACGCCTGGCCGCTTTGCTTCAGTTAATTTTATCGATAAATAGGTTGGTTATCTGAACTGCTTCAATATACTACCAGCTTTTTGTCTCCAAGGCTTTCCTTATCCACAAGGTCTTCGTAATCCTCAGGTACGGTCACGGTATTCGGATCCCCGTCACTGACATACTGGTTGCTGCGCTTCATGTTTTCAAGCCACCAGGCAAGGTCCTGATCTACAGGGTCGATCCCGGAGGATCTGACTCGCGGTGTAGCAAGGGGATCGAATTTCAAGCTGAATGGAGATTGGGCCGGCTCCGCACCAACCTTCATTATTGCCTTGTTTTCATAAGCGACTCCCTCAAACTCACCCTTAATCACATATTGTACAAGGTCCTTTGACGGTGCGCCATAAGGCAGGGAAAATGTCGTAAAGGAATAACCCGGTACCAGCTCATACAACCTCTTCTGGTTACCGCCGATCTCTTTTTGGATTATCGCTGCAGTTTTACCATCCTTTTTTAGATTAATATGAGAGTATGTATGATTACCGATTTCAAAGCCTTTATCGACAAGATACTCAAGCCTCTGCTCCAGTGTACCTGCTCCGGCGAAGGTCTGGTTTCCCAAATTAACATAAAATGTACCCTTTACTCCGAAATCAGGATGTTTCTTGTTGAATGCTTCAATAATACCTGCTGCAGAACGAGGATTAACCTTCAGCTCTCCATTTTCCTCGATAAGGCTGAACTGCCCCGGCGTTCCGTCGTCAAATGTGAATACCATCGGTATATAGCCGGCAGGCGTGTCGATATTCCCGCTGATGTAATCATTAAGGCTTATCAGTCTGTAGTCGGAAGCGTAAAGGGTCTCCAGCAGCTCTTCAAAAGCATCGAAGGTTGTGGTGTAATCCTTGTCGCCCTTCTCGAATTTTTCAATAAAATTGTGGAACATTACCACCATGACCCTGCCTGCCTCATTAGGCTTGACAACGCTCAGGTCAATAGGCTGAGGCGTGCTTTTTTCCGGGGTTTCCTGCCCACTTCCGCTGTTGTCGGCCGCTCCCTCGCCTGCGTTTTCACCGGGGGTGTCAGCACTCCCATTGTCCGCATTGCTAGCGCCGTCCTCACCGGCCTGCTCTGTGCTTTCAAGTGGCAATGCAGTATCCTGCGCCCCTGCGCCTCCGTTTTCCAGCTGTGCGCCCTGTTTCTGGTCCGAGTCCTGATTTGAGAGCTTGCTGCTTGCGCAGCCGCTGAGCAGAAGCCCAAGGATAAGAATGATTGCTGCTGTTCTTACATGAAATGTCCGTCCGGTATTCATTTTGTTCCCCATTTCTTTAGTAAATATGAATTTCACATTTTAACGATGCAATATATCATGTTTATTGTTTGTACAAATAGACTCTCTAGTCTCGAAAAATGTTCCATTTTGTATTTAGTATATCAAAAGCTCGCCGCTGCTGAAAAGATACAGGTAACGCTCAGCCACCCTTCTGCCGGTTATCTTCTCCAATGCCCTTGTATAGTAGTCTATCTGAACCTTATACCTTTGTTTTATGATCTCTGAGCCGCCAGCCGGGATAAAGTCGGTTTTGTAGTCCAGCAGCACAAGCCCTTCACCCGTCTCGATCCAGCAGTCAATAACACCCTGCAGCAGCATCACATCAAGGTCAGACGGTTGTTCCGACGGTAAGGAGCCATATATATCGGAGCACTTGATCTCGATATTGAAGGCTGTTTCTCTGTGTACTGACTTATGCATTTCAAGTATAAGCTTTCCGACCGAAGAGCCAAAGAATGACGCAATTGCCTGAGGCCTGACAGAATCAACCTCCGCCTGGGTCAACAGCTCTCTGTCCTTCATCGAAGCCAGTTGAGTGCTGATTTCATTGAGAAGGTCATGATTATTATCAGCCTCACTTAATCTACCAAGCTCCAGATGCTGCATCACAAAGTGCATGACAGTACCCTTATGAGCCGCGCTCAGACCTTTTTCCGGCTCCATGAACAAAGGCCTTTCTATCATAGGCTGTATGAATGGTGCTGCCGACTCGGACTGCTCTTGCTGCATAAATCTCCGTTTCAGCTCAGTCACCGATACCTTGGCAGGTATTGATGTGAGATAATGATAAGGGTACTCCCACTCCAGAGCTCTCAGGAACTTATTCGTTTCCTCTGTTGAGCTTTCAAAGCTCTTTTCATCCTGTTCCTGCGGGTTTCCAGTGTCTTCTCCATGCTCAATGCCTTTTTCATCATGCTCCAATGGCAAATCGCTTTTTACTGCGTCCAGCCAGTCCCTGATGCTTGATTCGGTTTCAGCAGCTGTCTTTTTCACCGAAGAAACACCCTTGCCCCAAAGCTTAACTTCCCATCTTGAATCGTCATTCAATATAATAGTTCCTTCTTCATCTCCGGCAGCCTGTCTGACAATGCCGGCAGAAATGTGTCTGGCAACTGCTGCTCCGACCCAGTCAAGATAGTTTGCAGCCTGCATCATACTGTAAGCCGGCAGTTTATCTTCGGCGTCTGCCGCGCTGGAGCACCATGCCGTACAATGCTTTTCTATATCCTTTACACAACCTGTGATTATCAGTTTTTCTCTTGCTCTTGTAAACGCGACATAAAGAATACGCATTTCCTCAGAAAGGGTTTCAAGCCTTAGCTTTTGCCTTATCGCCATCTTCGGCAGGGATGGTGTGATGGTTCGCTTGTCAAGATCCACCATATCAGGCCCGAAGCCAAGCTCCTGATGCAGGAGTATGGATGAGTTTAGGTCCTGCATGTTGAATTTCTTGCCGCAGCCGGAAACAATAACGATTGGGAATTCAAGTCCCTTGCTCTTGTGTATGCTCATTATGCGGACCACATTGTCATTCTCCCCCAGTATCTTTGCGCTGCCCATATCACCGCCGCCGCTTCTGAGCTTGTTTATGAAATTTATGAAGTTGAAAAGGCCTCTGTAGCTTGTCTCTTCATACTGCCTCGCTCTCTCGAACAGCATTCGGAGATTTGCCTGACGTTCAATTCCACCTGGCAATATCCCTGCATAGCTGTAGTAACCTGTTTCAAGGAGCAGCTGCCAAACAAGCTCGTCAGTCGGAGTATATTGGGATATATCTCTCCACCTTTGAAGATCAGTGATAAACTTTCCGGTTTTTGCAGATAAGGCTTCAGTGCATCGGTTATTATCCCTGCCGGTCCCATCTGCTTCTGCCAGCTTGACCATAGCTTCATAAATAGAGGCAGAGCGGTCAGCAAGCCTGATATCGGCAAGCTCATCCGTGCTGAAGCCTCCTATTGGGGAACGAAGGACAGCAAGCATCGGGATATCCTGCAATGGATTGTCGATTATCTGAAGCAGGGAGAGCATCGTTTCTACCTCAACAGTCCTGAAATAGCCGAGTCCCGCATCTGCATAAGCAGGTATACCCATTACAGCCAGCTCGTCTGTAAAGACATCAGCCCAGTTCCTGGTGGCCCTCATCAATATGACTATGTCCCTGTATTCGGCAGGTCTGTAGCTGCCAAGCTTTTTATCAAATACGCTGTATCCGTCAGTTCTGTGTGTGATAAGGCTTTTTATCCTGCTGCCAACCAACCGTGCTTCATATTGTATATTATCAAAAGACTCTTCCTCGTGTTCATCCACACTATCACTATCACCCTCAACGCCTGCTGCTGAGGCAGGATTTGCTGTTGCTCCAGTGTTATGCGACATGCCGGTGGCTGCAGACGAGTCAGAGTTCTGCACCATGCCGGTATTCGATAGCAAGTCGGTGGCTTCAGACGAGTCAGAGTTCTGGTTTGATATGCTGGAAGCAAAAGAACCCGCAGTAATTTCGCACTTATCGGAAGCAAGATCCAGCACATGCAGTTCAACCGCTCCCCCAACGGTACAATTCCCCTGCGGCGGCGGAAATTCCGCACCCGGATTAAGATATTCATTTTTTGTATAGTCAAGCTCCCCTACCTCAGCAGACATTATCTGCTTGAATATGTAGTTTACACCGTTTATAACCTCCGGTCTGCTCCTGAAATTCTTGTATAATTGGATGACCCTGTCGTCAAAGCCATGCTCGTGATGATATGTCGAATATTTTGACAGGAACAGCTCAGGCCTTGCCTGTCGAAACCTGTAAATACTCTGCTTGACATCGCCGACCATAAATATATTGTATCTGCTTTCTTGATTTCCGGATACTGTACTCAGGATAAGCTCCTGTATAAGGTTGCTGTCCTGGTACTCGTCCACCAGTATCTCTTCATAACGCTCTCTAAGCTCACAGGCGGCTGCGGTCGGTTTTCCGTCCTGCAGCAGCACCTTCAGGCAGAAATGCTCCAGATCGTTAAAATCAAGAAGTCCTTTGCTCTTCTTTTTATGGGTGTAGATTTCTTCATATTCCATGACCATCTCGGACAAATATTTAAGCTGGGGATAAAGCTTTCCAAAATCGTCGGCTATATCCCTAGATGAAGCATCAAAGCCGCTGGAACAGAGCTTTTTGATCCTTTCCTTCATCACGCTCCTGACAGCCTTGACCTCTTCCTGTGCAGACTTATCGGCATCTTTACCGCACCTTGGCAGTCTGGCAGGTTCAAATGATGAGAAGGCTGCATGCAGCTTGTCCCATACCTCATTGAAGCTTGTGGAGGACACGGTATCTGACAACGCTTCCAGACACAATGCCAGCAGGTTTTCAAGCAGCTCCATGTCGCTGTCAAGGACACCGCAGTATGGCTCCAGAGCCTCTGCGTGGCTTGCCCGCGCTGCCGCCCTTTCCAGCAGGGCCGTCAGGCCCTGCAGCTCGGCGGCGGCGGCTTTGAGCAGCACACGAGCCCACGGGGTGCTGCTCAAACAGTCAGAAGCCCCTGTGTTGTAGGCTTCTGACTGGGCGGCAAGCCACTGCCCGGGCCACGGGTGGCTGCCGGTGAAGCGGTGCAGCGCCATGACAATATCGCGAAGCGAACTGTCATCGCGCCCACCGCCATAGCTTTCCACCAATTGAAAGAATACGCTGTCCTTATCTTCATTTTCATATTTTTCCTCAAACAATTGCTCAAGTGCATCGAGCCGCATAAGAGTACATTCTGTATCGTCTGCGATGCGGAACATAGGGTCAAGATCAAGGGCATGGAAATGGCCTCTTACAACCTCAAGACAGAAGGAGTGAAGTGTCATTATGCTGGCACGGTCCAACAAAGCCATTTGCTTTTGCAGATTTCCAGAGGAGGGTTCAGCTTCCAGCGCGTCTGCAAGAGCATTACCTATTCTCTCGCGCATTTCTGTTGCAGCGGCATTTGTAAATGTAACAACAAGAAGCCTGTCGATATCTACAGGATTCTCCTTGTCGGTAATTTTTCTGATGATCCTCTCTACCAGGACAGCCGTCTTACCCGCACCCGCAGCAGCAGCTACAAGCAGGTTGCAGCCCCGTTCGGTTATTGCATTGAGCTGTTCCTCCGTCCATTTGTTAGCCATTTCCCATGTTTCCCTTCCTATTTACGCTATCATCGTCACTGCCCATCAGCTTCCACAGCTCATTCTCTTCCAGATCGGCAAATATACGGTAACGGTTGTCCTTCATCGATGTGTCGAACTGGCATACAGAACTGTAGCTGCAATATGTGCACGCTGTGGCTGTCCGTTTCTTGTATGGACTGACAGCAACATTTCCATCCAATATCCCGGTCCCAATGGATGCCAACAGCTTCCTTACATAGCTTCTCAACACTTTGAACTGCTCAATGGTTGCAGCAGACGATCTGCCCAGAGAGCCATCCTTGTTTATCCTGGCAGGTATTATCAGCGAATCCCCCGACAGATCCCTGTCCATTTCCTTGATCAGTTTGACATCCGCCAGTACAAGGCCCTTCATCCTAAGCTCTTTCAGGATCGCCCTCTCTATTTCTTCCTCAGTGCTGTCCCTGCTGCACCTGACAAGCGGGTCATTCAGCCTGAAATACAACACCCCCGCAGGTAAGTAAGCTCCCTTCGGCTTGTCCGTACCTACCTGCTTGTCTAAGCCTTCTGACAGTCCAGCTCCCTCCACCGGCTCCAAGCCTTCACCAGCATATTGCTCCCCGTCTTCATTGACACATGAATTCATATCAGTGCAATTCTGTGCCGCCTCCTCTTCCGTTCCAAGAACAGCGTCCAGATATGTCAACAGCTGCAGCTGCAGGCCGTAATACACATCGCCAAGCTTTAGCGCCCGGTTACCCGACTTGTAATCTATTATCCTCAGATAAGTGCCGTCCTCATTTGTCATTGAGTCTATCCTGTCAATCCTGCCGGTCATTTTCACGCATTCACCCGAGGGCAGCTCTATAGTAATTGGTGGGTATCTGCCATTCTCACCAAATTCGACCTCATAGCCCGCAGGCTCGAAGCCGCTTGCTTCAATGTGTCTGCTGATCAGCATCAAAGCCTTGACAACCGTTTTTTTAAGCCTGTCGGAAACGTAAAGATACCTTTTGCTGCTCCCCAGGATACTTTTCCCCTGGGATGCCATATGATGGTCAACGAGCCTTGCGACCTGACTTGCGCACCATTTGCTGTCAAGCTTGCGCCAGCTGATGTTGTTTTTAACCAGCAGCCTTGAAAAATCATCAATAATACTGTGCATAAACGTGCCGGCATCTGTCGGATCGAAGCTGAATATACGGCGTTCCTTTGCTCTGAGACCGTATTTTAAATAAAAAGAGAACGGACATGAGGCATATGCCTCCATTCGGGAAATGCTTGTAAAAACAGGTCTGCCATATAGCCTGGCCGCTCTGTCACCCGTGAGACCCTGTGCCTGGTTTGTATAATCAAGTCCATCAATAATATTCCTGCATTTATCCTTCCACTCACTTTTGCTTGTAAACCATTTGTAAATATCTTTCCAGCCTTCATGAATTTGCTCACCGTCATAATGCCTTCGAAGCTGTGAAACCATCTCATCAAATACCGGCTCCACCGCAGAAGGCATCGGAAGTCCGCCTCCATACTCAATCAATGTGCTTTTTTCGGTTACACCGGGAATAATCCTTTTTACTTCCGATATCAAGCGCGACGGTCTCAGCGCCTTTCCATCCCTGTCAGCAGCGGGATAACTAAGCCACAGACACCTTGAGGGGGTTGCCAGCGCCATGTATACCATGAATCTTTCTTCCAGCGAACGGCTTTTTGTATTGCCGGCAAGCTCCAGCCCCAACTGTCCAAGGCTGTCTCTGTCAATATCGGAGAGAATCCCCTCGTCTACTTTCCCGCCGGGCAGAATACCTTCGTTTACGCCAAGAATATAGAGGGCTTTTATATCATGGCTTCTGGCTCTTTCAATGCTGCCGGCGAGAACCTGATCCAGCGCAGGGGGAATAAGACTCATCTTATGTCCCGCAAAGCCTGCGGAAAGTATCTCCGTAAAACGTTCGGTGCCTAGTGTTTCTTCTCCGAGCACATCAACTATCTGAGAGAAGACATTCATAACTATATTCCAAACCTGACGGTATTCATTTGCCCTGTCAAGCTGTCCATTATCGGCAAATCTTTGAGAAAGCTCCTCAATTTTTTCAGCTGCCCCCGTATCACGCAGCAGCTCATATAAAGCAGTACAAAATACTACTGCGGAGGTTCCGCCTTTTGTTTTCTGCCTGAAAGCCTCCAGAGGTTCAGCAAGCTTTCTCCTTGCAGCGTTGATTTTGCCGAGCAGTTCTGTTTCCCGGCCTGAAGGCTCCTGCCCAAGGCGGTTGCTGTCCACAGGATAGTCCCAGTCACTTTCCCTCTTCCATACATTTCCCCTTATTCCATTGGCCAGCACATAGTTCTCAAGAATATCCAAATCATTCCTGTCAACTGACAACAGCCCTGTTTTGGCATATCTGAATACTGCTTCATAGGACCAACTGCTTGTGAATATTTCAAGGGCGGATAAAATGAATACGATCAGCGGGTGTCCGTCAATATCTCTCTTTCCGTCCAGAAAGAAGGGTATGCCGTAACGTTTGAAAATGCTTTTAACGATACTGCTGTAGCTGTCAGGGTTTCGCATGGTCACTGCGATATCTCTGTACCGGAAGCCACATTCCCTGCACAGCCTGATTATGTCCCTTGCAGTATCTTCCACTTCCGAATATGGATTTGAAGAGGCGGTTATACAAATATCCTCTGTCAGCCCGTTAAATTTTTTATAAGGGTATTTATAGAAATTTTGCTCAAGATGTCCCAATACCTCGGATTCCATGAACCTAATCGCTCTTCCCTCGCCCAGGCCATTGGCATCTTTTGAGTTTTTCTGTCTATATGGCCCCCTGAGGCCTTCCATTCCTGTCGATCCCCCAAGCCTGACAGGTCTTTCGACAGTGATCCCCTCCTCCGCTGCCAGCCTCAGCAGCTTGACTGCAGTATTCCTTACAGGTCCGAATACCATGGGAGCAATATCTTCGGGATCGTTTGAGAGACAGTCGGTACAGAGGCAGACAGTAACACGGGCTGCTTTTTTTAGCAGTTTTATTATGACCTTATATTCCTGTGGCGTAAAGCCTGAAAATTCATCTATCCATATCTCCGCGCCGTCATATTGAGCCGATTGGTCAAGCTTTTTGTACAGCTCCAGCAAGTCGTCATCTGCATCAAGATAATTTTTGTGAAGTATATTTTCAAACTCAGAGTAAACAAGAGACAAATCGAGAAGCTTGTCCTTCAGCGGGGTTCCATCCTGCAGCCTGTCTGTCGTTTGAGCCAGTTCATCAGGTGTAATATCATATCGCTTAAACTCGGTTATCGCATCGGATAGGGTCTCAGTAAAACCTTTCTTGAGTGCCGCCCGTGAGAAGAACTTCAATTGGCCGCCAAGCTTATCCAATATTCGAAAAAGCAGCATGCTTTTTCCTGCAGAATCCAGATGACGGCGTGTTATTCCTCCGACCTCGCTGAAAACCCTGAATGCAAGCCTCCTAAAGCTCAGCACCTCTGCTCTGCATATCCCCGCTGCCCCTGTCAGGCTCGCCAGATTTTTTTCCGCCTGGAGAGAAAACTGCTCCGGTACTATCAGCAGTATGGGCTTTCCGGCATCATGAGCGCTGCTTTCAGTACAAGCATGGCCCTTATTTATACTGCTTCTTATTTCATTATAACAAAAGCTTGTCTTTCCGCTCCCGGCCCTTCCATACACTATCCTGAGCCCCATATATGCCTCCATCAGGGATAGAATAAGCACCTTTAACAAGATACGGCTTTATTTTACCATAATAAAAGACAGGTATGAAACTATCAATCTCCGAAGTAATCAAGCCACTCAACTGCTTCAAGGCCGCTTTCCCTCAGAATACTGTCACAATGTCCTGTATGATACTGCATATGCCTGACTAGCATGAACACTATATCCATGTTACTTATCTTATCATATAGTACAGATGCCGAACCAAGCCACGCATCATCCTTACCTTCAAAGAATGCTTCACACAGAGCAGCGACTTCATTGAAGTACCCTTGCAGCTCTTCCTTGGTCAAACTGTCAACAGGGTCATTTTCCAGTTCAGGATATAATACCTTCCCCGTAAAGGGTTCAGTAAAGTTTTCATTGCTTAACCTCATCCAGTAATTGACACCGGTAAGTGCATGAAGGATCTGCTGCCAGAACACGTAACCTCCGCGTTTTTTGTCCCACAGTTCATCAGGGCATTTAGCGATCAATCCCTGCAACATTTTAAATGACATTTTGAAATGAGTCTTAGCCGCATCGATAATACTTCTTGCCATTTTGCACACTCCTTTGAAATCACTTCACATCTCCGCCGTGAAACATGCATTCATACACTTTGTTCTCACCGTGGAATATCTCCTCAAAACCATTGTACCAATGAAAATTACCTGTAACACTGCACTTGTAGAGATATTCACCGACTCGGTACTCTGACGGCCCTCTATAAGGCTTGTCAAAAGGCACATTGGCTAGTGCTTCCTTCAGAAAATCCCCTGAAAAGCCTTCAGCTATGACTCTCCCGCAGTAGTTCATCGCCCAAATTGGCTGTCCTCTTTCCCATACAGCCTCTTCCCCGGCAAATTTCTCTCCGCCCAGATACGTATCAATATAAAGCAAGTCTCCTTCAGCATACTGCAGATCGTGTGACACAGGTCTGGAAGGAGCCGACTCCGGTCCTTTCCCGGCATAGGTCGCTTTTTTTGCCCTCAAGAGGAACTCAGTAATTTTTATCTGATCCATTTATCCGCCTCCCACAATATGTTGTCATCGAACTTGTGTTCTATTTTACCACATTATGGCTTATCACGCAATGGTTTATGATTGATTTGCATCACATTCAACGCGTGACTTAGCGCGAAGTAACTATTTCCCGCTCCAGCCAGATATGTGGCTGTGCAAATTTTTAGGGTTCTGGGCACGATTTCATTGAATTTATTGAATTTATTCTATGATTAGGGCACATAATACGGATATTTCAGTGTTATGGAAACTCACAAATAGTATAATGTGCCCAGAAGTATGAGTTTTTGCACACCGCACTCCAAGACCAACTAAGATAAAGGCCACTATAAGCAAATGAAAGCTTCCCCTTGCTTTACATCCTGCCCCGGACAGCATTGTCTATGAGTCCGGCCAGACCTTTTGCCGACACCGTATTCATGTGGACGCCATCCACCGAGACAGCAAGCCCCCTTCTCCTGCTTACCTCGTCGGTAAATGGCAGGTAAGTGGTTAAAATCGCAAGAACCACGGGTTCAAATATATTCTTCGAGAAAAAGTGGGAGCCTGTGTTGTTTTGCCTGTTCTTGATGTCTCTCTGGAAGCCCATGATATCAATATAAGTCAATGAGAACTTACCACATAGCTCAATTATTATCTTATTGTATTCAACAGCCCTTTGATTGAGCTCGGCAATATCAGTCTCAAGCAGCGGTATTCCGAATATAATGGTCTCCTTGCCGGCCTGTTTCAATATTTGCAGCAGATTTTCATAACGTTGGCTGAATTCTGCTTCATCCCTGCACGGCACACTCCCTCTGAGCACAAGTCCGGCAACTATCTTTTTCCAGGTTTTATTATAAAACTTCAGATAAGGATGCAGTACATCATTTGTGCCGATACCAATAATTATTGTCTTGACGTCCCTGTACTTCGGATCCTCAATAGCGCTCACAAGCCTTTTTGTCATTCCGATCAGCGTATCGCCTCCAAGGCCGAAGTTCTTGTATTGCTTTGGCGATTTGACATATTTAAGATAGGTTGCGCCGGGTCTGCCCTCAGTTATACTGTCTCCAAAACACAATACCATAGCAATTTTCCTTTCTTGAAAAATTTTGTGCCGCGTGTAAGAAAAATGCTCACGTACATTATGTAAGCCAGCTTTATTACTTATTCCAATTCAATGTCATAATGGGAGATATCTCCCCATTTTACAGCCTTCCAGCCGTCAGTCCCATATTCGATAATACTAAGACTTGTGGGATGCATAAATGCTCCATTCCACAGATCCTTCAGTTCCTTTTGTTCAACTATCAGCGTGATGAGCTTCAGTGAGACAGCATGGGTCACGACCATAACATTCCCTTTATCATGGCGTTCAGCAATATATCTGAGTGCACTGTCCAGCCGGTCTGTCATATCTGAAAAATTCTCTCCGCCGACAGGTTCATACAAATGGGGGAATTCCCAGAAGTTCCTGTACTCCTCAGGATAATCCCTCTCGACATCGGAGACTGACATACCCTCCCATTTCCCAAGATTTATTTCTCTGAGGCTGTCCATGGGTATGAGTGGTATATTCCTTTTTCCGGCGATTATCTGCGATGTCTGTATTGTCCTTCCGCTGGAGCTGGTATATACTGCTTCAAACTCAACCGTCTCCAGTGCCCTGGCCAGCTGGGCTGCCTGCTGTCTTCCCTTCTCTGTCAGCTCTGAATCCTTATGGCCCTGCATCCTTTTCTGTGTATTCCAAATCGTCTCACCATGCCGCGTTATATATAGTCTTAACATTTGCTCCTCACATATTAGAAAATTTCAAAACACTCACAGCTTTATAGCCTTAGTCGCTATCTTAGTATTGATATGCTGGCCAAGAAGGTCACCGCTGGTGGTATCCTCATAGAAGCCTGCGATAACAAAGCCTGCCTTGATCTGGCCTCCTATCTGGTCTTCGAGGGAATGCCCGAACTCAAGTGTTTCCTTGGCCTTTATCCTGCTCTCAAGCTGATCCGCAGGCAATTGGTCAATGTCAGAATAAGGGATCCTGTACCTTACTTCAAGCTTTTCATTTTTATCCCACTGTTCAATATCGAATATATAGATGAGTGGATTACCAAAGCCGGCGAGCAGCACTCCTCCCTTTTTCAAGACCCTGTAGCACTCCCTCCAGACGCTTTTGATGTCATCTATGAAGCAGTTTGAAACCGGATGGAATATCAGATCGAAGCTCTCATCCTCAAAATCTGACAGATCACGCATATCTCCCTGGACCGTCCTGAGCTCAAGTCCGTCCCTTTCAGCTACGAGCCGGTCCTTGTCAAGCTGGGCCGGGCAATTGTCAAATACAGTGACCTCCGCTCCCGCTGCGGCTAATACAGGCCCCTGCTGTCCTCCGCCTGATGCCAGGCACAACAGCTTTATCCCTTTTAGCGCTGGGAACCAATCCGAAGGCACAGGTTTTGTCGGTGTAAGGACAACGCTCCAGTTCCCCTTCCTTGCCTCCTCTATAGTATGCGAATCCACAGGCATGGTCCAGATATTGCCCTTTTCTGATTCTCTGATCCAGGCCTCTCTGTTGTGCTTCAAAACATCGACCTGCTCAATACACTTTTGCTCCGTCATATAATTTTCCCCCCTCTTAGTCCACAAGGCGAGCATATCTCCCGCCTCGTTAATATGCCAAACCAGCGACATAGTTTACTTTACCCTGCCGAAAAAATTGACTATATTACCATCAGGATCCCTGAACCAAAAGGATCTGGAGCCCCAAGGGTGAGTTTGCGGCGGTTTGACAATGCTTATTCCCATTCCAACAATTTTCTCATAATCAGAGTCCACATTCTCCACTTCAAAGCTGATGGTAAAGCTGCCATAGCCTGCGCCCTGCATCGAACCGGGGGCCATTTCCTCCATGCCTTCTGCAGAAAAGATTGCAAGGCCGGTTCCATGTGCCTTCAGATCCATATGAGTGCTGTCGCCCTCACCTTCAACCCCCAAAACCTTCATATAAAATTCGGATAAGCGTGGTACATCACCCGTTATAAGGCATACTCCTGCAAACTTCATATAATGTCCTCCTTTGACTGTCTTCACAGAAAAACAAATTACTCAGCTTTCCCACATTTCAGATGCACCGCTACTATGTTTCAACAAGCTTCGGTCAGCTCCTTCAGCCTTTCTTCAAAATGCCCGATATGCCATTCCAAATGTCTATAATAATCATTAACAATAAATTCTAGTGAAAGCTCCTTATCATCAAGGAGCCATACATTGCCGATAGCGTTGGTATCCATATGCTCTATGACCTTGAGCAGTATGTGGTTGTAACTGCTCCAAAGTGCCGTGATATCCTTCCAGTCCATTGCATTGTATTTTTGTGCAGCAATCCACAAGTCCTTGTCATAGTTGGGAAAACCCTGCAGATCTCCAAGCTGAAGCCTTACAAAGCGCTGATGGTTGTTGGACGCGGAATCAATCAGATGGCCGATTATCTCTTTCAGCGACCACTTGTCAGAAGCCGGCCTGATATGGGTGATTTCTTTATCCA